>JBBDVZ010000193.1:0-6607 GCA_040903115.1 Planctomycetaceae bacterium
ACGTGGCCCTCGTAAAAGAATGCGGTCGCATCGCTGATGCGGGCCGCCTGCTGCATGTTATGCGTCACGATGACAATTGTGTAGTTCTGTTTCAGCTCAATAATCAAATCTTCAATCCGCGCGGTCGAAGCCGGATCGAGTGCGGAGGCCGGCTCATCCATCAAAACGACGTCGGGATTGGTGGCGAGGGTCCGGGCGATGCACAGCCGCTGCTGCTGTCCGCCGGAAAGCGTCAGGGCCGAGTCGTTCAGCCGCTCTTTGACTTCCTTCCAGAGGGCCGCTCGTTCGAGGGATTGTTCGACGATTTCCGCCAACTGGGCCCTTTTTGTGATTCCCGCAATCTTGGGTCCGTAGGCCACGTTGTCGAAGATCGACTTGGGAAACGGGGTCGACTTTTGAAAAACCATCCCCACGCGTTTCCGCAGGGCGACGACGTCAATGTCGCGATCGTAAATGTCGGTCCCCTCCAGCAGCACCGACCCGGTCAGCCGAGTGCCCTCGATAATGTCGTTCATGCGGTTGATCGTCCGCAGGAACGTGCTCTTGCCGCAACCCGAAGGGCCGATCAGCGCCGTCACCGAACGTTCGAGAATTATGACCGAGACGTCGATAAGTGCCTGGTTCAACCCGTAATAAAAGCACACGTTCCGCGTCTCGACCTTGGGGCGCAACACCGGCGTGACACTCCCGGGGTTCTCGTCCGCTTTACGGGCGGCACGTTCGACGAGATGGGCATATGCGGCGGCGGTGGTCATCATCCGGCTTTCTCCTTACCAGCGCGTGCGCTTCTGATAGCGGTGTCGAAGAAAGATGGCCAACGCGTTGAGAGCCAGCAACACGACAAGCAGCACGAGGATTCCGGCCGCTGCCACGTGTTGATACTCGTTTCTCATCGAAACCCAGTTGAAAATCTGCACGGGCAAAGCCGTGAACGAATCGAACGGCGCCTTCAATACCCCCTCGGGATTGCGGGCCGCATCGAGAGGCGACGAGATGTCACCCGGTGTAAAAGCCACATAGCTCATCGCACCGATCATCAGCAACGGCGCAGTTTCTCCGATCGCCCGCGACACCGAGAGAATCACGCCTGTCAATATTCCCGGCGTGGCCGATGGCAGCACCTGGTGCCAAATCGTCTGCCAGCGGGTGGCGCCCAGCGCCAGCGAGGCATGTCGCAACGACGAGGGAACCGCTCTGAGTGCCTCTTGGGCCGAAACAATAATGACCGGCAGGTTCATCAAGCTCAGCGTGAGCGCCCCGGCAATGACTGTTCTGCCAAACGGCAGCGGGATTTGCAACTCGGCAAAGCCCAGTGAGATGGCGAGGACTTTTTGCTCGGAACCGAACGCTCCGAACATCCGTACGAAGACCGTCAGCCCCAGAATTCCATAGACAATCGACGGGACCCCCGCCAAATTCGCGAGGTTGATGCGAAGGATTCTTGTGAGGCGCGTGTCTGACGAAAACTCCTCGAGGTAGACGGCGGCGGCAACGCCCACGGGGACCGAAATCACGATGGTCAACAGCATCAGCCAGAAACTGCCCCACAAGCCGGCCAGGATTCCCGCCCGTTCGGGATGCAATGCGTCGTCGTAGCTCGTCAAAAAAGTCCAATTCAACCAGCCCGACGACTGCCAGATGATTCCGGCCAGCATGACGACCAACGTCGAGATGCCCAGCCACGTCGACGTGACACACAATGCGTAAAAGACGCGGCCCTTGCGGTGTCGGGCGGCCAATTGCGACTTGAAGGCGGCTTGGGGGCGGCTCATTGATAGACCTCCCGAAACCGTCTCATCACAGCCTGCGACAGAAAGTTCATCGCCAGCGTGACGCAAAACAGCGTGAGGGCCACCGCGTACAGGCTCTTGTATTCAATGGTGCCCGCCGGAGTGTCGCCCTGGCTAACGTTCACGATGAAAGCTGTCATCGTTTCGATGCTTTCGAACGGGTTGAGCGTCAGGTTCGGCGACTGTCCGGCGGCAATAACCACGGCCATCGTCTCGCCGACGGCACGAGAAACTGCCAGCAGAAAGGACGCGACGATGCCCGAGAAGGCCGACGGCACCACGACTTTCATCGCGACGTCGTGCTTTGTCGATCCGAGGGCATATCCGGCTTCGCGCAGCCCCTGTGGCACCGCACGCAGCGCGTCCTCGCTCAATGAGGCGATCATGGGAGTAATCATGATCCCCACGACAATTCCCGCGCTGGCGGCGTTAAACACCGCGACGTCGAATCCCATCAGACTCTGAAAAATCGGCCGCAGAATATACGGCGTGACAAACACCAGCGCGAAGTAGCCGTAAACCACCGATGGCACACCGGCAAGCATCTCCAGGGCCGGCTTGATGATGCCCCGGGCGCGCGGCGACGCGTACTCGCTCAGGTAGATGGCGCTCGCCAATCCCACCGGAAGCCCAATCAGGGCCGCAATGCCCGCGACCAGAAAGGTCCCCGCCAGCAACGGCGCGATGCCGAAATGCTGTTGGGGCGGCGGAAATTGCGGCGTCCAACGCGTTTCGGTGAAAAACTCCCAAATGGAAACTTCTTGAAAGAAGGCGGGGGTACCGTCGATCGAGACGACGCTCTCCGTGAGCAAAACGATCACGATACCGATTGTCGTGCCGATGGACAGCAGCGCACATCCGAGCAAAAAGAGCTTGATGACGAATTCTTTTGCGCGTGCGACCGAAAAACGTTTCGCCAGCGAGCCGGCAGGGCTCGCCGTGGGCGGATCGGTTCGAATTGCTGCGGAGGAAGTACTCAAGGAATTGCTTTCAGCAATCAGCTTTCAGCCGACGGCATCAACTCGAATATTGGCTCAGGAGCGGTCGATCACTTTCCGACGGCTTGTTGCAGTTTCTGCCGTTCCTGGTTGATGGCATTCTCGTCGAGGCGAACGTAGCCGACTTCGTCGATCAGGGCCTGGCCTTCGTTCAGCGAAAACTTGAGAAATTCCGCCACTTCCGGGCGCTTCAAGGCCTTCGTGTTGACGTAAACGAACAGGGGGCGCGACAACGGTTTGTAAGTCCCGGACCGTATTGTCGTCTCATTGGGCTCGACCGCCGTGGCTGGATCGGAGCCGGGGGCGATGGGGATGACTTTCAGCTTATCACGGTTGTCGACGTAGTAAGCATACCCGAAGTACCCCAGCGAATATTTATCGCCGCTGACGCCGCGCACCAGAAAATTGTCGTTGGCGCTGGGCGTATAGTCGGTACGACTCGCGCCCTCCTTACCGCAAATCGCCTCGGTGAAGTAGTCGAACGTCCCCGAGTCGGTGTCGGCCCCGTAAAGTTTGAAGGGCTCGTCCGGCCACTCGGGATCGACGTCTTTCCACTTTTTCACCGTCGACTCGGGCTCCCAAATGCTTTTGAGTTGCTGGACGGTGAGGCTTTTGCACCAGTCGTTCTGCGGGTGGACCACCACCGAAAGGCCGTCGATGGCGATTTTCAGCTCGAGGTACTCGATGCCGTTTTTTTGACACGCCTCGATTTCCGACGCCTTAATGGGCCGCGAGGCGTTGTTGATGTCGGTCTCGCCGGCGGAGAACTTCGAGAACCCACCACCGGTGCCCGACGTGCCCACCGAAACTTTCACCGAGCTTGTCTTCTCGAACTGCTGGGCCATTGCCTGCGAGATGGGCGCGACGGTACTCGACCCGTCGATGAGGACCGTCCTCTTCGACGTGCTCGCTGTTTGCACTCGGCATCCAACGGGCACGACCACACACGCTGTCAGAACGAGCAATGACACGCAGGCTGTTCGTCGCATCGTCCGTTCCTCCTTCAAAACCGTTGTCAGAAAGCCGTTGGAAAAATGGACTCCGATCCTTAGGCCAATCAAGGCTGATCGGAACCGTAGTTGCCGCTGCCCGATGGTAGGGCCGCTGTGTGAAGATTCCGGCTGGGCAATGTTAAGAAATGATTAAGACGCTGCGGTTGCCGCGATGTTGCGCAAGCCCGGCGGTGTGGTTTAAGTGGAGAACTAGCGGGATCCACGCATCTGAAACCCGAAGTGGATCAGGACTTCGGCTCTGAAAGCGGCAAGAACACCGAGAACGTACTCCCCTTCCCCGGCTCGCTGGCCACCTCGATGCGTCCGCCGAACGCCTGAACCAGGTGCTTCACAATCGCCAGCCCTAGGCCGGTGCCGGCGACCTCTCGGGACCGCGCCCTGTCGACGCGGTAAAAACGCTCGAAGATGCGCGACTGGTGCTTTTTGGGAATGCCGATGCCCGTGTCGGCCACGTCGATGCGCGCCCAACCGTTCTCGCGCCGGCAGCTTAACGCGACGTGGCCTCCGGCAGGCGTGTAATTGATGGCATTCTCGACGAGGTTGCCGAGCATCGTGCGCATCTCGTTGCGGTCGGCCAGAATCTGCAGCCCCTCGTCGATCCGTTCGCTCGTCAACCGAACTTGTTTTGATTCGGCAATCGTGGAGTGTTCGGCGACGCAGGCGGCTATCAGCTCGGCGACTGGGAGCGAGCGGATGTCGAAGGTTCGTTCCTGCGACTCGATGCGGGCCAGGCTCAGCAGGTCGAGGATGAGCGCATGCAACCGTTCCGCTTGCTCTTCGATTTGTTTCACGAACCGGTGGCTGTGCTCCGGATCGTTGACCGCGCCGTCGACCAGCGTTTCGGCACATGCCTTGATGGCGGTCAGCGGCGTCTTCAGCTCGTGCGACACGTTTGAGACGAAGTCGCGGCGGATCGTCTCCAGCCGCCGCAGCTCGGTGATATCGTGCAGAACCAGCACCACGCGACCGCTGGTTTCGGCTGAAAGGTACGAGGCCAGCACGTTCACCCAGCATCCGGTGCGGGCGATTTCGAACTCGGCCCGCTGCTGGCTCGCGCCGCCGAGCACCTGGCGGACCACGTCCTGAATGTTCGTGTGGCGCGCGACCTCCCATATCGGGCGACCGACGACATGCGGCGTCGGCGAGTCGAGCAGTCGACAACCGGCCTCGTTCGCGAATAAAACCACTTGCCGCTCATCGATGGCGACAACCCCTTCGATCATCGTGGCAAACACCGTTTGCAAAAGATCCGTCTTCTCTTGAAGCTGAGCTTGCCTGCTCTCCAACGTCTCGACGCGTGAGGCCAGCTTGGCGCTCATGGCGTTGAATGCGTCGGCTAGCATCCCCAACTCGTCTCGGTTGCTGACGGTGACGTGTTGCTCGAGATGGCCCGCCGAGACGGCTCGAGCCGCTTCGGTGAGCGCCGTCAGCGGCCTAATAATTCGCCCGACAATCACATAAGTCAGCACGAGGGCCGAGACGGCCAGCACGGCGGCGGTGATCCAAATGAGATTCCGCACGGTGCCCAAGTGGGCGTTCGCGGAATCCATGTTGACCGCCACGCGCACAAAGCCGATAGAACCGGAATCGTCGTCAGCTCGGACCGCGCAATACATCATTGGCACACCTGTCTCTTGACTGGTGCGTCGCGCAAAGCCGAAACCATTTTCGCGAGCCTCGAGCACCTCCGGGCGCGAGCCGTGGTTCTCCATTGTCTCGGCGTCCTTTTCCGAATCGCCGATGACGGTGCCGTCTTTGGCGATGACCGTGATGCGCGTTCCGTTTTCAGCGGCCACTTCCCGCAGCGAGTTTTGCAGCGCATTGCCGGTGGCGCCCGCAAGTTTGGGCGGCAGGTATTTTCGCAACACAATGGCCGAATCGTGCAGCCGGTCTTCAGCCTTCGTGACCATGATGGATTCGACGCGCGCCACGAGAATCCAAACAAACACACCGGCCAAAACCAGCGTCAATACGCAATACGCGGCAAAGATTCTCCAAAACAGGCGTGACGAGAACATCAAGACCATCTCCGACGAAGGGATGCCCGGCCCGAGAGGCGCGATCCTCGGATCTCTTCAGTCTAGTGGTCCGCGTGAGAAGCCACCATCGAGTGCCGCGCGTCGCCCCCTCACGTCACAGAGTGAGTGGCTTAAGCCCGAAGCACGAATGCCGAAGGAAATCCGCAGCACCAAGCACGAAACAACAAGCCGATGAATGCCAGCCATTCGGGCTTTGTGCTTGATGCTGCTTCCAGCGTTTATGCTTCGACCTTCCTTCCGGCGTGTGGCCGGGTCGAGCTGATCGCGACGGCATGCGGCCGGACCGGTCAGGTGCCCTTGGCCGTTGCAAACGCGTGGCCGCATTGGCAAAGCCGTTTGCGGACGTGGACCACCGTGCGACATCGCGGGCAGGCTTTTTGCCAATGCGTCGGCTGCATCGACTTGGTGACCTTTTTGCGGGCTTTCGAGGGCGATTTCACCTTTTGCATCCGCTTCGAGTCGGCTTGCTGCATGGCGCACTGCGGATGAATGCCGGACGCCGAATAGCTCGTTGCTCCGCAAACGGGGCAATGCTTTCTCTGCGGCAGTACGAACAGCGGCTGCGGTTTGTGATTCATGGACGTCCCCACGTGCGGCACTACTCCCCGGTTGCGGCCGAAAGACTAAAGAACCCTCCGCGCAACGTGAAGTGATCGCAGGCCCCATCCGACCGAGCCAATTATCGAGATCACTAGACTGCAGCGCGAGCGCTCCACTTGCCGTGGACGCTCAACAGTCGTTTCAAAGCATCAGGGTCAGGCCCGGGG
>JBBDVZ010000194.1:0-6599 GCA_040903115.1 Planctomycetaceae bacterium
AATCCCCCTCCCCCCTCGCGGGCCAGCGGCGAGCTCAGCCGAGCGGGGAGGGCCAGAGCGGGGGGGCAAGCGACCCTCGACTCCGATTTAGCCAGCCCGCGCAAAGACGTCAGGGTGCTCCGGCTACTCGGAATACCGCCGCGGCACCGAGGGACGGGCAGACTCAGGGGCAGGGGCAGGGGCAGGGGCCACAACCAAGTCGTTTTGGACAGCCTCTATCCCCGGCTCGAGTTGGACCAGCGCCTCGGCCAGGCGCCTATCCTCAACGGAGCCGACTGTTCCCGTCAACTTTGCCAAACCAGCAGTCACGCTCACCTGCACTCCCGGAAAGCGTCCCTCCGCAGAGCGCAGATGCCGGTCCACCTTGGTCTGAATCTTATCCGACGCTGGGGCAGTAACGGTAAACCCCAACTCGAGCTTCGGCGGAAGCATTTGCCTCGGACCGCGGGGCGGCAACGTCGGATTCAGTTGAGCCGTGTTGACTTGCGGTCGGCGCAGGTCTTCAGTCGCGGCCCGCACCTGCCCGGCAGTCGTTCCCTGTTGAGCGCCGACAAAGGCCCGGGGGTCGCGCGAATCGCTTCCGATGAAATCGGTCGGGCGACGATTTCCGCGTATATAGCGCTCGGTGCCACTGACTGCCCCGACCCCGGCGCCGGGCTTCGGGCGAATCGATAACGGCTTGGACAACGTCCGCTCGCCAAACAACTGAGCGTGCGACGCGTTTGGCAAACAGGCAACCGCCAACGCCAGCACCACGCCAATCAACGCATACCGGCAAGAACGATTTGTCATCAACGACTCTCCGCGACCGAATAACCTCAGAGGAATGTGTGCATCGATATTATAAGCCATCGTCCGGGGTTGAGCGAAGCGAACCCCCGGAGCGAACTGGGGGCTCACTGCGTTCGACCCCAGGCACCCCGAATATACGGCCCAACCTCTTCGTGCTTCGTGCTTTAGCATGTAGGGTGGGTGGCAACCCACCATTCGAGCGTAGGCACGCGACCGAGGTGGGTTTCACCCACCCTACAATGGCTTCGTGCTTTAGGCCTTCTTTCGACATTCGTGCTTGGAGCTTTCTCGGACAATCTCTTCGATCGCCGCGATCGTTTCGCCAATCGGGGCGTTGATGACGGCATCGGCGGACCAGTCAAGCGGCGTCGAATCGCGGTTGATGATCACCAGCCGCGCGCCCCGCTGTTTCGCAAGCGCTGGCAGGTCGGCGGCGGGCGTCACCACGAGGGACGAGCCAATCGCAATGAAGAGGTCGGCTTCGCACGACCACTGGGCGGCCTGTTGCAGAACGCGGCCGTCGAGCGATTGGCCGAACGAAATGGTGGCGTGCTTCAGCAAGCCGTCGCAGCGCGGACAATTTGGAACGATGCCGGTTCTGGTAAACTCATCGACCATCGCGTCGGCGCCGAAGCGCGCTTCGCAAGTCAGGCAACCGATCTCGCGCGCGGTGCCGTGTAGTTCGAGCACGTTGACGCTTCCTCCGGCTTGGTGCAGGCCGTCGATATTCTGCGTGATCACGCCGCGCAGTAGACCGGCCGATTCCCATTTTGCCAACGCCTGATGGGCGATATTTGGTTGCGCCTGCCAGAAATCGTTGTGGGCTTTCGCCTTTTGTCGCCAGTATTCGAGCCGCGCCTCGTGCCGAGCCAGGAAGTCATCGAAGTAAACGGGCTGAGAAGTTTGCCAGACGCCTCCAGGCGAGCGAAAGTCCGGAATGCCGCTTTCCGTACTGATACCCGCGCCGGTGAACGCAACCGCTCGCCGCGACTCCATCAACCATTCGGCAATTTCCGGAACGGTGGACATTGAAACCTTCAATTGAGCATTCGCACGAGCACACAGGAAAAAAGGGAGACCACGGATGCCACGGATGGGCACGGATAATTGACGGGATGGAATTTCGTTTTATCCGTGTTCATCAGTGTTATCCGTGGTCAGTGTTATCCGTGGTCAGTTTTCACTTTTTTCGGCCGTTGCTCCATCGCCGATGCAGATCAGGTTTTCCGCGGTGCGAAAATAAATGCGGCCGTCCAAAATGGCTGGTGTTGCCAACGTGTTTTCCGCCAAATCGTTTTCCGCAATCAGCTCAAACTTGTCTCCGGCTCGCAAAATGAAACAGCGTCCATCCTCGTTGGTGAGCAGCAGGATGCCGCCAATTTCCAGCGGCGACGTCGAGAACCGGCCGCGTAGCCGCTTTTGCCAAATCGTCGCGCCCGTCATCGCATCAAGGCAGCTTGCCACTCCCGTGTCGCTCACGAGGAACAACTTGCGATCGTAATACACGGGCGAAGTGACATGCGGGCCGCCGCGCGGGTTGTTCCACAACACATGCGTGGCGGTCACGTCGCCCGAGCCACCCGGTCGAATGGCCAGAATGGAGCCGTTGCGGCCGGACGCCGAAAAGATCAGCCCGCCCCCCACGACGATCGTCGGAATCGCCTCGTGCGTCGAGCCGGCCACGCTCCAAATTTGATTGCCGGTGTCGGGCGAGTAGCCGACCACGCGGTTCGAGCCGTTGTAAACCAGCTCATCGCGAACGCCGACGCGCAACACGACCGGGGTCGACCAGCACATTTGGTTGTCGGGCTTGAGCCGCCAGCGAGGCTTGCCGGTTTTCGTCTCGAAGGCGGCGAAGACCGAGTCGCCGCGGTTTTGGTATTGGACAAATATCACGAGGTCCTTGTAGATGACCGGACTCGTCCCCGGACCATGCATCGTGACGAACTCTCCGAGGTCCTGCTTCCACAGGAGATGTCCGTCAAGGTCGTAACAGAACAGGCCGCTGCTGCCGAAGAACACAATCACCCGCTCGCCGTCCGTCACCGGAGTCGATGAGGCGTACGTGTTCTTCCAATACAGTTGCTCGATTGTCGCTGGAGCGGAAGCGGTTTTTTGCCATAGCAGCCGCCCGTCCGAGCGGGCGTAGCACAATAGCGAACGCTCGGTTCCATCTTCGGAGGCGGCCGTCACAAAGATGCGCTCGCCCCAAATGACCGGCGAGCTGTTGCCGCGACCCGCAATTTTCGTCTTCCACACGATGTTCTCGCTCGCACCCCAGGTGCGCGGAAACGAAGTGCCCGTGACGTTGCCCTGGCCGGTGGGACCGCGAAAGCGCGGCCAATGCGCTTCGGCGCCGGCCGCCGGCATGATGACGCGAACCGCGACATTGAGCGCAGCGTCGGCGGCTTTTTGATTCTTCCGCGCACCGGCAAGCAGTTTTTGCAATTGCTCGTCGTCGAACGGCGGACGCTGGCCGCGCTTCTTGTAGGCTGCTCGCATCAATTCGAGAAACGTGTCGGCAATGCGACGGCGTTCTTCGTAGGCCGCCTTGAGTTGCGGATCGGCCTGCACTTTTTCCATCCCACCATGCGCTTCGAGAAACGTCACATGGTTGTCCGGCGTGCCGACCCTCAACCATTCGGCGGCCAGGTCGGTGGGAATCATCGTTTCGAGGACGGCGTGGTAATCGCCGTCAGTGAGATCGCGCGCCAAGACCTGCAGCTCGAGACCCAGCGGATGCGCGTCGGCCTCCGCCTCCTGGCCGTAAGTCGCTTGCGTGCCGAGAGACCCCGCCACGAAGGCCATGAATATCGCCGTTACAATCGATGTCAGGCGGCAGCCACTCGATAGGTTGTGCACTAAAGAAGCCTCTTGTTCATTCGGACGGAAGTCGCTGGCCTCGGTTCAATTGCCGCACTCGAAAGACTAAACTGGGGCACACGTGTTTTGCAATCACATGGGTGAAGAAAGCACTAAGCACGAATGACGAAAGAAATCCGAATTTCCGAAGCCCGAAAATTTAGTGCTTCGTGCTTTGGGCCTGCGGCGAGCTCAGCCGAGCGGCTTTCTTTCGTCATTCGAGCTTCGTGCTTCACCACAACTGTTCTGCGAAAGCCAACCAGTTGACTGAAGCCACTGCCCTCCTCGAGCTTCACGGCACTCCGGTTGCCGATACGTTTGCCGAAGCTTTCAACGTCGTGGGAACGCGGCTGGTGATCACGGCGGCATCGCTGCGCTGGGCCGAGATTGCCGCCAACACGTTGTGCGGCAATGCCACCAGCATCATCGCCTGCGACGCGGAGGCGGGAATCGAATCCGCTGTCGCCGCTGACGACAGCCCGGACGGACGGCCCGGCGTCAGCGTTCTGGTCTTCGGGTTTGGCCGCGACGGGCTGCAAACAGCCGTCTCCAGCCGCGTCGGGCAATGCGTGCTGACGTGCGCGACCACGGCTTGCTACAACGGGATCGTCGGCGCCGAGAAAGACCAGCAGATTTCGGTGGGCGGTCGGCTGCGATACTTTGGCGACGGGTTTCAGGTTTCGAAACGACTGGCCGGCCGGCGACTTTGGCGGATTCCCGTCATGGACGGCGAGTTTGTCTGCGAAGACCGCTTCGGCACGATCAAAGGCGTCGCGGGCGGGAACTTAATCATCTGCGGTCGAACCGCCAATGCGGCCCTCGCAGCCGCCGAAGCCTCGGCCGACGCCATGCGGAATATCGCCGACGTGATCCTGCCGTTTCCCGGTGGACTGGTGCGCAGCGGCAGCAAAGTCGGCTCGCGATACAAGGCGCTCAAAGCCAGCACCAACGACGCGTACTGTCCCACGCTGCGGGCGCGAACCAAATCGGTGTTGCCAGAACAAACGCAAGCGGTGTACGAAATCGTGATCGACGGATTGTCGTTCGACAGCGTTCGCGCAGCGATGCGGGTGGGATTGCACGCGGCCTGCCGATCGGAGGGGGTGCTACTGGTCACCGCCGGCAACTACGGCGGAAAGCTGGGCCCGCATCACGTGCACTTGCGCGATTTGATTTGAACCCCCTCCCTCTCAGGGAGGGGCGAGGGGAGGGTAGCTCTGCGAATGTTCATTGAACTCGCTGTCGCCAATTGGGAAACTCAAGTGATCGGGCTGACATTTGCTGCGTTTTCGTTGTGAAAACTTCGACCCTCTCCTAACCTCTCCCTGGAAGGGAGAGGGATTCCCATTCACTGCCAACCCGATCAAGCCGTTCCGACGAGCCCATGAGTAAAACCACGCAACTCGACGCCGAGCATCACTCCGATGCCGAGCATCACTCCGACGCCGAACGGGCCCGACTGCGCCGATTCGTCTACCTGCTGATCATCGTGATTTCGGCGGCTTACTCGGCCGGGCGCATCGCCAGCGTGCGGCCGCTGCTCAGTGCGAACGACCGCTCGCGCTGGGCGACCGTCTGGTCGCTCGTCGAGCGCGGGACATACAAGCTTGACGAGATCAACAAGGACCGCAAGTGGCAGACGATCGACCGCGTGACGCTCGACGGTTCGCTGTACTCGTCGAAGCCGCCGCTGTTGGCGACCATCGTCGCCGGCATCTATTGGGTGACGAAGCAGGTCACCGGGTTGAACCTGGTGGACAACACCGAAGCGGTGACGCGGATCATCTTGTACTTTGTCAATTTGATTCCGTTCGTAGTCTCGCTGGTCGTGCTGTCGAAGTTGCTCGAGCGCTACGCACGGAGCGACGTCACGCGAATCTTCGTGCTGACCACCGCGGCATTCGGCACGTTTGTTTCGACGTTCCTGGTGGTGTTGAACAACCACACGGTGGCAGCGGTGTCGGTGGTCTTCGCCATCTATCCCGCGCTGCGGATTATTGCCGACAAGCAGCGGCGGCCGTTGCTGTTTGCAATCGCCGGGTTCTTCGCGGGCTTTGCCTGCACGAATGAGCTACCCGCCGCGATGCTGGGCGTGGCCTTGTTCGTCATGCTGTTGCGAGAGGATGCCAAATCGACGCTGGTGTACTTTGTGCCCGCCGCGATCGTTCCATTGGCGGCACTCGTCGTGACGAATTACATCGCCGTCGGCACTTGGAAACCAATTTACGCCCTGTTCGGCAGCGAAGCGTACACGAAGAACCCCGATGGCACACTCACGCACTGGGCCAATCCGAAGGGGATCGACAAGGGAGGCGATTCGCCGCTCGTGTACCTGTTCCACTGCACGCTGGGGCATCACGGCATCTTTTCGCTCTCACCGGTGTTTGTGCTGTCGGTGATCGCGTGGCTGCAGATTCGCCGAACGTCGACGCCGCTGCGTCCGCTGTTGTGGCTGGGCCTGGGGCTGACGGTGGCGGTCCTGGCGTTTTATCTCACTCGTACCAACAACTACAACTACGGCGGCATGACATCCGGCCTGCGCTGGGCCTTCTGGCTGATTCCCTTTTGGCTCGTCGCGCTCATTCCCGTCTGCGACCACTGGGCCGATCGTCGCTGGTTCCGCAACACCGCCGCCGCATTGTTGCTGATATCGGCGTTCTCGGCGTCGTACCCGTTCGCGAACCCGTGGCAGCACCCGTGGCTGTTTCGGGTGCTCGAAGAAGCGAAATGGATCGATTACAGCAGCATTGAGCCGAACGCGGGGAACCATTTTGCTTAGAACAACGCGGGAGACGCGCGAACACCACGACGTGGGGACGCGGGGAGAATGAGACGACCCTGAAGGGGTTGCATCACAAAGCCCGGCGTCAAGCGCAGCGCCACGCCGGGTGGGTGTGGCAATTCTCACTGGCGCATTCTGGGAGGCATGGATAAACTGGGGGCGT
>JBBDVZ010000195.1:0-6586 GCA_040903115.1 Planctomycetaceae bacterium
AACCCACTGTCTCGAAGCTCGACTCGACTGAGCTCGCCGAAGTCTGCTTCGAGTGTCCGGTCACGGGAAGCGGAGCTACCAGAGAGTGCGTTCCCAAGCAGAGCTTGGGAACGAGGGTGCTTCACGTCATTATAAACGTCGTAATGGGCGATTTCGAGGACTGATCTCCCGCGTTGCTTGAGTCATTCGCCCGCAGCCGGGATCAGTTCAGCGGCCAACTCGACGAACCGTTCTACGCGTTTTTCTACCACGTCGAGGCTCTTATTCCAGAAAGAGTCGTTCGTCAGGTCGTAGCCAAATGTCGAGCGGACGGCTTCTTCCGTATCCTGGCAGCCGGTCGCGATCAGGAAGTCGCGGTAACGTGCGGGGAATTTGTCGCCAAGTTCGCCCGAGAGCGCGTAAATGCCCAGCGACAGCATCGACCCAAACGTGTAAGGAAAGTTGTAAAACGGCAGGCCGCTGATGTAGAAGTGCAGCTTCGAGATCCAGAAGTGCGGATTCCAGCCCTCGTCGTCCAGCCCGCCGCAATACGCTTCCTGTTGTGCTTCCCGCATCAACTCTGAGAAGCGGTCGGGTGGTAACTCGCCGTCGTGCCGTTCTCGGTGAAACCTGTCTTCGAAGAGAAACCTGGCGTGGATGTTCATCAGGTACACGACAGAGTCGGCCAGCATGACTTCCAAGACGGCGAGTTCCTCTTGTTGGCTTTTCGCCGCACGCAATCGTTCCTCGCCCAGCACCGCTTCGGCGAACGTCGACGCCGTCTCTGCCAGGTTCATCGGATAAATTCGCAGCAACACCGGTTGCTCACGAAGGACGTACGAATGATAGCCGTGGCCGAGCTCGTGCGCGAGCGTCGACATGCCGTCGGGCGTATCGGTGTACGTCATGAAAATTCGCGACTGCTTCTTCGTGGGAAAACCGGTGCAGAACCCACCTTGCCGCTTGCCCGCGCGATTCTCCGATTCGACCCAGGCCCCCGTGAGGGCACGGCGTGCGTAATCGCCGAGCTCGGAACTGAAGACATTGAACGTCTTGACGATCGTTTCGCACGCCTCGTCGTACGAGATCGTTGCTGCGCCCGCGATCGCCGCTGTTTGCGGCAAGGGCGCCTGCGTGTCGTACCAGCAGAGTTTTTTGAGTCCCAAGAGACGCGCTTTCGCGTCAAAGTATTTCAGCAAAACCGGCTTGCGATTGGCGACCGCCGACCACATGGCATCCAGCGTTTTTCGCTGCATGCGGTTGTATCGCAGCGGTGCTTCGAGATGGTCGGCAACTCCCAGGCGGTGATAAATCGACAGTCGCGTCCCGGAAATGTGGTTCAGCCCGTCGGCACATGTGTCGGCGATCGACGTCCAGGCTCGGGTGGCTGCAAAAAAGTTGTTCTCGCGAACCGCACGTTGCGGCGAATCGAACAGCACCTGGCCCGGCGACTTCTCGACGATCTCCCCCCGTTCCATCACCCGAATGCGCAGCGCTCCCGAAATTCGGTCGTACAATCGGCCCCAGCCGTGAATTCCGTCGACCGCCAAATCGTTGGCCACCGCCTCCTGCTCCTTCGGAAGTCGGAACCGCGCATTGCGGCGGCTTTCGCGAAGAAAAAACTCCATTTTGCCCAGCCACTCATCCTGCTTGAGTAATGCGGACAGGTTGCTCTCGCTCGCCGCTTTCATGGCGAATTCGATATTCGTCTGGATCTGCTCCCGCTTCGGTTCGAGTGCCGCGAAACGCGCTTCGAGTTGCTGGAACGCTTTGTTCTCAGCCTCAGCGGCGGCGTGACAACCGATAAACGAGTCGAGATCGCGACGTCGACCGCTGAGCGAATCGTACTCCTTCAAAAACGCGCTCCAGGCGGTCATCGCGTCGCGGCTCGCCGAGACCGCGGGCAACGTTTCCGAGCGGCCGGCCAAGGCGTGCAGGTCGTCTGAGTAGCGCGAAAGGATCGCGGCAAACGTATCGGTTTGCGGATGCGGGTAGAGCGAATCGAGGTCCCACTTTCGCGGATAGCGGGGGTCTTTTGTCATCTCTGCCGGCCTTGCGCATTTCGAGTCGGGAGACATATCATCCAAGATGCGATGATAGCAACCAGCGTCCGCACGCGGTACTGCTGCCCCTCGCGAACGATCGCCGCTTCCGGGAAGCAAGACACCTATTCGTATTCTCCTGGAAGGGTGCCATGGCCACTGCTCTGAGTGGCCATGCTGTTTGGCGATCACATGCCCACGCAAAGCCGTGGGCATGGCACCGACGAAAGTAGCAGGCACGCTCCGCTCGACTGTCTTCGACCCTGAGGCTCGGCTCGACTGAGCTCGCCGAAGTCAGACCCGAAGGGAGCTCGCCGAAGTCCGCCGTGCCGTCCGCCTCTTCAACTTGAAGATGGACACGCGATGACCCCGAAGCTACGGCACACGGAGTGTGCCTGCTACGTTGTCAAACCGCTCTTGCAGGGCGGGCGGCAACCGATTCCAATTTGGCTGCTTGCCGGACGTTTCCAATGCTCAGTGAATATGGTGCCTCGCCGTGATTGCGCACGATCGGCCGACCATTGTAATGTGCCCGCCCGACTTCTACGGGATCGAGTACGAGATCAATCCGTGGATGAGCCGCAGCCGGCAGAGTGAACCGGCCGAGGCGCGCCGGCAATGGCAGTCGCTGCATCGCCTTTTGACATCGCTGGGCGCGCGCGTCGAGCTGATGGAGCCAATCAAAGGACTGCCCGATCTTGTGTTCACTGCCAACGCGGGCCTGGTGTGGCGCGAGACGGCGTTTCTCTCGCGGTTTCGCCACGCCGCCCGTCAAGGCGAAACGCCTTACGACGACCAGTGGTTTCGCGCGCACGGGTTCAAAACGGTCACCCTGCCGCCGCGCCACAACTTCGAGGGTGCCGGCGACGCGCTGTTTATGGGTGAGACGCTTTTCGCGGGGTACCTGATTCGCAGCGATGTCCGATCGATGCAATGGGTCGCCGGGCAAATCGGTTGCCGCGTGATCCCGCTGCAGTTGGTCGACGAACACTACTATCACCTCGACACATGCTTCTGCCCGCTCAGCGAGACCGAGGCGATCTACTATCCGGCAGCCTTTGATGATTACGGGAAAACGGCCCTCGAGGAGCACGTGCCACACCTCATCGCCGTCGAGCCGGCGGAAGCCGCCCGCTTTGCCTGCAATGCCGTGGTGTTGAAAAAGGACGTTGTCATCAACACCGGCTGCCCGCTGCTCGAAGTCGAATTGGAAGCTCGCGGCTATACCCCGCACAGCAGCGAATTGGGCGAGTTCATCAAAGCCGGCGGCAGCGCCAAGTGCCTGACACTGCGACTCGACGGCGAAGACGCAGCGGTGTGGCCGCCTGTGGGTTAAGCATCGGCCACTTCTCGCCCTATGCTTGCGTGACGTGCGACGACGCAAAAGTATCCGTGTAAAGGGCTTTTCGTCATTCAAAGTCGGCCGAGGGCTCTGTAAAATGCTTGACAGCCGAATTCAGAAGCTGGATGATCGTCAATGGCGAATGCTGTCGAAAAGGCTTCCGATTTCTGGAGTTTCTCGGTAATCTTGTCTCCGATGCGGGAGACGGGGGACACGAGAGCGGCCGCACTTCGGCGGTCATCTCGGGTGGTTCTCTGTGCTGGCTGTGACTGTGACGAGTTGTCATTTCTTTTTCTCAATTCATGACGCGATTGGATGCATCGATGACAAGCAGCGGCACTCGCAGAATCGACATTGAAGAGCTCAATGGTGTCACGATCGCCACGTTCACCGATAAGAAGATTCTCGATGAGACCAACATTCAAATCATCGGGAACCAGCTCTTCGGGCTGATCGACGAAGACGGGCGAAAGAACATCGTGCTCGATTTCTCTCACGTCGAATACCTTTCCAGTGCCGCGCTCGGCAAGCTGATTACGCTCGACAAAAAGGTGAAGGCCGCCAAAGGCAAATTGCGACTGTGCAGCATTCGCAAGGAAATCTACGAAGTCTTCGCGATCACCAAACTCAACAAGTTATTCAATATCCACGAAGATCAGGCAGCCGCACTGGCATCGTTTTGACTTGTGCCGACCCCGGGGCGATTGCCACAAACCCAAATTACCTCTCAGATCGCTCCGGAATCTCACGCGGGACGGGTTAATGAGCGGCGAGAAATCGGCTGCAAGGCCCGCTCGTTCGCAACGCAACGGTCCACGGTCTAAACACACGTGTTGTCGGAGCCATGGCATTTTTCGAAGCATTTGAACTCACCATCGCCAGCGACACGGTGGCCGGTCAGGAGGTTCAGGAGCGCATCATTAAGGTGCTCGAAGACCTGAACTATCCTCCGCGCGACATCTTTGGCGTGCGCCTCGCGCTCGAGGAAGCAATCGTCAACGCGATCAAGCACGGCAACGACATGGACCCCCAAAAACAGGTCCGCGTCCAGTGGCAGGTGAACGACGTTTGCGTCCGAATTGAAATTGAAGACCAGGGAAACGGCTTTCGGCCCGAAGAAGTCCCCGACCCCACCTGCGACGAAAACCTGGAGAAGCCCTGCGGCCGCGGCATCATGCTCATGCGGGCCTTTCTCAGCAGCGTCGAGTACAACCAGCGCGGCAACTGCGTCGTCCTGGTGAAAGAACGCGGTGCCGGCAACGACAAAGAATAGCCGCCTTCGTCCACACATCTCTCCGACCCGGACTTCCTCCCGAAGCGTCCGACCGCGGCGGCACGTTCGAGTGTTCGCGCAATTGTGACGTCGTCGCCGTGTAAACCCAAGGCGGCCAATTACGGTTAGCGTTCCGGCGGCGAACCCCCGGTGCACGAACGTTGTCTTGCAGTCGCGACGGCCGATACGCGGCACACGCTCCGCTTCCGAGCAGCATCCAGCACGAAAATTGGCGGGCTTGGCTTGCATCGTTTTGCCCGATGCTCTATTTGTGTTGATGCCGCCTGATTCAACGCCAGCCCAGCGCGTCGCGGTTCCCGAAGGCGAGTCGCCAACCCGGCTACCCGCATCACGAGTTGGCACTCGGGCCGCAGAAGCGCGCGGCAAGCAGCGAACAACGACAAAAAACGACGTCTTGCCGCACGGCCACCACGATCCCCGATAGCTCAATCGGTAGAGCGAGCGGCTGTTAACCGCTAGGTTTTAGGTTCGAGTCCTAATCGGGGAGCTGAAACAACTCATTGCTGAGTCGCGACTTGCGACTACCTGCCAGCATCGGCAGTGCAGCGTGAAACTGGTTACTACCACTTTCACTACCACCGCAAGGGGGCTGCACCATGCCAAAGCAAAAACCGTCCTATCTGCTGCACAAGCCGACCGGCCAGGCCCGCGTTCGGATCGACGGCAAAGATTACTACCTCGGGTCGTTTGGTTCGCCGGAATCGCGCGAGCACTACGACGATTTGCTCGCCGAATGGCTCGCGCGCAACGGCGACATGCGGCGGTACACACTCACCGTCGACGAACTCTGCCTCCTCTTCACCTATCACGCGAAGACCTACTACCGCAAGAACGGCGAGCAGACCAGCGAAGTCAATAACATTCGCATCGCACTTCGTCCTCTGATTCGGCTATTCGGCAAAAGTCGCGTGCGGGACTTCGGACCTCTGAAGCTGAAGGCCGCCCGGAATGCCATGATCGACGCTGGCAACGTCCGCACGAGCATCAATCGGCAGATTGGCCGGATCAAACGGATGTTCCGCTGGGGCGTCGAGAATGAACACGTCCCGGCGACCGTCTACTCTGCACTGGCCACCGTTTCGGGGCTCGGCTTCGGGCGGCACGCGGTTACGGAAGCTGATCCCGTCAAGCCGGTTCCCCAACCGTTCGTCGACGCAGTTGAGCCGCATGTCTCCCGCCAAGTGTGGGGAATGATTCGGCTGCAACTGCTAACTGGTATGCGCCCGGGCGAAGCGATGCGCATGCGGACCCGCGAGGTCAACACGACCGACAAGGTGTGGGAATATCGGCCGGAATCCCATAAGACCGAACATCATGGCAAGTCGCGAATCGTCTTCATTGGCCCGAAAGCGCAAGTCGTGCTGCGGGAGTTTCTAAAGACGGATCTTGACGCCTATCTGTTCTCTCCCGCTGAGGCGCGTGCCGAATACTTGGCGCAACGGAAGGCGAGCCGCAAAACGCCGATGAGCCCGAGTCAGCGCAGGCGTCGACAGAAGGCACACCCGCGGAAGCGCCCGGGTTTGCGGTACACCGCCACGAGCTACAGGCGAGCAGTCGCCAACGCATGTGAAAGGGCAAAGGTGCCTGTCTGGAGTCCGGGCCAGTTGCGACACAACGCTGCAACAACGATCCGGCGGAAAGCCGACATCGACACGGCGCGGACCGTACTTGGGCATTCGAGCGTCGCGGTCACCGAAGTTTACGCCGAGCGCGACGCGAGCACGGCACGGCGAATCATTGGTCGAATTGGCTGAATCGGGTAAGGTACACGAGCGCGGCTAGGCTGATCCCCGAAAGCCGGTAGCCTGCCGGTCCGCCGCGCTCTTCTCTTTCAGGCAGTCGCGGAGGCGGTGACGTGTCGCTTAATTCTGATGGGTCCGAAGTCAGCGATAAGAATCTGGCGATCGCCGGCGATGAGGTTATCGCAAC
>JBBDVZ010000196.1:0-6580 GCA_040903115.1 Planctomycetaceae bacterium
CGAAAGGAGAGCAAGTCGATGGCCCCTACCAGATCGAAGCGCGGATCAGCCAGAACGAACAGATTCGGGAACAACTGGCCCTGTGGATTCAAGGAGGCGATGTGGTCATCCGCGGAAACTTGCTCGTCGTTCCCATACCGTCTCAACTCGATCGCGATGCACCTGTATCGCCAATTGAGACCAAGGGAAGCCTGCTTTATGTCGAGCCGGTGTTCCTGCAGGCCGCCCGCGGGGGGATCCCCGAGTTGAAGCGGGTCATTGTGGCCTACGGCGACCGGATCGTAATGGAGCGCGACCTCGAGCGTGGTCTGGACAAACTGTTCGGCCGTGAATCGGCTCTCGCCAAGGCGAGCCAGCCAGTTCCCCCAGACATCGGGGCCAAGCAGGGGGGTGCCGAGCCAACCAGTACCCGGCTATCACCGGAACTGGCACGCCGGGCCTGGCAGCACCTGCAACAGGCCAAGGAAAGTTACGGCGATGACTGGGCCAAATTCGGCCAACAGATGAAAGAATTGGAACAAGTGCTGAAGGATCTGAACGATCAGGCCGACGCCCAGGCCCCCGAGCCCTAAGGCACTGATCTGTCCACGGTATGATGCGCGGTCGCCTTTACATGACGTGCCTGAGCATCATGACGCTCGAAGTCTACTACCGTCACCTGCCGCTCTATCAACGCGAGACGCTCGGCAACGGTTTGTGAAAGGGGACAGGTCCATTCTTTCGCGCGCTTCTGCCGCAGACACATATCCTTCGTGACATCAAATGTTCGCCAAGAGCATGGACCTGTCCCCCCTGAGCGCGAAAGTATGGACCTGTCCCCCTTGAAATTGAAGTCTCCGCGCTCGGCCGATACGATCTCTGATCGCTGAACGGGTTGTCCCCAAAATCGTTTCAGAGACGTGGAAGGTCGCATGTCCCCACCGCTGCGCTACGTTGCCAAGGCGGCTCACGCGCTGCTCGACGCGAAAAAGCTGCACGCGATCGAGCCGCGCTTGCTTGCCGCGCGCGACGAAATGTTTGCCGACGTCCGGCTGCTCGAGTCGCGCGCTCCAATACCCGCGGCGAAGGAGCCGCTCGACGCGGGCTTCATCGATCTTCCGGCACAACTGCTTGCCGAGCACAAAGCCGATCCCGCCGGCAGCTTGATCGGCCGCATCGAGACTGCCGCCTCGATGTTGCGAAATGAAATCGATCGGCTCGTGTTGCTGGGCATCGGTGGCTCATACATGGGGGCTCGCGCGCTGTTTGAGGCGCTGTGCCCCCGCTATCACAACGAGCTCGACCGCGAGGCGCGCGGCGGAGTACCGCGAATTTATTTTGAAGGCAACAACCTCGACAACGATGCGGCGGCCGCGCTGCTAGAGCTGTTAAATAGCGGCGAGTCGAACCGCGCCAATCCGCTCGAGCGCTGGGGGATTGTCGTCATCAGCAAGTCGGGGGGCACGCTGGAGACGGCCGTCGCGTTTCGGTTGTTCCGCAAGGCCCTCGAAGATTTTTACGGCGCCGACTCGGACGAGAGCCGTCGGCTCGTGATCCCCGTTACGGGAGAACAGGGAAAGTTACGGTCGCTTGCACAAGTCAAAGGCTATGAGAACGTATTTCCCATTCCCGACAACGTCGGTGGTCGATTCTCCGTCTTTACCGCCGTCGGGCTTTTGCCCGCCGCCGCGCTGGGGCTCGATGTGCGGCAACTTCTGCAGGGTGCGGCCGATATGACCGAGCGCTTTCGCAACGAGCCGCCCGGCAGCAACCCGGTGCTCGATTACACGGCGACCGGTCATTTGTTCGAAGTGGAGCAGGGGACCCACATCCGCATCCTTTCGACCTGGGGATCGCGGCTGGAAGCGCTCGGGTTGTGGTACGACCAGTTGCTGGCCGAGAGCCTTGGCAAACAGGAACGCGGGGCCACGCCCATCACGGTGGTCAATACGCGCGACCTGCATAGCCGCGGGCAGCAGCATCAGGAAGGCGCCCGCGACAAGCTAATCACAAACGTGATTGTGGAGTCGCCGTCATCGCCGTCGCTGGGCATTCCCGAATCCGCGCTCGATCAGGACGGCTTTAACCGCCTTGCCGGCAAGTCGATGCCCGAACTGATGGCGGCTGCCATCGCCGGCACGAACCGCGCCTATGCCGACGCCGGGCGACCGACGGCCGACATCGTGCTTCCCACGCTTTCCGAGCACACTGTCGGCCAGCTTTTGCAAATGCTGATGCTGGCGACCGTGTTCGAAGGCCGCTTGATAGGTATCAACCCCTATGGGCAGCCGGGCGTTGAAGCGTATAAGAAAAACATGACCGATATCCTCAACCGCGGATAAGCACATGCATGCATCGCTGGCGCCCGTTCTCTGGTCGCTGTTGTTGGGGGCTAACCTTCCCGCCGATTACGCTTTGCCCGCTGCACCGGGGCGATTCGTGCGATCACAAAGCGCGCCACCGGCGTCCGCCCGGAAGTTTCCGAGCGGCCAACCGGTGATTGCCACCACGTACTTCTACTGGTACGACGCAGACACGAAGGCACACGTCGTCGATTACGACGGGACCGATGCGCTCACCGAACATCCGCCCACGCTCAAAGGCTTCAGCTACAAGAACGTGGCGTGGCACAAGCAGCAGCTCGCCGATATGACGGCCGCGGGAATCGACGTGGCAATGCCCGTTTACTGGGGCGCCCCCGACGGCTCGGAAGGGTGGAGCGACGCCGGGCTGCCGAAACTGATTGCCGCACGCAAACAACTCCTGGCCGCCGGAAAGTCGCCTCCGGCAATCGGCCTTTTTTACGATACGAGCACGCTGCAATACAATCGCAGCGGCCACCACGTCGACCTGACGACACCAGCCGGCCAGCGATGGTTCTATGGGACGATTCGCAACTTCTTCTCGCTCATTCCCGCCGAGCATCGTGCCTATGTCGACGGCAAGCCGATTGTTTTCCTCTACGGCCCATCCTTTGCCGCCAAGGTCGACGAATCGTTGTTCCCCGAAGTGCGGCGCATGTTCCGCGAGGACTTTGGCAGCGACATCTACCTGGTCAAGACGCGCGGATGGCCGGGGACGGCGGACAGCGAATACGAATGGGGCGCGGCCCTCGATGCGAGGATTCTCGAAACGGCGGCGATTGGCCCGGGGTACGACCATTCGGCCGTGCCCGGGCGCACTCCCCTGGTGCGGAAGCGCGACGACGGACGGTTCTACCGCTTCAGTTGGGGCAGGCTGCTTTCGCGCGATCCCAAGAGCCGGCCTTGGCTCGTGCATCTTGAGACGTGGAACGAATTTCACGAGGGAACGGAAATCTGCGAGACGGCCGAGTTCGGTCGCAAATACATCGAGCTCACCCGGCAAATGGCCGACGAGTTCCACGGGCGCAAACAAATCGACATGCAGAGTTGGTTCTCGTTGCCCGAAGCCACCACGAGCCCCGAGAAGGGCGTGGGTCTCGAAATCCTCGATCAACGCGATGGCGACGGACCAATCGTCACAGGCCGCGTGGGCGGACGGACCGCCTGGACGACCGCGCCCAACAAATTTGTGCCGCAGACGCGCTACATGTACTTTGACGTCGACTACGCTTTTCTAGTCGACGGGGACGAAACTTTGGAGGCCACGGTGGAGTTCTACGATTCGGGGCCGCAATCGTTTCACATCGAGTATGATTCGAGCGACCCGGCATTGAGCGGGCTTGAGCAAAGTTTTCGCCCAACCGAGCCCAAGTTGCTGGCTGGTCGCAAGGAGTGGAAGCAAGCGGTTTTCACGCTCCCCCATGCGCGGTTTTCAGGAAGGGTCAACGGCGGAGATTTCCGCCTGTCGTGCCGCGATGGCGAACTGTCCGTCAGCCGAGTGACGATCCGCCGCGCAAACCGCCGCTGACGGGAGTCGGTAGGCCCCCGTCGCCTTTCCGGAGACCTCCATGCACGTCGATTACAATTTCGAGCCGAATCTCACGGTCGACGAATTCGTCGACATTTTTCATCGCTCGACGCTGGCCGAACGGCGCCCCGTGAACGAGCCAGACCGTTTGCGGAAGATGCTCGAGAACTCCGACATCGTACTTACCGCGCGCATCGACGGGCGATTGGTGGGCATCGCGCGAGCCATCACCGATTACAGCGCCTGCACGTATCTTGCCGATTTGGCGGTTGACGCCGAGTTTCAGCGGCAGGGCATCGGCCGCGAATTAGTGCGTCGCACGCATGAGACGGCGGGTCGGCAAACGACGTTGGTCTTGCTCGCCGCCCCGAAGGCCGTGGGCTACTACCCGCGCATCGGCATGACCCGGCACAAATCGTGCTGGACGGCGTCGCGCGATTCAGAGGGTTCTGACGCCAACGACTGCTAGGCGCAGGGTGCATTCCGCGGCCTGCGCCTTTAGCCCAATTTCATTCTTCCTCCGGCGGCTTGATCCGCACGATGCCCAGCTTGACGACGGCCGGATGATTCTTTGCGGCGGTCAATTGGAACCCAAAACCGCTCGGCGCTTCCTCGACAACTCCGGGCGACCATTCCGCGCCGCTCGGCAGAAAAATCTGGTCGCTATCTTCGCCGCGCACGAGCCGATACGGCACGGAATCGCTCTTCAAACGCTCCCGTCCCACTTCCTGCCGATTGCGACGCAATGAGACGCGTCCATCCTGGGGGAGGTATACGAGGGAAACGTCGTCGCGCTGGGCCCGCGTGTGCGAGTGAATCTGCGCGAGCTCCGGACTGTCCATCCAGCTCATCGTTCCCGCGATCTCGACTCGTCCCATCCCGAACGGGCACAGGATCAGCGTATCGGCGCCGGCCGGCAGCCGGCAAACAAGCTCGTCGCCTTCGACTTTCCAGCGGTCGTCGATGCCTGCGAAGAGCTCGTACATTTGCTCGGCCGACAGCTCGACGGCTTGCCCCGCCTGAAGGTCTCGGCCGACGTCGATGGCGCGTTGAGAACGGTCGCGCAGCTTTGCCGCGGTCTCATCGGCGGCGACTTCGAGCTTGTCGAGCCATTCCTGCGCCTTTTCGAATTCGCCGAGGTCCAAAGCGGCACGCAATCCCGCGCGGACTTGGGTTTGTCCCGACTCGGCTTCGGCGAAGACCTGGTCGCGTAGAAACTCGTACGTGAATCCGTCCCAGAAGACGTCCTTGTCGTGCCCCTCCTTTTCGAGCTGTCGAAACGTGTCGGCGACTTCGTTGTAATGCCCGCCGTAGCCGCCGTACTTAGCCAACAAATTCAGCGAAAACTTCTTGTGTTCGGGGAGTCCGCTGCGCTGAGCGCTCTCGACGTACAACAAAAACGTGTCCCACACATCGGGCTCGCGAAACCCGGTGCGCTTGTAAGCCGCGTCGCCGACGACGAAGGTCACTTCTTCGATGGCCTTGCGGCCGATTTCCGGGATTCCCTCGTCCCAGTAATCGGTTTTCACGCAAGTGCGCGCGAAGGCCAGCAGGTCGGCCGGCTCGCCGCCCCAGCGCGGTTGCAGCGTCTGGAACATCCGCGCGTAAGCCTCGGAGTAACGCGGACGCAGCTTGATCGCTTTTTCGAAGTGCTCGTCGACGTACTCGTCTGGCAGGTTTTGAGCCATGCCGATGGAAATCAACCGGACATGTGCCTCCCAGCCGAGCGGATTCAGTTCGAGCGCGTGCTCGAGCTCTCCCTTCGCTTCGCCCAGTCGCGCGCGGAAGAGTGTCCAGCCCTCTTCAGTCACACTGTCAGCAAAGCCGCCGCCGCGGGCGTCCCACCCCCACTCTTTGAGGAACTCGCCGCGCGTCGAACAGCCGATATAGCCGCCGTCGTTGTCGCGCCAAACTTCAACGATGTGTTTCACGAGATCGGGCTCGCCGAGGTTGTTGGCCATGCCGGCCAGCGCCCAGTGGTAGTACGTGTCGCGGCGAAACTTGGGCGCAAGTTCGAGCGCCGCAATCAGCACGTCCTGCGAAACAGGCTGGCGGACGAGGGCCGCGATTTGAAGCTGATCGCAGGCGAGCAGGCGGCTGACATTCTTGTATCGCGCCAAGGCCTTCTCCGCGGGATTGCTTTCAAACACAAACAATTGCCAGGCCGGGAGGCACCGCGGATTCCGCTGCAGGAATTTCTGCAGATCCTGATTGTCGTCTCCAAATTTGAGTGTTGCGGCCATCTTCGACAGCAGCACCAAATCGTCGGCCTTGCGAACCTGCACCGTGGAAAGTTGCTTGATTTCCGCATCGTCGAGATGGGCACCAAGGTGTTCCAGCACGTCGCTGGCGATGAGTCCCGGAACGCTGACAAGTTTGTCGGGCTCCAAGCTGTGCGAGCTTTGTTTTGCCGCGCCGCCGCCGTTGAGTTTTTGAATTGCATGCGTCAACTCGAGTTTGCCATCCTTCTCGATCAACTGAGGCACGACATAAGTGTCGACGCCAATGGACGCCAGGCAGATGCGGATCGATTCATCATCGAGTTGCGTTCCCGCCTTTATGCAGCTCGCATTCATCAGCCGATGAAAAACGCTCGGCAGACAGATCTCCATCCGGCTTTTAGGGGTGTAGGCGGCCGCAAAACTCGCAATCGCGGAGAGGGCGGCGCCGTCAGCGCGCACGCGGCGATCGGCATCGACCACGGGGAATA
>JBBDVZ010000197.1:0-6579 GCA_040903115.1 Planctomycetaceae bacterium
GCGTGGCCATGCTTTCAAAGACATGCCCACCCAAAGCGGACTTCGGCGAGCTCAGCCGAGCCGTGGGCATGGCACCCACCGCGACACGCCGGCGAAATCACTGGGGCGGCTCAGCCGGCACAACAACCAAGCACTCGGCATCGCCGCACGGATCGGCAATCCCTCCCTCGCCGCAGCAACCTTGCCAATGGCCAACCCACGGGCCACAGGCTCCGTGAGGATAATCGCCTTCCCAATGCGAGCTGCCCATGACGTGAACGAGGGCGCACGCTTCGTTGCTCAGCGTGCACGCAACGCCCTGCAAGCCGCAATGGTTCGAACCGAACCCGAAGGGCTTGCGACACGGAGCATTGAGCAACCGCGGATCGTGATTCGATGCACAATAGGCATCGTAAGGTCCCGGGGCCTGCGTCACGGCGGAATCAGTCGGCAACGCAGCACAGCCGGCGAGCATGCAAGCAATCGCCGCCGCTCCAGCGATCAACAAAACCGGTCTGAACGCCATCCGTGCCGCCTCGGCAACCGGCCTGTAATGCGAACAGGCGATCTGCGCGTCGCCTCTTTTCAGCTATCGACCAACGGCGATGGGACTGTGTAGCAAAAAGTACGATTTTGCCGCCAATGCCGAGTTTTTCGGCAACACGCCGGAAACGCCTTTCCCCTCACGTCTGGCGGCAGATTTCGTACAGTGGGGTCCGCCAATCACAAGGAAAACCGCACCGTCGATGCCTTTCGGCATGGATTCCTGGTGCCCGGAGGATCAAACTAGAAGCAGCAACACACTGCCGGCCCAAATATCGCTAAAGGGTGTAGTCTGCATAAATTGCGATTCAAGGCGCGACGATATTCTCTTTGTAACCAGCAGATTCCCGCGCGTCGGAACTGCGGGGCTGGACCTGTCCACGTGATCGACCACGGCTGGAAGCTGATGATGGTGTACCCTCTGACCGTGTGGGCAGTTTTGGCTGTCTGCCAGAATGAGGTCGCGTCACAGCCGGGCCTAAATGTCGCGCAGGCGGTCGATGAGGGCGCGCGCAATCGCAACGTCGTTGCCGAGCAAATGCTTGTGGACCCCGTGCTCGGCGCGAAGGTGCTGGAAGTCGCCTTGGAGAACGGACCTCCGGCTGTCGTCGTCGAGACGATTCAGATTCTGGAACGCAGCCAGAACCCAACTCTGTTGCGGGACGTGAACGGCCGTCCCAGCCCACTGGTCAGGGCGATGCACTATCCGGACCAGCGTGTGCAGTTTTTCGCGGCAAATGCCGTCTTAAAGATCGGTCCGAACGAGAAATTTCCCCATACGGTTCGCGTTGTCACAACATTGGCACGCGCCATCGATCTGGAGACGGCCCCGCTTGTGATCATCGTCGACGGCAACATCACCCGCGCGAACGAAACGGGCGCGCTGTTGAATCAGTTGGGCTACGCCTATCGAGTCGTCCGCAGCGGACGTGACGCATTCAAGGGTGCGGCCGAATCGAGTGCCATCGACTTCATCGTCACCGAACCGGTGATTCATAACACCGAGCTCAGGCAGACGATCACCGAGCTTCGTGCGGATGCACGCACGTCGGGAACGCCCATATTTGTCTTCTCCGACAGCGTGTGGGTGTCGCGTCCTTCGGACCAAGCGCGACTCTCGAGCCGTCTCGACCGCCTGGAGAAACGCTTCACCGGCGTCTACGCGATTCGGCGCCCCATCAACGTGGACGATTGGCGCGGCGCTTTTGAGCGCTCCTTTCCAGCGCGAAACAAGGCGCCGCTGACGCCCGCCGAAAAAGCGACATACCAGCGCCTCTCGCTGGAGTGGCTGTTGCGCATCGCGAAAGGGGAAGCACTTCCGGGAGCTCGGCAGCTCAGCCCGGAAGCGGTCGACGCATTGCAACGAATGCTGCAGGACCTCGACCTCGGACCGCTGGCCGCCGAGGTTTTGGGACACGTCCCGTCGGCCAAAAACCAGCAGGCTCTGACCGAAATCCTCTTGTCAGCCTCCACGCCCGGCCCGACCAGGCTCGCAGCATGTGATGCCCTCGCACAGAACGTCAGGCAGGGCGGCTGGGCGATCGAGCGCGACGCGACGCGAGAGTTGTTGAAGCTTCAGCGCACCACAGTCGATTCGGAACTGCACACGTCCCTATCGCGTCTCGTCGGCATCTTCGTCGTAACCGGCCGCCCGTAATGTCCGGCGAGCATGCACCGCACGTCGCGGACCGTTGTGCACACCCGCGGAGGTTGCGAAGCACCAGGCGGCGACTGCAAAAGAGCGACCATCGACCCGTCCGTTGCAACGCTGGGCTCATTGGCTCTCCAGCGGCGCGGTGGGATCCTCAATCGCCCGCGCGGATCCAGGCTTCGTTGAATGCGACGTGCTTGATCCCCTTGACCATCTGTTGTTTCTGCCCGTTCTCAGGGGCAATGAAGCAACTGTAGATAAGGTGAATCGTCCCGTCACTTCCCTGTATGACAGCCGGATAGTGGTATCGGCCCTCGGCGTGCTTTTCGAGGAATCGTTTGGATTTCCACGTCCGACCCTCGTCATCCGAAACGGCCGCCGACAGGCTCGCTCGGCTCGACGCCGAATCGTTATACACAAGCAACCAGTGGCCGTTCGCCAGCCGAACCGCGTCGATTCCGCTTCCGGGGTTGGGGAGATCGGTCTCGCCGACCGTTCCCCAGGTCAGGCCGTCGTCGGTCGACTCGGAAACGCGAATGCGGTCGCGGTCGCCGTTCTCGCGCATGTAAGCCACCAAAGTGCCGTTATTGCGGCGAAGAACCGTGGGCTGAATGTTGCCGAAGCCGATCAGCGGCTTGCTGGCGTACCATGTCGACCCGTCGTCGTCGCTGACCGCCATGATCGAGATGGCGAACGTGTCGGTGTAAAGCGGCAAGAGAATTCGTCCGCTGGGAAGGACCGTCGGCTTGCAGCGCGGCGCCCAGCCCATCCGCTGGTACAGCGGGTCGCCCAGCTTTTCTCGCTGCGCATCAGGCCCGCCGATGGCGCCGCGCGGCTTACGAATTTTGCGATCGCCGAGCAGCTTCAGCGCTTCGTCGCGGAAGTTGTCGGGCTTGAGCAGAATGAGCCCCTCGCGGTCCCATTTCGGCGCGCCGGGATCCTGATAGCTGGCCGAAACCCGGTAGTTCATCAGGCATGATTCCCAACTGCCGCCGACGACGGTCGGCCAGAAAAGCCAAAGCCGAGCCTGGCCGTCGATCATCATGCAGGTGTTGCAGTCCGGAAAGCCGCGGCGGTCGGCCAGCACGAACTGCTCGCTCCAGGCGTCTTCGCCTTTCGTTTTGCGGGCGCCCAGGACGGCCGCGTCGGAGTCCCCGGCGTCGCCGTACCACGACGCGAGCAGGTCGCCGTTGGCGCATTCGACGATTCCCGGGGCGTGGGTCTGCTTTTCGACAGGGGTGAAGATTTGCTCGGCTTCGTAACGGGGCGCTTCGGCGGCCGGGTCCGCGAAACCAGCGAGTGCAACCAGGACGAGGACGTTCATTGTTGTTGTTCTCCGTGCGTGAAATGGCCTTGAGGCGGTTTCGATAGACTGCTTCGATACCCTGCGATCGTCGGCAGATCTGCATCGCATGTAGCACAACCGCGTCAGAAACTCGCGCGCGGCGTCCGACGTCGACATCCTCGACTGATACAACGGATGGGCTGGGAACAAAGCCACGTTGCGCCGTCGCTCATGCACAGCGCGCATGACTCTCGGACGAGCCGGAAGGGCGCGGGAGCCTGTCTGACATTCGGACTCCCTCGCCCGCGTGCTGCCTCGGCACTTCCGGCTTTTTGCGCAAAAATGTCCCTGATCAACGAGCTCAATGAAACGGCAACCCGCCGACGGTCCCAATGCGTCACCGTTGCAAAACGTTTCCGCGTTATTGGCTGCTCAACTCGATCGGCGGGATCACCACCTCGGTATCGTCTTCGCCCACGGTAACGGAGTGCTTCGACTTCGCGGGGTCGGCGTATTTGCCGCCGAATCGGTCAGCCGACTCATCGTCCTCCCCTGACAGAATTTCACCTGCGCCAGCGCCCCCTATCCATTGAAAAGTCAGGGCATACTCGCCGGCAGGCGCTCCGTCGTTCAAGCCGTAGGTCCGCACTTCAAACTTTCCATCTTCTCCGACGGTGCCTGATGAGAAGGTTGCGTTCCCGGTTTCTTGGCCGGCCTTCGGCGCAAGTATGACCTGAATGCCGGCGCCAGGTTTCCCATCGACGGTGACTTCACCGCGAACCGGGATTGTCTTTTTCGGATTCTGCGGCTGCCGTGGGCCGGAATCGCATGATGCTAGAAAAATCGGGACGAGACATAAAACGCAGGGCCGTCCCCATCGCAGGAATCGCGACATTTGCCGCCTCCACTTTTCAAATAGAGCAACACATTCGGAGCCTTTGCAGAAATCTGTCGATGAAAAGATTTCCGTGTCGGCCTGTAGGGCGACGCTCCGCGGTTACGAGAACGGGCGGGTGAGAGGCCGTTTTGGACAACCTCTCACCTCGCCCAGGCGTTGCAGTCTTTCAATCCGATCGTAGCAATCCGCAAATTGTCAGATTAGAAGTCGTCGAAAGCATCCTGTCCGACAAACGAATAGGCTGAAACGATCAGGTAAGCGCTAATGTTCTCGCTGACGGTTCTCACCGCTCCGTCCGCCAGCAAAATCTGGAAGGAGCCGGGATGGAAGCTGAACGGGCCGACATCGTCGGTGAGCCAGTTGAGGTTCGAGCAGTTCAAAAAGCAAGGCCCGGCCTTCGGGAGTTGGGGAGGGCCGTTGAACTGGGCGTCGGTCAGGTTATAGGCAATCCCTTCCCATCCACCTTCGCCGGCCACCCAGAATCCCCAACCGCTCTGCCCGAGCATGTCGTGCAGGCAGACGCGATTCGCCGCGCAGGCGGCCAACCCCGCTGTCGGATAATAGCCGATCGAGGATTCGACCACCCGGCCTTGGTACCACACCTTTGCGCGGCCGGCCATTTCATACAGCATGAGCGTGTTCGAGGTGCCGTCGAGGCAGTCTCGAATTCTGCCGCTCGTCAAGCCGGTTCCACTGACGACTGTGCCGGCGGCATTGATGTTCACCGTCGTTGAAGTGTCCATGATCCCTCGGTCCCCCTGGGCGCCGCCGCCCGGTGGATCGCGTTTGGTCGGCTCTGCCGGAGTGGCATAAGCCAACGTCTTGACCGTGTTTCCGCAATCCTGCTCGCCCACCATGTAATCGAGGCGGCCGCTGCGGAACTTAAAATCGGTCCCAAACCCCGGAGCGCCGCCGAAGCTTGTGCTGCCGGCAGGGTAGGTGAGTGTTGCGATGGGATCGCCGATTTGCGGAGTCGACGGGCACAAGTAAGTCGAAATCTGCGCCATTATGGCTTGCGAGCTGGCGCCGTTGGCGTAGGCCTTGATTCCGCCGTCCGCCTCGATTTTGTCCGCCAACGGTCCCTGGTCGATGTACGGCAAAATGGCGGCCGACCACGGTTGAATCCAGCGAACAGTGTTCCCGCCCGGGCTTGAGGCGTTATAGGAGGCGATGAACGACCGCGGCCACATCCGATGCGTTTCATGGTAATTGTGAAACGCGATGCCCATTTGCTTCAGATTGTTGCGGCACTGGGTGCGTCGCGCCGCCTCGCGGGCTTGCTGCACGGCGGGAAGCAACAGGGCAATCAAGATTGCGATGATCGCGATAACAACCAATAGCTCGATGAGCGTAAAGGCCCGCCGGCGGCGGCCACGCTGAGGCAGAGACATAGCATTTCCTCCATAAAGAAACGGGAAATGTGACACACTGACACGATGGAATGCAGATCGTTCGAACTGCGCTGATAGCAACCTGGAGGTGCAGAGATGGGGAGAGGATTGCGGAACGCCGTTCGCAATCGTGCGATGCTGAAGTATTGCCCGCACAGACATGGCCCGGACCCCATGAATCAGGATCGAGAGATTGGGACGCTATGGGATTGGAACCGATCGGCACATAGAAATCTGTGAGATTTCATACATAACTGCACTTTCTGGAAATTTGTGGTGGACCCCAAAAACTGGACAGCTTGATCTTGATAAGGTGGAGTTTCTATGAAAGAAATTCCTTGTCAGGCGGTTCGGAATGGGCAGAAAGCGGCGGAGTTTTTCGCAGGAGTTCAAGGCGAAGGTGGCGCTGGCTGCGGTGCGTGGGGACTTGACGACGGCGGAGTTGGCGTCGAAATTCGCCGTGCATGCGAACCAGGTCTCGAGTTGGAAGCAGCTGCTGCCGGCGGGCATCCCGTCGCACGACACGTTTCGCCGGGTGTTCGGCGCGTTGGAACGCAATCAGTTCGCCCAGGCGTTGTTTCAGTGGACGCAACCCCTGCACGAGGCGACGGGAGGCAAGTTGATTGCCATCGACGGCAAAGCCCTGCGGCGCTCGTTCGCCAGGAAGTCGGGCAAGGCGATGTTGCACCTGGTGACGGCATGGTCCAGCGACAACGGCCTCACACTGGGGCAGGTGGCCGTGGAAGACAAGTCGAACGAGATCACGGCCATCCCCGAAACAGTCAGCATTGGGTCCTCGACATGGTCTTCGGCGAGGATGGGCGACGACAAC
>JBBDVZ010000198.1:0-6575 GCA_040903115.1 Planctomycetaceae bacterium
TGGGATATCGCGGGCACGCACAACTGGCCTGGCAATCGCCCGACGGATACGTCTTCGGGGCCGAGGGCATTCTCGAGGGACAAGGGACCGATGTTTGTCGGTTAACGAACGTAGCCGCCACCGATGCCGTCAGCGTGGGTGATGAGATCTACACGGCACAGCGCGCGAGCGCCCTTCCCTTTCCCATGTACTACGGACAGGTCTTGGAAGCCGAGCTCGAACCCGGGGCGCTCTTTTGGAAGATCCTCGTGAAGCCGGCCGCCGCCCAGATCGACATGCAAAAAGTCCAGATTCTCACAACGCGGCGAAACCCAGCCCGCGCCCTGGGAAATTGACGCGTAGAGGTTGATGACCGATGGTTCACCTTGGAATGCTGCTTTTGACTTACGCCGCAGTGGTCTGCCAGACTTCGTTGGCGGACGCGGTTTCAGCGCGGGGCATCGTGCCTGATTTTCTCGCGCTGGTGGTCGTCGTGGCCGCCTTCAGCCTCCGGGGCGCGTCGGCCGTTTTTTGGGCCGCCTTTGCCGGGCTGACCGCCGACTGTCTTGGGTCGAGCCATTTTGGCGTGAACATGCTGATCGCGGTCGCGCTCACTTACTCCATTCAGTCATGCGTCGGGACCGACTGGCGCAAGTCGCCGTTCGCTCAGCTATCGATTGGGTTCGTCATGATCGCCGCGCTCGTCGCCGGTTCGATCGCAACGCAGCTACTTCTCAACCGACAAACCGTCATCGTTGGCGACTTATTGCCGACGGCATTCAAAATCGCCACATACTCAATATTGTTGGCAATGATCGTGCGATTGGGCTGGGGTATCGTGCGCCGCATCGTGCCGGGATTGAAGGGAACATCGCGCACGCAATATTCGAACCGTTGGGCGTTGATCGACCGCTGACGTGCCGCTGAGAATCCTTGCCCTCATACGGACGTCACCAGCCGGCTTACGCCGGCCGCTCGCCAACTGAACACTGAAAACTGAAAACTGAAAACTGCCTCCGTGCAAAACAGCATCACCAACATTTTCAGCAATCAACGCGGCGGCGATGCGGCGGCGCGCCGGGTTTGGGATTTCGACGGCCGGCCCGCGCGGCGGCTCGTGTGGCTGTATGGGCTGATGCTGCTCCCCTTGTTCGTGGTGATCGGCCGCGTGGTCCACCTGCAGGTGTTCTTGCCCGAGGCGTTCGCCGAGCGATGGGAATGGACGACCGAGACCTTCGAACCCATTTCGAGCCGCGAAGGTCGCATCCTCTCAGCCGACGGCACGGTGCTGGCGTACGACACCGTGCACTTCGGCATCTGGGTGCACTACCGCTGGCTGGAAGATCCCGCCAACCCCATTTGGCTCCGCCGCAAGGCTCTTGCGCTGCTCGACCGAAAGGATCGCCGCAACCGCGAGAAAATCGAATTGGCCGAGCATCAAGTGCTTGCCGAACGTGCCGCCATGTGGCAGCGGCTGACCGAAGTCGCCGACATGTCGGCTTCCGAATTCGAAATCCGACGGCAGCGCATCCAGGACCGAGTCGAGCGCATTGTGGCCAACGTCGAGCGACGTCGAAAAGAGAAGAAACGCGAAGAAGAAACCGCGTCACAACAACCGGGACTTCCTGAGCAAGCATCATGGTGGCAAATCGCGTGGCACAGGGCCAAGACCGCAGTGACGACACCACCCCGGCGCGGCACCGAAGATCCCCTCGTCCTGCCCGAGCAGCAAGACTATTACGAGTTGATCGAGAATGTTCCGCTGGCCGTCGCCGCGGAAATCGAATCGCGCACGCGTCAATTCCCCGGCTTGCTCGTGCGCACCGCCACCGACCGGATGTACCCCGAACACTCACTGGCGGCACACGTCGTCGGGGCGCGAACGCGCCTCGACGTCAAGGAATGGAAACAGCGGCAGGCCCAGTTCCCCGAGGGGGATCCGCTCGACTATCAAGAGGGAGAGCGCATCGGCAGCTCCGGGGTCGAACGCAGCTACGACCAGCAGATACGCGGATTGCGCGGCCAACGGAGGATCGTCAAAGATCGTCGCGGTGAGGTGATCAGCAGCGAGATCGTCCGCCAACCGCGCGCCGGAGAAGACGTCACGCTCACGATCAACGTCCCGCTGCAGCGCAAGCTGGACGAGATCCTCGAAGTCGCCATCAATTCACCGCCAAAGGAAGAAGCGCCCAAAGAACCGGACGGCGAAGAAGCCCCCCCCGCCCCCCCTGCTCCACCCGCCCCGCGAATTCCAGCCGGCGGCTCGATTGTGGTTCTCGATGTTCACTCGGGCGACGTGGTCGCGGCCGTCTCGGCGCCCGGGTTCGACTTGAATCTGCTCAATCATCCCGACCCCGCCAAGTGGCAGCAAGTTGCCGCCGATCCGCGACGGCCCTTCTTTCCGCGGGCGACGCGAATGACGCTGCCGCCGGGTTCGGTGTTCAAGCCGCTCTCCGCCATCGCGCTTCTCGAAAGCGGCAAGGTCGATCCCGATGCGGCGATCGAGTGTCACGGTTATCTCGGCACGAATCCGAATCATTTCCGCTGCTATCACAGTCTTTCGCATGGGCCGACGACGTTGAGCGATGCACTTTGCCGTTCGTGCAACGTCTACTTCTTTACAGCCGCAGACCAGATCGGACCCGAGGGTCTGGTCGATTGGGCGCGGCGATTCGGGTTCGGCCAACCGACGGGCATCGACCTGCCGGGCGAGCAGGCCGGCAACCTGCCGAGTCCGCCGTCGCAGTCTGCCGAGCCTGGAACTCGCCAAAAACCATGGTACTCGGGCGACACGCGCGGGTTGGCCATCGGCCAGAGTCAGTTGACGGTGACGCCAATTCAGATCGTGCGCCTGCTGGCGACCATCGCCAACGACGGCTACCTCGTCACGCCGCGCGTGGTCCATGACTATGGCACGCCGCTTCACGAGTCGAGCGGCAATGACCCGTCGCAGCATGGCAAAGCGAATCGCGTGTTCGGTCTCTCCAACGGCAGCCTCGAGCGTGTGCGCGAGGGATTGGTAAAAGTGGTCGCCGATCCGCGAGGCACCGGATACAAGACCGTCCGCATGAAGGAGATCGCCATCGCGGGCAAAACGGGCACCGCGGAAACCGGCGGCGGCCGCCCCGACCACGCCTGGTTCGCCGGCTACGTCCCCGCCGACAGCCCGCGCTACGCCTTTGTGGTGGTGCTGGAGTACGCCGGCTCCGGCGGCAAGACCGCCGGCCCCGTCGCCCACGACACCGTGCGCGCCCTCCTCGATCAGGGACTGCTCGAAACGACACAGTTGACGCGCCGCGAAGAGTAGCGCGTAAAGTAGCAGGCACTGTCCCAGTGCCGTCGATGGCGACGTCAAAGGGTGGCTGGGGTCACGCGCTTTAGCGTGCCCCCAGACTCGTCCAACGGTGAAACTGGGGGCGAGCCGAAGCGGCTCGACCCCAGCCACCCGTCGCACAGGCGCTGCGGGCGAACCTTGGCGGTACTCGGGCATGTCATTAGACTCATTGGCGGTATGGCTCTGCTGGGGCCGTGGTTCAGAAGCCCGGCTTTTTCAAAAAGCCGGGCTTCTCGGCGGGCTTCTTGGCGATTCGGTTCACTGGGGAAACCTTCGATGGCGACGCGTGTTGTTTTGGCGATGAGCGGCGGGGTCGATAGTTCGGCTTCCGCTTACCTGCTCGCCGAACAGGGATATGAAGTCATCGGGCTGTTCATGCGGTCGGGTGCGACCGAGGAGTCGTCGTCGGCTTGTGCCACCGGCGACGGATTGCTGCCAATTGTCAGCGGCCGCGCGCATAAGCAGGGTTGCTGCAGCGCGTCGGATGCCGCTGATGCGCGTCGCGTTGCTGATGTGCTCGACATTCCGTTTCATGCACTCAATTTCCAGGATGCGTTTGGGCGGATCAAGGATTACTTTGCCGATGAGTACCTCGCGGGCCGCACGCCCAATCCGTGTGTGATGTGCAACAACTGGCTGAAGTTCGGCAAGCTGTGGGACTTCGCCCGCAAGGTCGGAGCGGAACGCATCGCCACCGGCCACTACGCGCGGCTCGAGACCGTTCCGGGCGAGGACCGTCCTGCCCTTGTCCGCGGTCGCGATCGGCAGAAGGACCAGTCGTACGTGCTGTTTGGTATCGACCGAAACCTGCTCGACAAGATTCTCTTTCCCGTCGGCGGGTACGAGAAGCATGAGATTCGCGACATCGCCCGCAGCAGCGGCCTGCGCGTCGCCGACAAGCCCGACAGCCAGGAAATCTGCTTCATTCCCGACAACGACTACGCAGGGTTTATCGACCGCTATCGTGGCGAACACGACACGGCGGGCGAACTCGTCGACACGGCCGGCAACGTTCTCGGTGAGCATGGCGGGTTCGAGAAATTCACCATCGGCCAGCGCAAAGGGCTCGGCGTGACGTTCGGCGCTCCGCGATACGTCGTCGCCATCGAGCCACAGACGCGGCGGGTTGTTATCGGAGAAAAGGAAGACCTCGCGCGCGATACGCTGGAGGCCGATCGGCTCAATTGGCTGGTGGATGATGTGCCCGCTGAATTCGACTGCACGGCGCAAATTCGATACCGGCATGCGCCGGCGGCAGCGCGGGCGCGGCTGTTGAATGACGACCGCTTGCAGTTGCAGTTTTCCGAGCCTCAGTACGGCGTCGCGCCGGGTCAAGCGGTGGTGCTGTACGACGGCGACCGCGTTCTCGGCGGCGGTTGGATCAGATAGAGATTGCGGAATGCGGAATGCGGAGTGCGGAATTATTGAAACGCGAAACTCGGAACGCGAAGTGCGGAACGATTCAACGATCGTTTGAATCCGGATCTCCCACGGCTGCTCGCTGACAGCTGATAGCTGACCGCTGAAAGCTATTCCCATGCTTCGGCCAACCCTGACTCTCCTGCACCGCTCGCTGCGGCAGGATTCGAGATTGCTCTTCTCGCACTTGATGCGTTTGGCGCTGTTGGGCCTGGTGATCTGGCTGCTGTTTATCGCGCACCAGCATAGCATCTTCTTCGGTGCGCCCGGGCTGATGTTTTTCCAGAATGCCGCGGTGCTGAACTTCATTTTCATATCCATCGCGGCGGTCAGCTTTTTTGCGACGGCCATCACCGAAGAAAAAGAGGAAATGACGCTCGGGCTGCTGCGCATGGCGGGAATCAGCCCGGTGGCGCTCTTGGCGGGGAAGTCGACGCCGCGGCTCATCAATGCGCTGTTGCTGCTGACGGTCCAATTTCCGTTTACATGGTTGGCCATCACGCTGGGCGGCGTCACCGCGCATCAAGTGGTTGCCACCTACTGCGCGCTGTTGGCCTACCTGTTGATGGCGGGAAATCTTGCCCTGTTTTGTTCGGTGTTTTGCAGTACGTCGCCCCGGGCCTCGTGGATGACCGGCATACTGCTCGGATTGTTTCTTTTGAGTCCGGCAATCGGCCAGTTTGTGCTCGTCGACGTGATGCTTTACGGCGGCTGGGGGGGCGATTGGATGGCGGCGTGGTCCCTCTCCCTTGTCGATTGGCTGGAGTCGACCTCGGTCTTTTACCGCATTTGGGGCATTTTGATGACCGGCTTCGCGGAGCCTGTCATCAGCTTTCAGGTCGTCAGCAACCTTGCGGCAGCGATCTTCTTTTTCGTCCTCTCGTGGGCGACGTTCGGCGTGTTCGTCCGCGACGATCAGCCTCCGGAGCCGTTTACACTGTTTCGTTTCAAGCGCGGCGACGGTATGGCCCGGTTCGGCGTGGGACGCGCCTGGCCCAACGCACTCGTCTGGAAGGACTTTCACTTTTTATGTGGTGGATTCACGTGGCTCGTCGGAAAGTTTTTGATTTTCGGGATTCTGGCGGCCGGTCTTCCGTTGGTAATTTACGGGCCGTGGAGCGGAAACATGTCGCGTCGAAACATTGGCGAAATGCTCGTCGGTTGGATGCTGTTTCTATTGGCCGCCGAAATTGCCCTGATCGCCTCGCGCATTTTTCGCGAAGAGGTTCGCAACCGCACGCATGCCGGACTCATGCTGCTGCCTCATTCGACGGCCGGCATCGCCTATTCCAAGATTGCCGGCTGCCTGCTCGGCCTGCTGCCGGGGCTTTGCTATTTGTACATTGGCGTGACGATGGCGCCGGAAGTCATGGACGATTTTTTTGACCTGCTCGGCGAGCCGGCTTTTTGGTGGTTCCTGTCGATGTACGTCTTGTTCGTGCACGTGACCGTGCTGTTTTCGCTGTTGTTCAAGTGGGGCGGCTTGCCGTTGGCCTTCGGCGCGGTGTTCCTCAGCAATGCGTTCTGCTTGACGCCGTTCACATTCGCGCGGCCAAGTGACGCGGAGGGCGTCTTTGTCATTTTGGCGTTTATGGCTATTGTCGGCTCAGGCTTCCTGCATTTCGCCATCGCCGAAAGGCTGCGCGCGTCGGCCGCTGAGTAATCGTTGCGGCCTCTTGTGTCCCCCGGCGACGGCTATTATCGTGAACGTAAGCCCTCTTGTCCGCCGTGCCGACGAGAGGCAGTTTCAAAACTCCCCTCCCTTCCAGGGAGGGGTTGGGGGAGGGTGGAAACACTCGAACGCTTCACCCCTCTCCCAACCTCTCCCCTGAGGGGAGAGGGG
>JBBDVZ010000199.1:0-6562 GCA_040903115.1 Planctomycetaceae bacterium
AAGATGCCGCTGTTGCCCTTGGCTTCAAGTCGAAACTCGCACTGGAACTCATAGTCGGCCAATTGAAACGTCGTCATCAAAAACCCGGCCGCCATCCCATCGGCCGCGATCACTCCGTCGCTGACAGCCCACTTGGCATCGCCGCTGGGTTTCCAGCCGAAGAGCGAGTGGCCATCGAACAGGCTGATCCAGCCGGCCTCGATCAGCTCGCGAGGCAGCAGCTTTGGCGGAACGGTCGTGGCGTTTGCGTCGCCATTCGCCTTTACAGCCGGTGCCTGTTCAGCGCGTTTCGGTGTCCCCGCGTCATTCGTCAAGCCAGTCGATTCGACAGAGTCGCTCGACTGCCGCGCACCCTTGCTGGCGCCGTCTCGGGAGCAAGATGCGTTCAGAAAAACAACGCTGAAGACAAGGATCACGTACCAAAGCGAGCGTCTCATGCCGCCTCCCTCCGTTTAGCTGAAAGCTGACCGCTGAAAGCTACCCGCTAATTCTTCCCAATGCTCCACCGCAGGTAGGCATCAATGAACGGATCGAGCCCGCCGTCCAACACGACGGCCGGGTTTCCCACCTTGTAGCCCGTGCGCGCGTCTTTGACGTACTGGTCGGGGTGCAGCACGTAGTTGCGGACCGTTTGCCCGCCGAAGCCGATCTTCGATTTCAGTCCGCGCCGCGCGGCTTCTTGCGCTTCTCGCCTCTCCTGTTCGAGCCGATACAGCTTGGCGACGAGCATCTTGCGGGCCGCCGCGCGGTTCTTGTGCTGGCTGCGTTCGTTCTGGCATTGCACGACGACGCCGGTGGGCAAATGCGTGAGCCGAATGGCCGAGTCGGTCTTGTTGACGTGCTGTCCGCCTGCTCCGCCCGAGCGGTACGTGTCTTCGCGGACGTCGTCTTCGTAATCGACCTCGATTTCGACCTCTTCGCCGACTTCCGGAGTGACGTCGACGGCGGCGAACGACGTGTGCCTGCGACCGGCCGAATCGAACGGGCTGATGCGAATCAGCCGATGGTTGCCGGTTTCGCCCTTCAAATAGCCAAAGGCATAGTCGCCGCGAATGAGGAGGGTTGCGTTGCGAATGCCCGCTTCTTCAGCCTGCGAGATTTCGAGAATCTCAGACTCGAAGCCGCGTTGCTCGGCCCAGCGGGCGTACATCCTGAGCAGCATTTCGGCCCAGTCGGACGAATCGGTGCCGCCTTCGCCCGCTTGAATGGCCACATAGGCACTCAACGAGTCCTCGGGCGTGCCCATCGCCACCTGCAGCTCGGCGGCTTCGATCTTTTTATCGAGCGACTCGACCGTGGCGCGCAGCTCTTTTTCGCTCTGGCCGGATTCGTCTTCGTCGGCGAACTCCAGCAGCACCTCGAGGTCGTCGGCGCCGATGGATAGCTCTTCGTGCGGCTTCACCGACGCGTTCAGCCGGCGCAATTCGACAACCAACTGCTGCGCGCGCTCCTGGTTGTCCCAGAAACCGGGCGCGGCCATCTGTTGATTGATCTGGTCGATGCGCTTCCGCTTGCCGTCGAGGTCAAAGAGAGTCTCGCAGATGCACGATGCGGCTGATGAGCTCGCGAGAGGATTGTCTGAGTTCCTGATCCATGGGAAGCCGCTCCAGAAAGAGAATCTGCGAAACCGCTGCGATTCAGCGGTTGGCGTTGGGGGAAGCCAGCCCGATTCCGTAATACACGAAGCCGGCGTCCCGCATCTTTTGGGGATCGAACAGGTTTCGCCCGTCGAAAATGACGGGCTGCTTCATCTTGTGCTTCATGTACTCGAAGTCGGGCGCGCGGAATTCGTTCCACTCGGTGACGATGGCCAGCGCGTCGGCATCGTCAAGGGTGTCGTAATGATGCGGATAGTAGGTGAGCCGATCCTGGTAAATTTCGCGGATGTTCTCATGGGCGACGGGATCGTGCACCCGCACCAGGGCCCCGGCCTCCAGCAATCGGTCGAGCAGCACGAGCGACGGCGCGTCGCGAATGTCGTCGGTACGCGGCTTGAAAGACAACCCCCAGACGGCAATGGTTCGGCCGTTGAGCTTTCCGCCAAAGTGTTTGCTGAGCTTTTGAAAGAGGACCTCTTTCTGGGCGTTGTTGATGGCGTCGGTCGACTTGAGAATACGGGCATCCATGCCGCGTTCGGCCGCAACGTGAATCAGCGCCCGCACGTCTTTCGGAAAACACGAGCCGCCGTACCCGACGCCGGGGAACAGAAAGGCGAAGCCGATCCGCTTGTCGTGGCCGATGCCCCGCCGCACGTCGTTGATGTCGGCCCCGACCTTCTCGCACAGGTTGGCCATCTCGTTGATGAAGCTGATCTTCGTCGCCAGCATGCAGTTGGCGACGTACTTGGTCATCTCGGCGCTTTCGATGCCCATCGTCAAAAACGGATGCTCGGTCCGCAGGAACGGCTGATACAGCTCGTGCAAAACCTCGCCGACTTCCGGGCGATCGACGCCGATCACGACCCTGTCGGGCGTCGTGAAATCGACGATGGCCGCCCCTTCTTTGAGAAACTCGGGGTTCGACGCCATGTCGACGTCGCGGCCGGTCTTCTCGCGAATCCACGCCTGCACCTTCCGGTTCGTGCCCACCGGAACGGTGCTCTTGATGATCACGACGGCATTCGGGGCCAGATGCGGCGCCATCTGATAAGCGGCTTCCTGCACGTACTTCAAATCGGCCGAGCCATCGTCCCGCTGGGGTGTGCCGACGGCGATGAATACGCAACGGGCATTGGGGACCGCTTCGGCATACGAAGTCGTGAACTTCAGGCGGCTCGCCTTCGCGTTGCGCTCGACGAGCTCGCTGAGTCCCGGCTCGTAAATCGGGATGTCTCCCCGCTTGAGCCGCTCGACCTTCTTTTGGTCGATGTCGACGCAGATGACGTCGTTGCCGCTTTCGGCCAAACAAGTTCCGGTTACCAATCCCACATAACCGGTTCCAATCATGACCACTTTCACGAACGATGCTCCCTGTGAGTTGACTGCGAGGCTCTGGCCCGGCCGCAACCGTGGGCCGGCGGTAAATTAGCACAACGGCCCGGTCGCGGATACCCATTCATCCGGCGCCGACCGATTTCGCCTGGCTCAACCGGCCGCCGTATTGCGACTCGTAATACTTGAGGTACTCGCCGGTTTTGATCCGCTCGACCCAGGCGGCGTTCTGCCGGTACCAGGCGATCGTTTCCGCGAGCCCGTCTCGAAAGGCAATCGTCGGCTGCCAGCCCAACTCGACTTTGGCTTTGGTCGGATCGATGGCATACCGCAGATCGTGGCCGGGCCGGTCGGCCACGTATTTGATCAGACTTTCCGGCTTCTTCAGCAGGGCGAGTAAGGTCCTGGTCAGTTCGATGTTCGTGACCTCGTGCCGGCCGCCGAAATTGTAGACCTCTCCGTCTTTGCCCCGCCGCAATGCGGCGTCGATGCCGCGGCAATGATCGAGAACGTGAATCCAATCGCGAACGTTCTCGCCTTTTCCGTAAACCGGCAGCGGCAAATCGGCCAACGCGTTGGAAATGAAAAGCGGAATCAACTTCTCCGGAAACTGATAGGGACCGTAATTGTTCGAACAGCGCGTGACGACCGCGGGGAACCCGAACGTGTGGTGATAACTGCGAACCAGCAGGTCGGCAGCCGACTTGGACGCCGAATACGGGCTGTTGGGCGCCAGGGGCGTCTCTTCGGTGAAGTAGCCATCGGGTCCGAGACTGCCGTAGACCTCGTCGGTCGAAATCTGCACGTAGCGGGCCGCGTTGGCAGCGCGGCAGGCGTCGAGCAGAACTTGCGTCCCGACGATGTTGGTTCGCACAAACGGTCCGGAATCGAGAATGCTGCGGTCGACGTGGCTCTCGGCGGCGAAGTTGACGACCGCATCAGGCCGGGCCGACGCCAGCACACTATCGACGAAGTCGCGGTCGCAGATGTCTCCTCGATGAAACGTGCACCGAGCGTCGTCCGCCAGATCGGCCAGGTTATCGAGGTTGCCCGCATAAGTCAGCTTGTCGATGTTGACGATTGCCTGACGCGGATACGCCTGCAACTGGTGCCGAATGAAGTTCGAACCGATGAACCCGCATCCGCCGGTAACTAGGAGGGTTGCCATATGTGTTTTCACAGCCAGCGAGCTTTTGTCCCTGCGGTAATGCTTACGGACGTCTCGAGGAAAATCTCAAGTAAAACTGAATCAATTAGGAACCCAGGAATGCGGGAGAGAAACACGAAGTTCTCCTCGTTCCCAAGCTCCGCTTGGGAACGCACTCTCGCGAAGCTCCTGCTTCGCGTCCTCGCCGCTCTCGAAGCGGAGCTTCGATAAAGCGGGTTCCCAAGCGGAGCTTGGGAACCAGACGACCGTCATGGCTACTTCTCGGCGGCAATTTCTCCGGGAATACGCGCGATCGACACGAGCGAATCCGATTCGTCGAGGCGGATGACGCGCACTCCCTGCGTGTTGCGCCCCACCTGGCTGATGTCGGCGGCCCGAATTCGCTGAATCTTACCGCCCGCGGTCACCATCAAGACTTCGTCGGAGGCCGCGATGGCGATGGCATCGATCACCTTGCCGTTTCGTTCGGTGGTGCGAATGTCGCGCAAACCCTTTCCTCCGCGACGCTGCCGCCGATATCTCATATTGCCGCGATAAGGTCGGGCTGCCGCGCTTTGCTCGCCATCACCCGCCGTACCCGCCTCACCATCGCCGATTGCTGCAGGCTCGGCATCCGGTGGCTCGGCGAGGTCGGCGTCGCTTTCCGGGCCATCTTCACCGTTCAGCTCGACGGTCTCGTCGGATTCTTCGCTTTCGTCCTCGCCGTTATCCAATATGCCGGGGCCGAAGGGAGTGCGCTTGCCGAAGCCGTTCTCGCAGACTGTCAGCAGCGTCATCTCGGGGTCGGCGACGACCATGCCGACCACCGAGTCGTCGGCGGCCAGCGAGATGCCTTTGACGCCATGCGTGGCGCGGCCCATGCTGCGCGCGTCCCCGTGGGAAAATCGGATCGACATGCCGTTGCGGGTGGCCAGCACGACGTCATCCCCCGCGGACACAATTCGCACGTCGATCAGCTCGTCCTTCTCGTCGAGCTTGATGGCGATGATCCCGCCTTTCATCGGACGGCTGTAGGCGGAAAGCGGCGTCTTTTTCACGACTCCGCCGCGAGTGGCAATCATCAGGAAGTGCGCATCGTCGAACTCGCGGACGGCAAGACAATTGGAGACGCGTTCGTCTTCTTTGAGCGAAAGCAGATTGACCAGCGCCCTGCCCTTGGTGACGCGCGCCTGTAGCGGCAGCTCGTAAACCTTCTGCCAGTACACTTTTCCCTGGTTCGTGAAGAACAGCAGGTAATCGTGCGTGCTGGCGACAAACAGGTGTTGAATCGGATCCTCTTCGTCGGTGACGGCCCCTTTGATTCCCTTGCCGCCCCGGTTTTGTGCCTGATACGTCTTCAGCGGCGTGCGCTTCACATAGCCCCGCTGCGAAAGAGTGACAACCATCGGCTCTTCGGTGATGAGGGCGCTGGGGTCGACGTCGGTCAGCTCCTCGTCGGAGATTTCCGTGCGGCGTGCGTCGCCGTATTTCTTTTTCAGCTCTAGCATGTCCTCGCGAACGAGAGCGCGGATATTGTCCTCGTTCGACAGCAGGCGGAGATGTTCGCGGATTTCGTCGAGCAGCTTGCGATGCTCCCCGCCGAGGTTTTCGCGTTCGAGATTGGCCAGCGAGCCAAGCTGCATCGAGACAATGGCCTCGGCTTGATTCGCGGAAAGCTGATAGTTTTCAGCCACCCCCTTCTCTTCCTGAAACGAGCGGAAGCCGTCTGCGCCCAACGAGCGGGCCACCAGTTCGGCCGGCACGTCGATTTGCTGCAGCCGCGTGCGGGCCTCGGCCCGACTCGGCGAGTTGCGGATGGTGCTGATGACCTTGTCGATATCGATTTGCGCAATGAGCAGGCCTTCAACGGTGTGCTTGCGCTTGCGGGCCTCTGCGAGCAGAAACTCGGTGCGGCGGCGAATGACGTCGACGCGGTGGCGAATGAACTCCCGCAACAGGTCGAGAATCGTCATCAACAGCGGACGGTTCGCAACCAGCGCCAGCAAGATGACGCTGATGGTCGACTGCAACGGCGAATAGCGGAAAAGCTGGTTCAACACGACGTCTTTGTCGGCGTCGCGCTTGAGCACGATGTGCAGCAGCACCTGGTGCGGGGGGACCATGCGGTCGGTCAGATCGACGACGCGCGCAATTCCCTTCACTCGCTCCTCGCGCACCAGCAGTTCGAGTTTCTCGCGGATGCGATCGCGGGTTTCCATATACGGGATTTCGGTGACGACAATAACGTCGGCGTTCCGCTCGGTCTCGAAATGCGTTTTGGCGCGCAAGATGAGCGTCGACCGTCCTGTCTGGTATCCCTGGCGAATGCCGTAGCGCCCGCAGATCACGCCCCCTGTCGGAAAATCGGGACTAGGCAGCACGTCGAGAATATCGTCAAGCGTCACGTCCGGGTCGTCGATCATGGCGACCACGGCATCGGCGACTTCGTTGAGGTTGTGCGGTGGAATGCTGGTGGCCATGCCGA
>JBBDVZ010000200.1:0-6497 GCA_040903115.1 Planctomycetaceae bacterium
GGGGGGGTTCCCAAGCGGAGCTTGGGAACCAGACTGGAACCCGTGACTGCAAGGCGAGAGATGTAGAAACTATTCGCCTCGGGCGGCTTCCTTGCCGCCCAAGCGAGGCGAATAGTTCGCGGAGAAATCGGCAACCACGCGATTTAGCCCCACATCTACAGGGCAGGCCATCCTTGTTGCCCGCCCTTGTCCGCAGAGCCCGGTAAGCCAGCGGAGCACTTCCAGATAGTCGCAAGACTCCCCTCCCTTCCAGGGAGGGGTTGGGGGGGTCACAACGCTCGAAGCTTTCACCCCTCTCCCCTGAGGGGAGAGGGGTTTTGCAGTGTCTTTTTTGATATCTTTTGTTTACTCGAACGCCTGCGTCGCCATGTCGTCGAACTGAGCAGCGTTACGCGTCAAAAACTCTTCCCAGAGTTGCCGGTCCCAGATTTCCGCATGGTCGTGCACCCCGAGCAAGACAACGTCGTGCTTCAGTCCCGCCAGATCGACGAGACGTTCGGGAATTCGAATTCGGCCCTGTTTGTCGAGAGCGACTTGTTCGGCGCGGGCGTAGAACAGCCTCAGATAGTTCCGAACAAGAGCCCGATTTGTCGATCGGCGGGCAAGCCGTTCCGCCTCCGCGGCAAAGGTCTCCGGGGAATACAGAGACAGCGAACGCTCGGTACCCGGAGCCACGTAGAGACTGTCGAGCTTGCCCTCCGTGAACTGTTCTCGTAGTGATTTGGGAACTGCGATTCGTTGATGTTCGTCAAGATTTCGGGTGTAAGTGCCGCTGAGGGCCATTGCACACCATTTTTCCCCATTCGTCACCGGACGGCCCCAAATTTACCAAGGCGTTTCCGACCGTCAAGTGAGAATCGTGGGAACTTCCCCCCGCGCGCGACTCTCTCGCGCGCAGGTTGATGCGCCGTCTGGAATTGGAGATTTTGAAAATCTTTTTTGAGAGCCGCCACGGCGGAGGAAAGTGGCGGCTTGCAAAGCCGCGGGCGGTCTCACCGAGACGGGATCTTGAGAAGCTCGCGATACAACTGGTCGTAACGCAAGACCGCTTTCTCCCACGTAAAGTCCTTAGCCACAACCTCTTGCGCAGCCCGTCCCATGGCGCGGGCCTGCGGCACATCGGTCAATAGGAGCGTGAGCACCGACGCCAATTCCCGCGGAGATTCTCGGGGAACGATCATTCCCGTGATGTGGTTCGTGATGATCTCCGACGTTCCTTCGACGTCGCTGGCGACGACGGGCAAACCCGCCGCCATCGCCTCCAGGACGACGTTCGGCATCCCTTCCCAGTTCGATGGCAGCGCGAGACAGTGGCAGGCTTTCATGATGTCCGGCACATCGTCGCGCCAGCCTGCGAAATGAACGCTTCCCGTCAAATGATGTTCTTTGACCCATTCCGCGAGTGAGACGCGCAGAGGTCCGTCTCCCACAAACAACAGATGAACGTCCGGATGCGCATGGCGAAGTCCCTCAACCGCCTTCAACAGCACGAACGGCACTTTCTGCGGATCGAGCCGACCTACGAACAATACCGTTTTACTGCCGGCGGGAATATTGAACTGCGCCAAGTCGGCGGGCTGAGCGCTGGCAAAGCGCGCCGCTTCGACGCCGTTGTGAATCACGACGATCTTTGCCGTCTCCAGCTTCGCCACCTGTTGTGAGAATTGGGCGACGGCGCGGCTCACGCAGACATGCCGCGCGACAAGTCCACTCGTCATCCGTTCGATCCACAGCGGCCATTTGCTGCGGCGTTCGGCCACGCGAATGCCCGACACAATGCATCGGACGCCCGCCATTCGACCGGCAATGCGTCCCGCGATGTTGGCGTGGAACAAATACGTTTGCAGAATCGCCGGCTGCAGCTCCTTGAGCGCACGGCGCAGCCGAAAGATTGTCAGCACGCTGCGCACACTGCGTGCGCCGAAACACGTCGTCTCGATTCCAGCTTTTTCCAACGTTGCGACCAGCGCACCGGTTCCCGAGAGGCAAAACACGTGCGGCTCCCACACCGTGCGATCCAGGCGCGTCACCAGTTCGACGAGCGCCCGTTCCGCGCCGCCGGGGTCGAGATCGGTGATGCAAAAGGCGATCTTGATGGGGATGTCGAGAGAGTTCATGAATGAGTCATGCAATGAGTGACAACTGACGTGCTCGCTTATCCAAGCCGACGGCTTGCCGTCGGTCGGTTCCCTTGCACGCCGCAAGACAATCAATTACGGAGGCATCGTAGCCGATTTGGATGGGAATCGCATCGATGGATGAGCTGCGTCATTACGACTACGATCTTCCCGCGGAGCTGATTGCCTCCGAGCCCCTCGCGCAACGTGATAGCGCGCGCCTGCTCGTCGTCAATCGGCATACCGGCACGTTCACGCATCATAAGATTCGCGAGCTGCCGGCGCTGCTTCGATCGGGCGATCGGCTCGTTCTGAATGACACGCGCGTGCTGCCCGCGCGACTATTCGGCACGCGCACCACCACCGGCGGAAAATGGGAGGGGCTGTACCTGTCGAGCGATGCAGCGGGCCGATGGCGGATGCTGTCGCAGTCGCGCGGAAAGCTGCAAGTCGGCGAGAAGATCGCCATCCATCCGGCGCACGGGGAGCAGCCGAGCGAAACCAGTCGCCTCGAGTTAACGCTTGTGACGAAAGACGATGACGGCGTCTGGACATTCCAACCATCGCTCGCCGACAACGCCGTCGAGCTTTTGCTGCGCTTCGGCACGGTGCCGCTTCCGCCGTACATTCATCGAGCTTTGCCCACCGCCGACGATTGGCAGCGGTATCAAACGACGTATGCACGCCGCTTCGGAGCAGTCGCGGCGCCGACGGCCGGCTTGCACTTCACTCCCGAGCTGCTCCAAGAGTGCCGCGACAAGGGGATCGACCAGACGTACGTGACGCTGCATGTGGGTATCGGAACGTTTCGTCCGATCGACGTCGAGAATCTCGCCGATCACCGCATGCATGCCGAATGGTGCGAGCTTTCGCCCGAGGCGGCCGACGAAATCAACCGGACGCGCGAGGCGGACGGGCGCATTGTCGCCGTCGGCACCACGTCGGTGCGCACGCTCGAGTCGGCTGCGCGCGATGAGAAAGTGCAAGCATGGAGCGGCGAAACAGATCTCTTCATCCGCCCGCCGTACACGTTCCGCGCCGTCGATTGCCTGCTGACGAACTTCCATCTACCCAAATCGACACTGCTGGTCCTCGTGAGCGCCTTCGCGGGGCTGGAGCTGACCCGCGCCGCCTACCAAGCGGCCATTGATGCGCGCTATCGCTTCTACAGCTACGGCGACGCGATGCTGATTCTGTGATTTTCCAACAGCACGCGGCAGCGTTCACCCACGCCGTTGGACCGGCGGGATAAACCCGCCGGCTCGATGAAATTCGTTCCGAGTTCCGCGCTCCGCACTCCGCGTTTCATCTGCCGACGTCGATCGGCACGCGGCCATCCAAGTAGCGCCAATTCTTGATGAACGAGATCAGGTCGGCCATTTGCTCGAGCGTGATGTTCTTCTCCAAGCCCACCGGCATCAGCGATACGCCGTTGGATTTCATCTGGTCGATATCCTGCCTCAGAATACTGACGGATTGCCCCTCTTGCTGCTTGAGCGTGACTGACGACGCGGTCTCCGCGGCAACGACGCCCGTGTGCACTTTGCCGTCGACGGTTACCACCGTGTAGCTGAAGTAGTTGTTGTCGATGGCGCGATTCGGATCGAGAATGTCGGTCAAGAGCGACTCGGGCGTGCGCGTACGCGAATCGGCGATGTCGGGAGCGACGTTCACGCCCAGCTCGCCAACGCGGTGACAGGCCACGCAGTTCTTTACGAAGACTTCGCGGCCTCGTTTCGGATCCGCTTTGAGCGCGAGCGCCTTGCGATATTCTTCGAGGACTTGTTTGCGGTCGGCGGGGACGGCCGCGGCCAGCAGTTGCTTGGCCTGCTTTTGAATTTCGCCGTCGCGATGGCTTGTCAATTGCGCGGTGCGGGACGCATCGAGCTCACTCGGGCGAATGCGGCCCGCATCAATTTCCGAGAGCAAGCGTCGCGTTCGCGAGACATCGGACAATAGCACGTCCAGAATCGCTCGACGGACGATCGGCGACTGCGTTTCGAATCCGGAGAGCAAAACATCGCCGATCTCCGGCTCGGCATACGAACCGAGCGCCGCGATTGCCGCTAGTCGGACGGGCTGATCGGCCTCGCGCGTCGCCAGAAATATCAACGTCTCGCCGGCGCGTGCATAGTCGGCATTGCGCAGCAGGTCGAGCGCGCTTTGCCGCAATGGCACATCGGCCTGCGGCGCGCGTGCGACTTCGGCGGCCTGGCCGAAGAGCCTGTTCGTGCCTTCTTTGACGGGGTCCGGCATTTCAGCGAGGAACGTCGCAAGCGGTTTGCCTCGCCGCCTCGAGCCGCGACCCAAGCCGTTTAATCCGGCGAACCCGACCCGCTGCAGTTCAGCGATCGGTGGCATTTCCGAGGTGCTTCGAAAGGTCCTGAACGCGACGGTTGCCTGTTGAATCTCCTCCGGCTTTTGCCTCGACCCAATGATTTCGGCCAGCATCACCGCCAACTCGAGTCGTCCGGGCGACGTTCCCGCAGTCGATGATTGCGTGCGGTGAAGCACTTGGGTCAGCAACTCGACAGGATACTCGCCGACCGAACTGCAGATCGCCAGCCGGGTCCATGCGTCATCGGCGCCGTCTCGCGCCGCTGCGATCAATGAATTGAAATAGCGGCCCACGTCCATCTCGCCGAGGGTTAATGCGAATTGGAACCGCAGCCGGGCATCGTCGGGCGCGACTCGACGAAGCGCATCCTGCAGCAATTCACTGGCCCGCAGACGACTTTCAGCCAGACGCAGCGCATGTTCGCACACGCGCGGATGAGAATCGGCCATCGCACGTGAGATGGACTCGTCGGCAAGCACCCCTAAACCAGAAAGCGCCCAGAGCGAGTGGATCCGAGCCTCGGGGTTCTGTGAGTTTGCGGCCAGTTCCGCCAGCGGACCCGCCAGCGATTTGTCCTGCCGCTCGTAAATCAGACGCGCGGCTGTCTCGCGATGCCACGCGTTGGAATGTGCGAGAAGCTGGACGAGTTCTTTCGGATCGTTGTCGTCGAATGCTACCTGGCGCCGCGTCGCGGACGAAGCCGGCACGATGCGGTAGATGCGACCGCGGTCGTTGCCGTAGTAGTTATCGGGCCGGTTCTTAAGCTCTTCGGGAACCCATTGCGGATGCTCGATCACGGCGCGGTACATGTCGACCACGTAGAGCGCGCCATCAGGTCCGTTGGCGAGGTTCACCGGGCGAAACCATTCGTCCTTCGTTGCCAGAAACTCGACGCCTTCGCGCACCGGCTTTGACGAGAACGACGATCCCACCGCGCTCAACACGTCGCGATGAACGAGGTTGCCCGTCGGTTCGCAAGTGAAACTGTTGCCGCGGAACTCGGGCGGCAGCAGATCGCCGCGATAGATGGTGACGCCGCAGGCCGCCGTGAACTGCCCGGCATGCAGCGTCGAGGTGGTCCAAGCGCGGCTGACGGGAAAAATGCGAGACTCTTCGCCTGCGGGCGAGACATCTTGCACCACGCTGCCGACCGCGAGGAACGGGTTGCGCTTGATGTACCGATCCTCGAGTACCACATGGATGCACGGGTTGCGGTTGCTGCAGACAAACCGGTTGCCGAAGTCGTCGAACGTCAGCCCGAACTGGCCGTTGCCCGAAACGGCTTCGCATTTTCCCGTCAGCGGGTCGAAGCAAAAGTCCATCCCGCTGATGGAGACCGGCTTCGCATCGCGCTTCCATTCCTCTTTGCGGGCGATGACATTGCCGCCCCGCAAACCGTTGGCGATGTAAATGCGATTGTCGAGCGCAAAGGTCGGGTGGTTCGCGCGGAGCTGCGGGTTCTCCTCGGCAAAGCCGGCGAACCAGGTTTCCTCGATGTCGGCGCGGTTGTCGCCGTCGGTGTCTCGAAAATAGGCCACCCGACCGGCCAACGTCACGATCGCCCCGCCGCGCCACGGCTGAATGCCGGTCGCGAACAAGAGCTTGTCGGCAAAGACATGCGACGTTTCGTAGTAGCCGTCGTTGTCACGATCCTCGAGCAGCCGGACGCGCGACTTTGGTTCTTCACCCGGTTGCGGTCCGTTGGGGTAGTCTCCCATCTCGACGACCCACATCCGCAGCCGCTCGTCGAAGGCGATGGCCACCGGATCGACAACTTCCGGCTCGGTCGCTGCCAGCTCGATGCGCAGTCCGGGATGCAGTTGAAAATGCTGGAGCGACTCGTCGGCCGATACCGGACTGTGGATCGCGGCTTGCTCGGCAGCGGAGGCAGCGTTGGGAGCGAATGCGGCAAATGTCAATGTGCATGCCAAAGCCAAACGGAGGGCGAGGCTCCCGCCGAGCCGTCCTTCTTTCGCCGACTTCGACGCAAGCAGGCGTCGATCGCCGCTTGGGGCCCCCCCCCCCCCCCCCCCCCCCCCCCC
>JBBDVZ010000201.1:0-6490 GCA_040903115.1 Planctomycetaceae bacterium
CCCCCAGGTTCATCGGACTGGGGGCACGCTGGCGCGTGACCCCAGCCACCCTTCGGGATTGTTGAACGAGGAAATCAATAGCAATGGTGAAACGATTGATCGTCACCGGGCCGCGGCAGGCGGTGTTTGAAGACGTCGCCGAGCCGCGCTGTCCCGACAACGGCCTGCTGGTGCGCGCTCGGCTGACGGCCGTCAGCCCGGGCACAGAGCTGCGCGTGTATCGCGCCATACCGGTCGACGAAGAAGGCAAGTTCCTGCATGAGCAGATTCCCTTCGCGCTGCCCACCGAGAACGGCTACTCGATGGTGGGCGACGTCGTCGAGGTCGGGCCGCAGGTCGACGGGTTTTCGGTCGGCGATCGCGTGTTTGTTCCCGAGCCGCATAAACAAGTTGCCGCCGTGGCCGCCGACCTTGCGAGCAAGCTGCCCGATACCGTTTCCGACGAGCACGCCGTCTTCCTGAACATTCTCGGCGTCGGCGACCTGGCGCTGCGACGAGGCGAACCTGCTCCCGGCGCGAACATCGCCATCGTCGGCCAAGGTGTGATCGGGCTGTCGGCGTTGGCCTATTGCCGCGCGTTTGGATTTCGGACGGCGGTCGTCGACGTCGACCAATCGCGGCTGCAAGTCTCGATGCAGATGGGCGCCGATCTTGCTATTTCTCCCGATCTCGCGGGATTCGCTGAAAGCATCCGCGAACACTTTGACGGCGCGGGAGCCGACGTCGCCATCGAGGCGGCCTCTAACTGGGAAGCCGTTCGCACGGCGATGCAGCTCGCCCGCGTCGGCGGCAAAGTGGTCATCGCATCGAGGCACACGTCGAAGCCCGCTTTCAACCCCGTCGGACATCCGTTCCTCGGCAAACAACTGGAGGTGCTGACGACGTACGGATATCCCCCGGACGGCCACCGCTGGGATCGCCGGCGATCGTTCGCGCTGACGATCGATCTGTTGGCAAACGGCAAGCTCGACATCGCGCCCCTCATTACACACCGCTTTGCGTGGGAAGAACTGCCGCAAGTCTACGAACGCCTCGACCGCGGCGAGACCGACATTGTGGGAGCGGTGATTGATTGGCGCTGAAAGCACCGATCGAAACCAGTCGAAACCAGCAAGCGTCCACAAAGCGTCAAACCGGAATTCCCTCCCCCCTCGCGGGGGAGGGTTAGGGTGGGGGGGACGAGCGACTTTGTGCGATGAATTTGCTTTCGCGTCAACACTCGAAGCGGAGCTTCGAGGAAGTGGGTTCCCAAGCGGAGCTTGGGAACCAGGAACCACGCTCACACGAACAGTTCCGCGATCGGCTCGTGCGAATCGAGCAGATACTGCGGGCGGCCGCCCAGGTCGGTGACTGTCGTCGCGGCCACGTCGATTTCGAGGTGGCGATAAATGGTCGCCAGCACGTCGCGGAAGTGCACGGGGCGATCCTTGGCCGTTTCTCCCAGCCGCGTGGTCGAGCCGATGACCTGTCCGCCACGGATGCCGCCGCAGGCCAATAGTGCCGACGATACCGCGGGCCAATGGTCGCGGCCGGCTTGTGCGTTGATCCGCGGGCTGCGTCCGAACTCACCCCAGACGACGACGAGCACGTCACGATCGAGGCCACGCGCGTGCAGGTCGTTCACGAGCGCGGAGATGCCGCGATCGAAGAGCGGCATCTGTTCGCGGTGCCCTTTGAAGTTGGTGAAATGCCAGTCCCAGGCGCCGAAGGCCACCGTAACGCAACGGGCGCCCGCTTCGATCAACCGGCGCGCGGCCAGCAAGTGTTCGGTCATTTTCGGGGCTGCATTGAAACCGACCACCAGGCTTGGATCGCCGGGACCGTATTCCTGCAGCACACGGGGATCCTCGCGTGAAACGTCCAATGCATCGCGCAATTTGGGCGACGTCAGCAGGTCGAACGCGCGATCGTGAAAAACATCGACCCCGGCCAACATGCCGCTGCCGTCGGCGTCGCGCTTCAGCCGATCGAAGCCGGCCAGCAGCAACTGGCGGTCGCTCAGCCGATCGGCCGAGACGCCGTTAAGGACCATGTTGGCGCGCGACTCATCGTCGGGGCGGAACGGCGCGTGGCCGACTCCCAAAAATCCCGGCCCAGGATCATTGTACGGCGGATGAATCATCTTGTTCGCCAGGTCGATGGACGGCGGAACCGACCGCACGCGCGGACCCAGCAGTCTCGAAACGACCGAGCCGATCGACGGGCGGCCGCCGCTGGGCTGCGGACCGAGCCGCGCGTAACCGGTCAGGCACATGTGGCAGGCGTGATCGTCGGGGCCGCCGACGATCGATCGGATCGGCACGAGCCGTTGCATCATCTGCGCCAAGCGCGGCAGATGTTCGCAGATCTGAATGCCGGGCACGCTGGTGGCAATCGGCTGAAACTCGCCGCGGATTTCGGCGGGAGCTTCCGGCTTCAAGTCGTACATATCGACGTGCGACGGGCCGCCCGGCAGAAACACCATGATGACCGACTTCTGCGAACGGCGCTCGGGCGCGGCGTCTTCGGCGCGGAGCAGGTCGGCCAGCGACAGTCCGCACAGCGACAGCCCGCCGATCTCCAGAAACCGCCGCCGCGGCACGCGATCGCACAAAGTGTATTTCGCGCCGGGAATCATCAGCATCGCGAGATTTCCGCCAAGGACGCGTCGTGCCGGTTTTACCGAGTGAAATGAGTTTAACCGACCGCGGCAGGAATGTCAGCATCGAGCCGGCAGAACCAGGTGGCGGATGCGGAACGGCTAAAAAGCAACCACGGATGACTCGGATGGCTCGGATACAAGAGCCCACGAATTGCGCGAATCGACACGAATAAGAAAACGAGAAAGCCCTCTAAGGAATGCAGTCGTCATGCCGCGGTGCGGCACCCGGAAACGATGAAAATGCCCATCCTTGGGCGGGGTGGAAGCGTAACCCATTTTTGCTATTCGTCTTGTGATTGCACCCTTCCGGAGCACAGCAGGCTCTCGACGCTCTATTTTCGAAGTAGGAAAAGAGAAACGCATTTTCTCATCCATTCCTGGTTTCCTGGGTTCCTCATAAATAAATCCAAATCTGCGCCAATCTGCGAAATCTGTGGATGGTATTCCTCTTCTTCCGTATTTGATCATCCTTGTCGATCGTCGTGCCAGCACTTCCTTTACCATATACTTTTCTGCGGCCGATCCGGGCGTTTGGTACAATCAGTTCAGCTAACATCGCACTGGTTCGACGGTCGTTTTTTGACAAAAAACGCAACGCGCCGCGGCTTCGCGCGTCGAGGAGATCGTCTGAATGAGGACACTGTACTGTTCAATTCATTTGGGTTGTGCATTGTTGGTGGCGACGAGCGCGTTCGCTGCCGATGAAAAAAAGCCCGCTCCGCAACAGGGCGTCGACAAGCCGGCGACGTTGCGGGTCGCCAGCGTTTCGATCTTTCCCGAGAAGTGGAACAAGCCGGCCAATGCCGACAAGATCGAGAAAATGGTGCGCGAAGCGGCGGCACAGAAGGCCGAATTGGTTATCACGCCCGAAGGAGTGCTCGAAGGCTACGTGGTCAATGAGGTCATCCGCGAGAAAGACCCTGCAAAAAAAGCCGCGCTGACGAAGAAGTTCCAGGAGACTGCCGAGCCGCTCGACGGCCCGTACATTGCGCGCCTCGCGAAGCTGGCCGATGAGCTGAACATTCATTTGATCGTCGGGTTTCTGGAAGCCGACGGCGAGAAGACGTTCAACACGGCGGGCCTGTTTGGCCCCGACGGCAAACTGCTGGGCAAGTACCGCAAAACGCACTTTCATCAGGGATACACGGGCAACCCCCCGGGCTATGGGCCCGGCGACGAGTACCCGGTGTTCGACATCGGCCGATTGAAAGTCGGCATGATGATCTGCTTCGACCGCCAGCCCCCCGAGCCGGCCCGCTTGCTCGCCCTGGGCGGAGCCGACCTGATTGCCTGCCCGTCGTACGGCGGCTTCGGCGATTGGAACACGAGGCTGATGCAGGTGCGCGCCTACGAGAACGAAACGTACGTCGTCTTCACGCACCCACAGCAAAGCCTGATCATCAGCCGCAAGGGGGACCTGCTCAAAGAAGGCAGCCAGGATGCGGTGACGATCGAGGACCTGGACATTTCGCGTCTGCAGAAGAAGCGCGAGTCGGTCATTCGCCGGCGGCCGGAGACGTACAAAGCGAAGTAGCGTTCAGCTTTCAGCGATCAGCTTTGAAAGTCCGAAATCCGAAGCACGAATGTCGAAAGAAGCACGAAGGCTCAATGCGCAAATGTCCCCTCGTTACGATTCATTTAGCGGCTCAAGGCTTCTTCTTGTTCGTTTCCTCGGCGAGATTCTTAACCTCTCTGCCATATGCCGATAGGAAGTTTTGAACTTCGCCTTGCACGCGGCGCGTCTGTTTCACGACGAGCACCTGGCCGACCTTGCGGATCGTGCGTCCGGCTTTTTCGTCCCAAGTTTCGGGAGCCACGAATTGCGGAATGACCGCGAGCGCCTCAACGATAGCACTCTCGCCTGCAACTGGGTAAAAGTACGTCACGAGTTGCTGCGACGTGTCTTTGCCTTGTTTCCCTTTTGCGTTGTCGACGTTTTTCTCCTTTTCGCGGCGCAAATCTTCCAGCAAACGCGCGATGTCCTGTTGGGATACCTCGGAAGTGCGCACCGCGACGACGCCCGCAAATGGCGATTCCGCGCTCGCTTGTTCATTTCCCCACGGCCCTGGCATGATATCCGCAAGCATGTCGAGCAACCGACCCATGTCGCCGCCGGGAGGCGTGAGGTCCGCGACATCGTAAACGACGACGGCGCGTTTTTCGAAGGCTCGCGCAGATGTCGTGACGACAATCTCTCCCTGATCGACCAAGTAGCTTAAATTCGGCGGCGTCAGAATGCGCATCAACACCGCGTAAAGCGTCTCATCGACCCCGCGATGGGTGATTAATTCCTGTGGATCGCCGCCGGCTTCCAGGATTGACTTTTCGTCCAACCAAAATGGCACATTGGTTTGCTTGGCAAGTGCGACAATTGCGTCTCGTAGCGGAGTGTCGGAGTAGTTCACGCTCAGTTTTCGCTGGAGCGATCGGCGGATTTCGGCGTCCTCGACGACGGGATACATTTTTGGACGGACAGGAATAACGGCCTTCGGCGCGCGATCGGCAATCACGAGTTCAAGGGCATTCAAAAACGACTCAATGTCCTCGTAAATTCGCCGCGTCGTCCGCACTACCATCAGGTTGCCGTGCTCCAGGCTCGAAAACACCGGCGCGCTATTCTCGTGCCAGGCGTACACTTCGAGCAGCTCATTTTCAAGGGAATCGGCAAGATCGAAGTAATGAACCTGCACCGCATCATTGTCGAATGCGGCCGCGTGGCCGCCTTGAAACAAGTCTTGCTTCGGAGTCGTTCGTTTTTGAGAGGACTGTTCCGTCTTTAATTCCGCAGAGACAGCATCGCTGAAGTATCCCTCACCACCGCTTCGCCTCCTTCCAGGCCCATATTGAACTGGAACCTCGATTGGCTCAAAACGAGTCGGATTTTCCCCGAGCAACTGCCGCAATGGTTGAAGATTGTAGACTTTCGTAACCGGATTTTCGTATGAAAGGCTTTCCGTGGTAATTGTCAGCGCTTCGTAGTCGATCAACCATTCGAGACTCAAGCGGGGAAGCACTCGGTTAAGCGCGGTCTCGATGGTGGCATTCTTGGTGTTCGCGGTAATCTTCTCGGCGGGATCGCCTCCCGCGTCCAGGATCCGCTTTTCATCCAGCACCACGTTGATATTCCCAACCTCGGCGACCTGTTTCACGAATTCGCCGAGCGGCACTTCTGCGACGTCGGCTGGCATTCGCTTCTGCATCGCTTCGCGGATTTTCGCTTCCGCGTCGCGCGTTGACTTTAGCGTGAATTGATCCATGCTGAATTCTGGTGGTAGCTGCTTTGGCGGATTCTCCGCAGGCGGTTTCTCTGCCGGAACAGCCGTTGGGTTGCCGGCCGAGTCTGGCAGGGTGTCAGGTTCGGCGGGCGGTTGCAGCGAGTAGGCGAAGATGCCAAACAAGCTGAGAAACAATCCAGACACAGCGAATGCGGCGAACTTGCGGCGCTTTGGCATTTTGAATCGTCCTTCGAACGAGGCCGATTTCCCCACGCTTGCTTTCGCGTGAAAATTGAAAGCCGCTGGAATCCTGCCAGCGCTGTTTCGCACTGGATTTCAGTTTACCGTTTTTCGCGGCGCGCATGCAAAAAGAATAGCAGTTGGCGGTCAGCGGTCAGACTTGGAAGCGCGAAATCCGAAGCCCGAATGACGAAGGGAATCCGAATGTTCGAAACTCGAAACGAGGTGAATTAGTGCTTCAAGACTTCGTGCTCATTTCGACATTCGGGCTTCGTGCTTCGCAGTGCTGATGGACCTGCTTCAACGCAAAAACCGTCGACCCAAGAGAATGGATCGGCGGTTTTCGATTTCAACATTCTTCCACAGCCACCAGAAATCTCAGCGGAAATTGCTG
>JBBDVZ010000202.1:0-6473 GCA_040903115.1 Planctomycetaceae bacterium
AATACCGACTAATATGCCGAAGAATTCAATCTTCCGGACTCCCAGCTTGCGGACGTCGATTCTTTCAAGCAGGCGAGAGGTATATCCGTCTCGGCAGATGTGTGCGGCGGTGTCCCCTGCATGAGTGGTACGCGAATCCCGGTTTGGGTTCTTGAGCAGTGCAGACGATTAGGGATGTCCGACAAAGAAATTCTGGAGGACTACCCTGTTCTTTCAAAGGCCGACCTCAAGGCCGCATGGGAATATGTGGAGTCCAATCGAGATGCTATCGACGGGCAGATTCGCGAAAATGCAGGATAACGACGGATGGTCCGGCTCTTTGCGGACGAGCAATTTCCAGCAAGAGCAACGCGACGTCTTCGCCTCTTGGGCTACAACGTCCTGACGGTTCAGGACATAAACTTCAGCAAATACGGCGATTCGAAGACGGATCAGCAAGTTCTTGAAATCGCGATGAATGATAATCGCGCCGTCGTTACTCTCAATCGAAAGGATTTTGTTCGCCTTGCCGAGGAGATTCACTGGCATAGCGGAATTATCGTCTGTGTGCGAAGGCGTCGCGGAGCAGACCATCTTGCAAGAGCAATCGACAGGGCGATCAAAGACACGTTGAGCGACCATCGGCACCTTACCGGCATTCTTATCAGGGTTGGATGACGCACGGTCTACGGCGCATCTACCTCAGGTGTTTCATACAAAAGCCGTTTCCCGCTGGCGGCACGAATCGCCACTGCTGTTCTCGAAGTTCTGCCGCGTGCATGCATGTACCCGCAGCGGGCATGTCATTCAATGTCGAGCTTGGCGGTGTACAGGTTCTGCCTGTCGCCGCGAGTGCGCAGATCTTCCAGCAGCGTCTCGACGTCGGGCTTGACGAACTGGCTGAGCTCCTGCCGGCCTTTGAAACGCACCTTGACGCGCTGCTCGAAATTGACGACGTCCGGCGACAGCCACAAAATGTGCCGCCTCGCGCCGCTGCGAATGAAGATTGTGTTGTCGGGCAACACCTTGGCGGCGAAGGTCATTCCCGGCGGCGGAACCGGTTGATCGGGTGAAAAAACGTCGGCCTGAGTGACCAGCGGCGGGAAGCCGTCGGCCTGCATCCAATAAAAGCGGTCCTCGCTGGGCCGCAGCACCTTCATCTCGAAGTCTTTGACATTCTTGACGCGCCGGCAGACCGCCATCCATTCGAACAGCTTGAAAATCTCCTCGTAGTACGATTCGTAACCGCGCCCCATGTAGTCGCAGTAAATCACGTTGTAGCCGCTGCGCATCATGCGGTCGACCTGTCCCAGCTCGGCGTTTTGCTCGAACGAATTTCGGTCCAACTGGCCGCCGACAATATAAAACGGCACGTGCTCCGCATTCGTCCAATACCGGATGCAGTAATGGCGGCTGATTCCCGTGATCGGAATCACGCCGGCGAACAAATCGGGGTGCGACATCCCCAGGTCGAACGCGGCATCGCCTCCCATTCCGTGCCCCGTGAGAAAAATCCGGTCGGAATCCACGCTGAATCGCTGGCGGACGTCGCGGATCGACTCGAGGACCGTGCGGTGAGCGTCGAAGTTGTACTCGTATGTTCGCTTGTCCGCGGCCACGTATTCGGGTGCGATGACAATATATCCGTGACGTTGCGACTGCCCCGGCTTGTCCTGATTGCCGCCCCACCACAACAGCATGTCATCGCTCGTCCGTTCGGCCGGGCGCAGAGCGACAATCAGCGGGTACGCGCGGTGCGGCGTGTACTCGGGCGGCAGCAAAACCGAGTATTTGACGGGCGACTCGCTGCTCGAAGCTTGTGCCTCAATGGTCGCCGCCTGACCTGGAACCACGCCGGGACTATCGAGCGGCAGCGGAAGCTGCGGGACCATTTGAACGATCCGCTCGATGCCCACGCCTTCGAGCTGTCGGAGGTCGGAGAGTAAGTTTGCCCGGCTTGTTGCGTCGTCCGTGCGGAGGTACTCGCCAACAAGAAACCAGGCATTCCAAAGTCGAACCGCATCGTCCAAGTCGCGAAAGGCGTGCGCGCTGCCCACCAACCATCCCGAGTAGGCCAAGGCCAGCTTTTCGTGGGGCGCCAGCGTGGGATCGTCGGCGAGCTTGAGGAACCCGTCGAGCCGCGGCAGAGATTCGACGTCTAGCGCATCGCAAACGACGGATCGCAAAGGGGCGACGGCGGCAACCTGCCGCGGGTCGCTGAGCTCCGCCTGCAGTTCTCCCAGCCGCGCGATGGCGCGGTCGATGTCTTCGCGAAACTGGTCGTACTGCGCGTTCATTTCGCGCACCTGTCGCAAAACCGCGGCTCGCATCCCGTCGGTGGGAAAGCGCCGGATTGCGTCAACGGCCAACAAATGTTGCCCCGCCTGCTGCCGCCGTCTCAGCTCAGCGAGCAGCTCGTTGGCTTGCAGTTGCTGTAGCTCGTCGGCGACCTTCTCGGTGGCGGCTTTCAGCTCGGGAAAGTCGCGGATGATCGAGGCCACCTCGGCATTCGCCTGTGGGTGCATGCCCGCCTCGAGGTAAAAGCGGGCGATCGCCATTCTATCATCGGGGTTCGAGGAGTCGGTCGCCTGGCGCAAGATGGCATCGAGCTGGTCCGGCGGGATCGACGTGGTCGCGGTGCCGAATTCCCATTCGTGCGTGAGCCCGACGATCTGCACGTATTTGGGACCGATCTCGGTGATGCCCTGAACGATGTCCTCCGGACCCCGCTCGGTGCGTATCTGCACGCGGCGTCGGCCGAACTTGTCGAAGGGCTCGACCTCCGACACTGCGCCGAGCGAGGCCACCATCTTCTTTTGGCCGGTTTTTTTATGCGTCAACTTGAACGCTTCATGGCGACCGAGCTCCTCTTCGAAAACCCGCTGTCCGACCTGTTGATTGCCGACGAAGTAGCGGTTCATCCGCGTTTGAATCATCAGCATCGTGGGGGCGCCGACATTGCCGCGATGTTGTTTCGCGGTGCGCAACGTCAGCGCGTGGATCAGGTCGAGATGTCCTTCCAAACGCATTCCGTTCTTAAGCTGCACTTCGCCCGCCCGCAGCGGCGCGGCGATTGCGAGGCACGAACCGCATGCGAGGACGACGATAAGGCGGCAATTGCGGATTGCGGATTGCGGATTGCGGATTGATTCAAGTGCGGAATGCGGAGTGCGGAATGCGGAATGGGGAACGACTTCCGAGCCGTGGGGTTTAGCCCCGCGGTCTTCGGCTTTCGTCAAACAAGCCGCCGCGGCGCGGCACGCGGATTGCGGAATAAATAGGCGAGCGGCCCGCCGCGGCGGGCTGGTCCGTTCGAGTGTCCCGGCGCTCCAAATCTTCATGTATGTAGGCTATCTTCTGGGGCCGAGCCTGAGAACGGCAATTCCACCGCAAAAACGAGCCGAGGGATCGCGGCTGCATGTTCGAATCGGCGCAACCGGCAATTTCGCGAGCAGGCCGGCCGCAACGGCGGCCATCTCGAACGCGCTGCGCCGTCAGGTGCTCTTGAAGAAGGGTCGTAGATACGGCCAGGCGAAGTAAATACCGCCGATGACGACCGCCGCAACCAAGGCGAGCCAGAGCACCAAGCCAACCAGACCCTTGACGCCGGAGAAAAATCGGGAGAACTTTCGCCAGACTTTGCGGCGCTGCTCCTTCTTGTCGAGCTTGGAGTACAGGTTCTGCACGTCGCGCGAGCGGGCGGCCTCCTGGTCGTGATATGCTCGCTTTCCGGCCACATCGGCAAACTGCGGGACGTCGGTGATCGCGACGAACTGGTCCTTGGCGTTTCGTTTGATCTTGGTTTTCGAGTCGAGCGTGCCGCCGTTCAGTGCCGCCGTAACTTGTGCCGCGGTCATCTTGCCGACCGTCATCTTGCGGCCGACGGTATAACGGACGATCCATTCTTCGCTCGATTGAGCAGGCAGCTTCATTTTCGTCGCGGTCCGTTCGGCGTCTTGAGCCGACGTCACCCTCTGATCGGCGGCCGGCTTCGGGGGCAATTTGGCCAGCGAGGCGCGGCTGGGAACGACCGACCCGGAGAGGAACGCCGGCTGCGCCCCTTCAATAAAGCTCAAGGCGTCGCTGGCCAGATTGAGGCTCTGCAAATCGCTGATGATCTGGGCGCAGTCGGCATAACGGTGCTGCGGGTCCTTGGCCATCATTTTGTCGATCATGAAGTCGAGCCGCTCGGGAACTTCCGAGTTGAGCTTGCGCACCGACTTGAACTGCCCTTTCTCCTTGGCGATGATCAGTTCCAACGTCGTCTCCCCGCTGAAGGGGAGCGCCCCGGTCAGAAAGTAGTACAAGGTGCTGCCCAGCGCGTAGATGTCGGATCGTTTGTCGACGTGCTTGGCGTTGCGCGCCTGTTCGGGGGCCATGTACAACGGGGTTCCCAGGCCAGTGCCGCTCTGAGTCATCGAGACGTCGTCGTCGATCGCTTTTGCCAGCCCGAAGTCCGCGACTTTCACCACGCCCTTTCTCGTCACCAAAATGTTGTCGGGCTTGATGTCGCGGTGAATCATGTTCTGGTCGTGGGCCTGCTTGAGCGCTGCGGCACAAACCAGCGTCACGTGCAGGGCATCGCCCACGCTCAAGCGGTTTTTTTCATTCATCCAATCCTGCATGCTGCGGCCGTCGATGAACTCGATGGCGGCATAATGGATGCCGTGCGACGAATCGGCCGCATACACCTGAACGATGTTCGGGTGATGCAACTTTGCCATCGAGCGCGCTTCGCGAATAAAGCGCTGCACGAAATCCGGTTTCTTGGCGAACTCTTTCGAGAGCGTCTTGAGCGCGACGTCGCGATCGAGGCTGACCTGCTTCGCCAGGTACACGGTCCCCATGCCCCCCTGACCAAGCTTCTTCACCAGCTTGAAATCTCCAAGCTGAGTGATTTTTTTCTTTGCGTCGGCATCAGAGGAACCGGCGGACTTGTCCCCGCTGCCGGATCCGCCCGAGCGTGCGCGTTCCGCCCTGGTCACGTCTCCAGGCTCGGATTTCGGCTTCTTCCGCTCGACGAGAGTTTCGGCAAGGTTGTCACCGGGAGGCACGCGCGTTTCCGCCAACTTGTCGGGCGACATATTATTGCCTCCCTGTGAAGACGGACCCTTGGGGGTCGAAGATGCCATCACTTTGCCTCGATGATTGCGAACAAATGGTAGAATTTGCGCGAGCAGACATTCTCGTGCGATTAGAGGCTTATCTATTGCGGCTGTTCGGCGCCGCATCTGGCCCGTCAGTTGGCCCGAACCATCACCGGTCTATTATGATGCGGCCGAATTCGATTCGCAAATCAATTCTTGGGCGGCGTGGGCTGTTTGGACGTGTTCTTGTCGCACATCCGCACCGCGTAAATCGGGGCTGTTAAACGCCCTGCGCACGCTTCGCGATTGCATCCAGACCGACAATGGCCGCCTTATCGCCGGCCTCGCGGACGATGTCGCAAATCAGCTTGATCGTTTCGAGTTTCGGATCCTCGATACCCAGGCACGACGGATGCGCGAGGAAGTCGTAGGCCGCCCGGTTCTCGATCGCCCATTCCACCCCGAGCCGCACCGCCTTGAGAAAGGACTTAAGCTGCCAAAAATTCGTGCGGAAAGCGTTCACATCGCTGATCGGGCTCATCGGCACCTCGATTAGGCCCGTGGGATAAACAAACGGCTGAGCCCGCCGTTGCGCCTCCACGATCGATGCATAAACGTCGGCGGACGGGGTTTCGTGCGGCTTGCCGGCATCGTGTGCGGGGTACTTTGCGCTGCACCAGCTAAAGCCCAAATCCAATAACATCTTCTGAATATCTTCACGACCCACGAGGCCCTCGGCGAAACCGCCGGGGGTGCGAAAGCCGTTGGCCTCGATGCCGACACGCTCGCGCATGGCCGCGGTCGTTACCGCAATGTTCTCGCGGATGACCTCCTCGACCGATCGTCCCTGAATCAGCCAAGGCGACCGCCGAAAGCGGAATTGAATGTCCTCCGGAGTTTTCGCCAGCACGTAGACGTGATCGTAGGTGTGATTTCCCACGGGATGGCCTTGGGCGGCGATCTCCTTCAGCCACTCGACGTTGGGCTGCTCGAGCACGCGGCCGACGCAAAAGAAGTGAATCTTTCCGCCGCGCTCTTTGGCGACCCGTGCGGCCTCGACGGCGTACTTTTTGGTTGGCTCGTCCAGATTTCCCTTTTGATAGTCCCATTCCATCATGTCGCGCGTCGGGTAATGGCGACTCATCTCCAGGTCGAGCGTAATCGAAATCAGCGCCTTGTTGGCGAGCGAGTCACCGGCAGCGCGCGACAAGCCGACGGCGGCACCCATCGCGGCGGCGACCGAACCGGCCAAAAAACCACGCCGGGAAAGTGGGGTTTGCGGTCTCTGGTGTGCGGGCTGCATGGCGGCTCTTTATTGCTGAAGAAAGCGGAACAAGTCGCGGACTTCCTGCGGCTTGAGCGGCTCGAGTATTTTTTCAGGCATCAGCGAAACGGGCGACTCCTTCA
>JBBDVZ010000203.1:0-6461 GCA_040903115.1 Planctomycetaceae bacterium
TCTTCGCGGCCCAGCGTGCGCTGGGAAAGAAGTAAGCTGGCAGCTCTTGCAATGTAGCAGGCACGCTCCGCGTGCCGTCCGCTTGGTTTGCAGGATCTTCGACTTCGATGTTACGGCACAGAGCGTGCCTGTCGTATGGATTTACGGCACACGGAGTGTGCCTACTACATTACGAATGCGGGGGAACCACGATGCAACAGGTGAAGCTGTTCAAGAGCGTCGAAGCCGAAATCTCCATACTCGAGAACGACGTCAACGCGTGGATTCGGACCAGCCGCGCGAAAGTCCTCAGCGTTCACGGGAACATCGCACCTCAAAGCGGCCGCCCGGAGAGCGCTGCACTGACGAAGTACCCGCCGTCCGACGTCCTAATCGTCATCTTATATGACGACGGCAAGTGACTGCGGTGGAACCGTCCATTGCGGACGTTATACCTTCACCGTGTCGTTCACCGTGCGGTTGGCGAACTCGAGGCGGACGTTGTCGATGCGTACCCACGCGCGGTGCGGGCCGGAACTTGCATTTAGCTCCAGCGCACTGCCGGAGGCAGTCTCCAGCGTGACAGCGACGCCGTAGCCATTGCCGATGGCAAAGTTTTCGCCCGGCTTTTTGCTGTCGAGCAGCGTTTCGATGGAGAACTCTTGCAATTTGGGTTCTGCCGCGTTGGAAAACGGCGGCTTGATGATCGTCGACACAAACTCGCTGCGGTCCGTCGGATCCTTTGCCGTCTGGTTGAAGCGGAAGATAATCAGCCGGCAGGCGAAGTTCTTGAGGAACACGCTTTCGTAATAGTCAGCCGACGTCGCGTGTCCGCAGGCTTTGACGGTGAAGCGAAAGCGGCCCAGCCGCGGGTTGCGCATCTCCTGCGCGAGAATCGCTTGCACGCCCGGTTCGATGCGGATCACACCCGCGCCGTCGCCATCGATTCCGTATCCGAGTGCGACATGCGGCTTGTAGCCGGCCGCCAGCGTTCCGCTGCCGAGCAGCTTCACACTGAGGGGCGCTGCACTGCCTTCATCGGCCAAAGGCCGGGCGCGCCATCCCTTGGGTCGCGACCCGATATTCGTCGGCCGCAATGGAACTGGCTCAGCGAAGTCGGTGTTGAGCAACAGCGCGTCGTTGTAAGGAGGCAGGCGCGCGATGTCGCCCCCCGGCGCAACGCGGTCGGCTGTCGCGGTCCCGCTTCCCAGCAGTTGGCGAATGGGATCGCCGGTACTGATAAAATGCGGCCGCCCCTGAGAGTCGCGGAACGTTCCGGAGGGTTGAATGCCCAGCAGATGTGCGATGGTTGCCGTCAGATCGGCGCCGGTTACGGGGTCGCGCGCGGGGTATGCGCCGTTCTTGTCGCTCGAGCCGTACACCTGCCCGGCCTGAATGCCCGCTCCGGCCAGCAGAAAGCTGAAGACGTTGCCCCAGTGGTCGCGACCGGCAATTTTATTAATGCGAGGCGTGCGACCAAACTCGCCGATGGCCACCACCAGCGTTTCGGCCAGCAGGCCGCGCTGGTCGAGATCGTCGATGAACGCCGTGAATCCCACGTCGAACATCGGGCAGAGCACGTCTTCGACGCGGTCGGCGTTTTGGGCGTGCGTGTCCCACATCGGGTTGTCGACGGCCGAATCGCCCGGCTCACGGGTCCAGTTGACGTGCACGAGCCGGACGCCGGCTTCGACGAGCCGCCGCGCCAACAGCAGGCACTGTCCCCACTTGGTGCGCCCATAGCGGTCGCGAACTTCGGGTGGCTCGTCGTTGAGAGAAAACGCCTTCCGCGCACGTCCCGAAGTGAGAAGATCGAGCGCCTGGCCTTGGTATTGGTCGTAAATGCCCTCAAGCCGGCTGCGTTGGAGTCCGCCTAAATGTTCTTCGACTTGCTTGAGCAGCGACACGCGCTGCTGAAGTCGCAACGGCGATATGGTGGGGCCGGAATCGAGTCCCTCGATGTGGTAGTTAGCGTCCGACGGATCGCCGACGAACCGGTCGGGATCCCATTGGCGACCGAGGAACCCCCCGGTTTGACCGGCGGGCGTAACGTTCTCGTTGAGCCGCATGATGTCCGGAATCCACGCCGTCGTGAGCGCGGGCAGCGTTTCGCTCGGCTTGAGCATTTTGACGATCGAGCCGAAGTAGGGCCAGTCTTCCGGAGAGATCATGCGCGAATTGGCGCCGCGGTATTTGTAGCCGGTAAGGAGTTCGTAGCCGCTCGCGTCGTGAAGGTCGTTGTCGGTGTGCATCGATCGGACGACCGCCAGCTTGTCGGCGATGCGCGCCGTGCGGGGCAGCAGCTCGCAAAACTCGATGCCCGGAACGTTCGTCTGAATCGGTTGGAACGGGCCGCGAATTTCCTGCGGCGCGCCGGGCTTGGGATCGAACGTCTCGTGCTGCGGGGGTCCGCCTTGAAGCCATACGTAGATGACGTTTTTAGCGCGACCGAACGTCGGGTCGTCGACGTCGTCGGTAATCGCCGACGGAGCGGCCCGCAAGAGCTGCGACAGCGACAAGCCGATGCTGCTCAAGCCACCCACGCGAAGCAACTCGCGGCGGCTGATGCCATCGCACAACCGTGTGGCCCTGTCGAGAATCGAAAACATCACTCAGCCTTTCCTGGGGCGAGTTGAGCCACCGCCGACGCGGCCATCGCGGTGAAGGCCCGCATCGAATCAGCGACGGATTATATGATACCTTTGTCGCAGGCAAACGCAAAGAGGGCGAGCTTGTTCGCGATGGCCGAGGACCGCGGGGATAAACCCCGCGGCTCGACGGGACATCAATCACGGCGCGCGACGACACGTTACAGGAATAACAGCGTCATCACGAACGAAATGGGCAACAGCACGCCGCAACTGTAGAGCATATAGCCGAAAAAGCTCGGCATGCGCACGTTGTTCTTTTCGGCAATCGCCTTGACCATGAAGTTGGGTCCGTTGCCAATGTAGGTCATCGCGCCCATAAACACCGACCCCAGGCTGAGGGCCGCAAGGTACGCGACGGGGACGCCTGCGACGGTTGGCCCGGGTCCGCCGGTTGCCTTGGCGGTTTCGAAAAAGACGACGTAAGTCGGGGCGTTGTCGAGAAAACTCGAGAGCGTGCCCGAGCCCCAGTAGTATTTCCACGGTTGATCGAAGCCCAGCGACGGGCCGTACGTGTTGAGAATCTGAATGGGGGCCTGCATGCAGACGAAGATGCCGGAAAAGAGCGCCGCAACCTCGAGAATCGCGTCATAGTTGAAGGCATTTCGCCGGCGAATTTCCGAACTCGTGCTCAAGAGCGATAACGCAGTCAGGCACAGCATCATCATCTCGCGGAAATACGGCGGGGCATGCCAATTTGTGCCCGGCAGCGGCTTCGACGGGTCCAACAACACGACGCAGCCGATCACGCCGATAAGCCACATGAAGTTCCACAATCCGCGCACGGACGGTTTGCTGGTGGGGTTACCATCGCCTTTGATGGCGTTGCTAGAAGGCGTTTCAAAACCCCTCTCCCCTTGAGGAGAGAGGTTGGGAGAGGAGTGAAAAGCTCGAGCGTCTCGACCCTCGACTCGACTGAGCTCGCCGAAGTCCCCCAACCCCTCCCTGTAAGGGAGGGGAGTTCGAAAACTGTCTCCCGATTCATGCCGGAAGCGAACGGAATCCCACGCGAAATAAACCGCCAGCAGCATCAGGTTGGTGAACAGCCACATCGGCCACAAGTTCAGCGTCCAAAAAAAGTCGACGCCGCGCAGATAACCGAGAAACAATGGCGGGTCGCCGATGGGAAGCAGGCAACCTCCCGTGTTGCACACCACGAACGTGAAAAAGACCACCGTGTGAGCCACAAATTGGCGATTCGCGTTCGCGTTCAACAACGGACGGATCAGCAGCATCGCCGCGCCCGTGGTGCCGATAAGGCTCGCCAAGATCGCACCGATGCCGATGATTGTTGCGTTCAGCCGCGGGGTGCCAACCAGTCGTCCTTCAACGGCAATCCCGCCGCTGATGACGTACAAGCTGAACAACAACACGATGAACGGCACGTACTCGCCGAGAATGGCGTTCTTAAGCACGACGACACCTGCCGGCCAGCCAGCGAGGGATATCTGATGCGTCGCGTGATCGACGACGCCGTGCCCGTATCCGTAGACGTAGTACAAAAGCGTCAGGATCCCTAAGCCCGCGGCGACCAAGAGCCGGTTCCAATTGCGCTCCCACCAGTGCGCCGTCGTGCGAATCAGAGGCAGCAGCGCGATCGCCAACAACAGGAGCACAAACGGGAACACGCTGTAGATCGCGGGGGGCGGCCCGTGCGCTGGCTTGTCGGATTCGGAACCTGCTGTCGCTTGGGCATGAGCGTCCAGCCCGTTCGAATGGGACTCCGTCGTCGGCAGATCGCCGGCATCGAAATGCGAATTGGCGGCCATCCAGCCGAAATAGGCGGCGACAATCACGGCAATCGTCGCGATCACAATCCGCCGCGATAGGTCCTGTGCATCTTTCGATAGTTCGCTAAAATCCGTCATCCGCGGCCCCTGGCACAAAGAGTATGCGACAGCGGATGGTACTAGGATTCGCGGGCGGTTCCAAGAATGCCGTTACAGGCTGGAAGTGCAAAGGCGGGCAGATCTGGGGGCACGCTGGCGCGTGACCCCAGGCATCCGGTGGCGCCCTCGCTGCATCGATGCCTCAGACGCGGGCGCCGACCCACTTCTCGAGCTTGTCGCTGAGCGCTTCGGAGGCAAAAGGCTTGACGAGGTAGTCGGAACAGCCGGCGCGAATCGCGTCGACCATCTGCGTGCGCTGGGCCTCGGCGACGATCAGAAGCACGGGGATCGCCGCATCCCTCCGGCGAATTGTGCGTAACAACGATAATCCGTCCAAGGTCGGCATGTTCCAACCGGACATCACAAGGTCGAAAGTTTGGCTTTCGAAACAGCAGAGCGCTGTGTCGCAGTCAGCCGCTTCGACAATGGCGTCGACGTCGAGGGCGCGCAGGCACTGCTTCACGACGGAGCGCAGGGCCGGTGAGTTATCGACAAGCAGGACCTTCATGAAGCACTTCCCCAAAAGCGCCGCTGTGCTGAAAATGCGCGCGGACCGAAAGTTTTCAAAGCGCATTCGCCGGGCTTTCCGCGGTTGTATGACTCTATCTCAGGAAATCCACACGTGGTCGGCAGAGCCCAGTTTGGTGTAGCCGAAGAGGCCCGAATTGAAGCCCGATTGTGCACGCACTATTGATTTTGCCGGTGTTTTGGGTTAAATCGGTGTCTGAGAACCGTTCCGCCATTCTGGAAAGTCTTGGTTCGATTTCAGAATGTTCGTTCGGTTGATCTCACCCTTCGCAATTGGGCCATCGTTGCTTTCGAGATTACGTCCAAGACGGGATCGAATCCGCAGCGGAAGTTGGGCGCCGTGCGGTCCACGAAGTTGTTTCGTCTCGCATAGGAACAATGGATGGAATCCGGGCCACCCTCCCCGCCAGCGGGTTTGATGCCAAGCTCGATTCCAGACACGGGAAGGGACTCCCGCCCGCCCACTGTCTTCGAGCGTCCGCACGCCAACCCACCGCTACCGCACGCGGATTTTCCGTCTCCCGGCACTCAAGCCGGCGATTCGGTCGAGCGTTTCCGCGAGTCGTTCGTCGAAAGCATCCACCGGTTAAACAACCTGCTGACGGCGTTCGGCTGCCAGTGGGAATTGGCAGCCAGACCGCGGACGGCTGACGCACCAGACGCGTCGGCTGATTCCCGGTTGACAGAGACCTATGAGCAATTGAGTCGTGAGTTGTACGAGTTGTCGCGAAGCTGTTCCGCGTATCTTTCGTCGACGGCTGGAGACCGTCGATCGCCGGGGTCCCCCGCCAGAACGCCAGAGTCGGCGGGCGGCCGTTGATCGTTTGAAAGGGCGGTTCCGAGAATACGGGCCATTTTCCATCGACACATGGGAACATTCCTCATGACGCCCAAGCCGATTCGCATCGTACTCGTTGACGATCATTGTCTCGTGCTCGACTCAATTGTACGACGCCTCCAGGACGAGCCGGACATGGATGTGGTTGGCACGGCGCTCGACGGCGACGAGGGGCTGCGCGTGATTCTCGAAACTCTGCCCGACATCGCAATTCTCGACGTCCAGTTGCCGGGACGAAGCGCCTTCGACGTCGCCAACCAACTCGCCGCCAAAAAAGTTGCCGTGAAGATCATCTTCCTGACCGGCTACCTATCCGACGTCCTGGTCGAACAGGCCGTGCGCGCCAGGGCTTCCGGCTACCTGATGAAAGGCGAGCCGGCGGCGAAGTTCATCGCCGCCGTTCGGCAAGTCGCCGCCGGAGAGGTCTGCTATTCGCCCGAGGTGTTGCAGCGGCTCGTTTTCGATGGCGGTCGAGACCCGGCGGCCAGGACGTCGAGCCAGATCGAGGCGCTGACGAACCGGCAGCTCGAAGTCTTGCGATATCTCGCGAACGGAAGCAGCGTGAAGGAAGTCGCCAAG
>JBBDVZ010000204.1:0-6460 GCA_040903115.1 Planctomycetaceae bacterium
GGGGGGTGGGTGGAACGCATCGAACGCTTCGTAGTGCTTCAACCTTTCACCCCTCACCCAACCTCTCCCCTGAGGGGAGAGGAGTTTTCAAATACCGTTTAGACGTCGGTGCCGACTCCAAGATGTTCGCGAAGGGCGCGGCCCGTGTGGCTGGAGGGCGATTCCATAATCGTTGCCGGGGGACCTTCCGCGACGATCTCGCCGCCGGCCGCGCCGCCTTCCGGTCCAAGGTCGATCACCCAGTCGGCAAACGCGATGACTTCCAACTGATGCTCGACGACCAGCACGCTGTGACCCTGCTCGATCAAGCGATCAAGCAACGACAGCAGCCTTTCGGTATCCGCCGGGTGCAGGCCCGTTGTCGGCTCATCGAGCACAAACAGTGTGCGGCCTTGGCCGCGGCTGCTGAGCTCGGTGGCCAGTTTCACGCGCTGCGATTCGCCGCCTGAGAGCGTCAGCGACGACTGTCCGAGACGAAGATACCCGAGACCCACGTCGGCAAATGTATCGAGCTGGTTCTTGAGCCGGGGGACATTTTGAAACAGCTCGGCCGCCTCGTCGACCCGCATCTTCAGCACGTCGGCAACGTTTCGTCCCAGAAACCGCACCGACAGTGTTTGCCGATTGAACCGGGCACTGCGGCACTCGGAGCAGGTGACATACACATCAGGCATGAAGTGCATGGCGATCCGTCGCGTCCCCTGCCCTTTGCAGGCCTCGCAGCGTCCCTTGCGGCTATTGAAGCTGAACCTTTGCGCGGTGTAGCCGCGCAGTCGTGCCTCGCGCGTCTGCGCGAAGATTCGGCGGACTTCGTCCCAAATGCCGGAGTAGGTCGCGGGGTTCGAGCGACCGGTGCGTCCCAGCGGCCGCTGGTCGACTTCGACAACCCGGTCGATGTGATCGACTCCGCTCAGCAAGTAATGAGAGTCCGCTTGCGATCCTTGCCGTTGTAGTGCGGCGCGAACCGCGGGAACCAGGGTGTCGGCGACCAGCGAACTTTTGCCCGACCCGCTCACGCCCGTAACGCAGGTTAAGACTTCCAAAGGAAAACGGACCGTGAGATTCTTAAGATTGTGCGTTCGCACTCCTGCGAGCGTGAGCGATCGTTCGAAGTTGAAGAGCCGCTTCGCCCGCTTCCGGCCAACGGGTGTCGTGCCGCGCAAGAATCGCCCGGTCGGCGAGTGCGGGTCAGATGCGACGTCGTCCGGCCTGCCAGCCGTGACGAGACGGCCTCCTTCACGACCGGCGCCGGGGCCGAGATCGATCAGCCAGTCGCTGCGGCGAATGAGCTGCAAGTCGTGCTCGACGACAATCACGCTGCTCGACTGGTCCCGCAGATTGATAAGGGCGTCGACGAGCCGATCGGTGTCGCGCGGATGCAGTCCGATCGTCGGCTCGTCGAGCAAGTAACAGACGCCGTTCAATCCCGAACCCAAACAACTTGCGAGTCGCGAGCGCTGATATTCGCCGCCGGACAGCGTGCGCGTCGGCCTGTCGAGATGAAGATAGTCGAGCCCCACGCGATCGAGAAACGTCAGTCGCTGCACGATCTCCGGGACAATGCGCCCGATCACCGGCTCGACCTTCACCGGCAACGGCGACCCGCTGCCCTTCTGTTGCGACGGCGGGAACAGCCTCTCGAAGAAATCCAGTGCCTCGGCGACCGTCATCGCCGTCAGTTCGTGAATGCGTTTTTCCGCCACGGTCACGGCGCGCGCGAACGGGTTCAGCCGCGCGCCTCCGCACGCGGGACACGGCGGGCGGTTGTCGACGTCGCCGCTGATTTCGGCATCGGCGTTTTCCGAGCCTTTTTCCAGACGTGACGACGGCTTCCATGCGACGCCCAATCCGTCGCATTCGCCGCAGGCTCCGTACGGACTGTTGAAGCTGAACGTCCGTGGTTCGAGATCGGGAAAACTCAGTTGGCAGTCGGGGCAGGAAAACTTTTCGCTGAAGAGATGGTCCTCCCAGCCGTCGTGTGTCTGCCAACTGACCAGGCATGTGCCGCCGGAGAGCTTGAGCGCCAGCTCGACCGACTCTTGCACGCGCGGCCGAATTCCCTCTTTGATGACGATCCGATCGACGACCGCTTCGATATCGTGAGGCCGGCCTTTGGCGAGTGCCAGAGGAGCGGCCACATCGACAACCGTGCCATCGACACGCGCGCGGACAAATCCCTCGCGGCCGATTCGCTCGAACACCTTGCGATGCGAGCCTTTTCGCCCGCGCACCAGCGGGGCGAGAATCATGGCTTTCGGCTGCTGCTCGAGCGAGAGAATCTGCGCGACGATTGCCTCGGCACTCTGCCGGGAGACCGGTCGCCCACACGCCGGGCAATGCGCCTGGCCCGCGCGCGCATAGAGCAACCTCAGGTGATCGTAAATTTCCGTCGTGGTTGCCAGCGTGCTGCGCGGCTGCAGCGACCCGGCGCGTTGGTCGACGCTGATGGTCGGCGGCAGCCCGTCAATCAGGTCGGCGTCCGGGCGTTCGAGCTGATTGAGGAACTGCCGCGTGTATGTCGACAAGCTGTCGAGATAGCGTCGCTGTCCCTCGGCGAACAGCGTATCGAACACCAGCGAGCTCTTGCCGCTGCCGCTGACTCCGGTCACGACCACGAGCGCATCGCGGGGAATGTCGACGTCCACGTTCTGCAAATTGTGAACGCGGGCGCCTCGAACGCGAATCAGGTTTTGGCCGTGGGGTGTCAGCAAAGTCATTTGGCTCTAGAATATCATACGCTCGAGCCGCGGCGGTGAAGCACGAAATCCGAATGTCTAAAGAAGCCCTAAGCACGAAGCCCTAATGACGAATGCCGAATCGCGTTGGGTTTGGAGCTTCGTGCTTCGGACTTCCTTCGTCATTCGAGCTTCGTGCTTCATCCGAGTCCCGATTTCTCCGATTCGCGCAATACCGGTGGGATCAACCCACCGGCTCATTTTCTTCCTTTAGATATTGCCATGCCCGTAGTTCCACATAGCTTTCTTTTTCGCTTTCAGTTTCCCGTGCAGCATGTGGCGGCGATTCCGCGCAAGGGACGCGGGTTGCTCGACTTGCCCGAGAGCTGCCTGCTTGCGCATCTTGACGACTCCAAAGACGGCGCGCGCTTCGCGCAGGTGCGCGTCGGCTGGAACGAAGGCGGCTTGGGATTCTCAGTCGACGTCGCGGGCAAGAAAGCGCTGCCGGAGTGCGATCTCAAGTCGCCGGCCGAATCAGACGGGCTGCAGGTATGGATCGACACGCGCAACACGCAGTCGATTCATCGCGCGAGCCGGTTCTGCCATCACTTCTGCGTATTGCCGGCCGGTAGCGGCAAGAAGGGCGAGAGCCCCGCCGCCGTTCAACTGCCCATTCCCCGCGGTCCCGAAGACGCCCCAATCGCCGATTCGAAGGAGATGCCCGTCGCGGTCGAGCGGCGTGCCGACGGCTATCGGCTCGAAGTCTGGCTGCCCGCCGACATATTGCACGGGTACGACGCGCAAGCCAGCCCGCTGTTGGGATTCTATTACCTGGTTCGCGATGCCGAACTGGGCGAACAGTATCTGTCCGTCGGACGCGACTTCCCGTTCGCCCACGATCCCAGCGTGTGGTCGACTCTCGAACTTCGAGGCGCTCGCAAGTAAGAGTTTGCGGGTCTGGCATTTCGCCTGACGATTTCGGCGACCGACGTCAACGAACTCCGATCACTCAGCCGCTGACGTGGCTGCCAACTCCGCCTCGCACGGCGCCGCCGGAACGCTTTCGCCACAACTGCCGAGGTTCGCTCGAATTTGTTCACAGGTACGCTTGAGCACCTGGAGATCGTCGTCGGGAATGCCGCCGGTGGCCTTCTCGCGGACGCGGCGACAGCATTCAACCATGCGCGACCAGACGGCTTCGGCCCGCTCGGTGACGCGGATGCGTTTCTTCCGCCGATCCTTCGCACAGAGGAAACGCTCGAGCCATCCGTCGCGTTCCATGCGGGCCAAAATGCCGGCCAACGTGGGTGCTTCGATGCCGAGCCGCTCGGCCAGTTGGACTTGCGTCTGCTCCCCCTCGAGAGCAATCCACGCCAGCACTTCCCATTGACGCAGCGTGATGTTTTCGCGGGCCAGCTCGGTATCCAAACAACGCCGCATCGCGTGCGACGTCGCGCAGATCCAATGACCCACGCTTTCGTCAAAATCGTACTGCAACACAACTTGGCCCCTGTTATTATGTTAGCATGCCAGCCGTTATTCAATCATAGGGGCCACTCAGGGCGAGAATCAAGGCGGGAGGCAATCTTTCGAGAGAACTTCGCGAGACGACGTACGGGCCGGAACGAAGGACACTTAAGGAAACCGGCGCACACCTTCAGCGAAACTCAGCGCGCCGATTGTATCGGATGAACGGGTCAACCAGGTCGCAGCGCAATCTTTTACGGTGCCGACGCTCAGCGCGCTCCAACATTGGCGAGCGGCGCGCGGGCCGGCCCTGCCGACGTCGTCACTCTTATTAATGGCCGTGGTGCGGGCGCACCGAGTCGGCTACGACAGCCGTTGCACGTATTAGCCGGCCTTTTTCTTCGGCAAGGCCAGAGAGTACAGCATGGTGACCGAGCCGATCGACAGCAGGCTGAACGATGCCCAATCGGGCGGGTCCAAGACTCGCTGCCGTTGCGGGGTCATTTGCGTGAAGTACCCGCGGAAGCCCGACTCGCGTTTCGGATCCTGTTCGCCCTTGAACACGATCTTGTCGACGAAGAACAGCGAGATGCCCCACAGGGCCACAAACAGGCCGACCGAAAAGAATGCTGCGCGCATGGCGAATGTCCCTAATTTTCCTCACAGACGTCAAATCAAGAGAGCGTCTGCCGTCGTCGCATGGGTGAGTTGATTGCCGCACGACGACAGTGGCATCACTCTTATCGGTGAGCGTCTCGGGCGACTTGACTTTCGAAAACCGACAACCGCATGTTGTTGCCGACGGCGTGCTGTTTGCGACGATTCGTCCCGTTATTCGCCTTTTTTCGCCCGCCGCGAAAAGGGAGGGCGAGGCTCCCGCCGAGCCGCCGACTCTTTACGCCTGGCAGCGCGAAGCTTGCTGGGAGTCGCTAAGCGGCAGCCGATTGCGATCGACCGATGATGGATCGTTATCGCTCGATACTGTACGCTTGCGGATCCCCTCCTGCGGCCTTCTTACGAATCCCCTCCCCCCGCCGCGGGCCTGCGGCGAGCTCAGCCGAGCGGGGAGGGTTAGGGTGGGGGGAACTGCGTGAGCGGTCTCGGATGGTTTGAATTCGACGCCAGCGAAAGGCAACAAAGTGGACGCAAAAATTGTGCTGCTTCCCGGCGATGGCATCGGCCCGGAAGTCGTCAGCCAGGGCGAACGCGTGCTTGTCGCCGTCGCGAAACGTTTCGGCCACCGCTTCGAGTTCACCTCGTGTCCGATGGGCGGAAACGCCATCGACGATTTCGGCACCCCCCTGCCCGACAGCACGCTGGACGCCTGCCGCGAGTCGGACGCCATCCTTCTGGGAGCCGTCGGCGGACCGAAGTGGGACGATCCTTCGGCCAAGACCCGCCCGGAAGCCGGCCTGCTGGCTTTGCGCAAGCAGCTCGAACTCTTCGCCAACCTGCGGCCCATCAAGCCGCACGATTGCCTGATCGACGCATCGCCGCTGAAGCCGCACATCATCGAGGGGGTCGACATCCTCTTCGTGCGCGAGCTGACGGGCGACATTTACTTCGGCGAGTCCGGCCGTCGCAAAACCGCGGACGGCGAAGAAGCGTTCAACGTCATGCAATACAGCACGTCGGAAATCGTTCGCGTCGTGCGCGTGGCCGCCGAGGCGGCCAAAAAACGCCGAGGCAAAGTGACATCAGTCGATAAGGCCAACGTGCTCGAGGTGTCGCGCTTGTGGCGGCAGACGGCTCAGCGGGTGATGAACGAAGAGTTCCCCGATCTCGAGTACGAAGTCGTGCTCGTCGACGCAATGGCCATGCACCTCATCTCGCGCCCGCGCGATTTCGACGTCGTGGTGACGGGCAACCTGTTCGGCGACATCTTGACCGACGAAGGCTCGATGCTCCCCGGCTCACTGGGCCTGCTGCCTTCCGCATCCATCGGCGCGTACGGCCCCGGCCTCTACGAACCCATCCACGGCAGCGCTCCCGACATCGCGGGCAAAGGCATTGCCAACCCCCTGGCGACAATCCTCGCCGCCGCCATGCTGCTGCGCCACTCGCTGAAGCTCGAGACCGAGGCCCAGACAGTGGAAACGGCCGTCGAAAAAGTCTTGAACGCCGGCCACCGTACCAAAGACATTGCCGCCGGCGGCAAAAGCATCGGCACGGAAGCGATGGGCAAGCTGGTGGTCGAGGCGATCGGCGTGGCAAGGCAATAGGCTCGGACGCGGAGACGCGGAGAAGGGGAGACGCGGCGATTCTCGGACGACCCTGAAGGGGTCGCAGAACAAAGCCCGGCGTCAAGCGCAGCGCCA
>JBBDVZ010000205.1:0-6424 GCA_040903115.1 Planctomycetaceae bacterium
CCTGGTTCCCTCCAGAATAAGCACTTCGACTGTCCGAAAAACGTGAAGCAGGTCAGTTCCTGCGGAACTGAACGCGGAACTTCTCCAGTTCGCTGGCATTGTTTGCTTCAAGCCGAGCCTTGTGTCCCTGGAGGTCCTTATCCATCCAGTGCGTCAACAGCTTCTTCGCGAGATACGTTAACGCGCCGACCAAAATTGCCGATCCGACCAGGATTGTTAGGATTTCCTGCAGCACGGGCGAGCCTCCGCTATTGCGAAAAGACAAAGGAAGAAGGCAAAAGTGTCAGGCACATTTGGCGACCGCTCCCACGGTCGTTCCAAGGAAGAGAGAATCAGTAATTCCCGGAATATGACACCGCCAGTTCATCCGGCTTCAGGGACTTGTACCACTGCGCGGCTCTCTCCCAGAAGAAGACCCTTACGAACGGCGAGTTACCGCACACTTCTTGCAACCCCGCGTCAACCCAATTCACTTGTGCATCGGCCGGAGCGGCCTGATTGCCGGGCGTTGAGCCTGATGCTGCAATAAGCAACCATTTCTCGCTGGCTGTGCCGCAGTCGTACGTCGCCGCTTTCTTGTTTTTGCCCTTAATTATCTCCGTGATTTTCCGCACGTCCGTGCCGATGACACCGAAGGAGATGTTTTGGCACTGCCAGTGAAAACAATCCCAACCATCAGTCACCTCGAACCGCAACGAAACGACCACATTCTTCATTGTGGGGTATCCGTCGAAATCAGCGCGCCGATCGTATTTCGCGTTTCTTTGACCCAAGTGTGCTTCGACGAAATCGAGGAGTTCTCCTGCAACTTGGCGCGGGTTCTGTTTCCGTATCCGGTTCACGCTCAGGTCTACGCTCGCCTTTATCATCCCCTTGCCATCGTAGCGGCGCCTACGTTGGCTGATACGCCGCTTAAGACTTTCTTTCACCTTTCTCCAGAATTGGAAAATGGGCATTCCCTCCGAATTTGTCTTCCCCTTCTTCCCTTCCTTTGCCGCTTCAATCTCGTCATTGAAGTATTCGGTATGTTCAATGGCAACTGTCTTCATATTGGCGCCCTTGCGCAGCGTAAGCAGCGCGTCTGGCGCTGGCGGGTCGGGCGATCGGGCTCGACAGACCGAGTAGCCCAACAGACCGACGAACTCCCGAATCACGAATAGCTGTCTCTGCTTCTTAGTCCGGTTGACCCTCGGCATTGGGATGGTTCCTCTCCAAGAAAAGAGTCCAGGGCTCCGAATGTTTTCGCATCGGACCGTCAGTAGTCGGTAGTGTGTGCATTCCACCATCACTCGCCCCGGAAAGAGGTGGTCGTTTGGGGGAAAAAGGGGGGAAAAAGGGGACATTCTACTTTTTCGGGTCCTTCTTGGGTCGGCCGCGGGGATTGAGGCTGGATTCGAGGCCGAGTTTTCCGGCCGTTCGCGTCGTCCAGTACTTTGTTCCGAACGGCGTTCCGCGGTGGATGCTCGTGCGGATCGCCGTCAGTTCGCCCTCGGTCATCGGCCGATTGACCAGCGACAGCCACCCGCGCGGGCGCGCCACAGGCCCCGGATGCACGAAGCCGCGCTCGGCGCCGGGCAGCCATAATCGAGCGCTCGACCAGCCCCAGTCCTCGGCTCGCGCGACCAGCTTCGCGCGGACCGGATTGCGTTCGATGTACCGCAGCACCGTCAGCAAGTGCTCGTCCTGTTGAATGGGAAAAGCCTTGAACCGACCCTGCCACACGTGGCCGCTCGTGCGGTAATGCTGATGATAGCGGCGGACGTGCGCCGTGAGCAGCCACTGCATGAAGCGGCTCAAGTCGCCGTCGTGCCTGGGCCAGAGGGCCAGGTGGAAATGGTTGGGCATCAGGCAAAACGAGACGAGCCGCATCTCGACGCGCTCGCAGGCTTCCGTCAAGAGCGTCATAAAGCTCTCGAAGTCGCCGTGCTTGCGGAAGACCTTGGCTCGTCCGTTGCCGCGATTGATGACGTGATAGCAATAACCGCCCTGCGAGGCGCGTGCTGTGCGAGGCATGCCGCATTCTGTCGCCGCAGACGAACGCTGTCAAGAAAAGTAGAATGTCCCCTTTTTCTCCCCTTTTTCTCCTCTTTTTCTCCTGTGCGACTCCCATTTCCCATCAACAAGCTGTCGGAGTGCCTGGGCTGGCGATGTTCCGGGATGCCCAAGAATCCATACGGTGCTTTTCGACAAATTCGTGACTCTCACGACCGCGGCCAGACCTAGATTCCCCGCGTAGTCGTCATATCGGCAAAGAGAAAACGGCGGGTCCACTGCAATGCGCACTTCGACGGGAGGGGGATTGAACAACCATGCTACTAGCAGTCCCACGGAAGTGAACGCCAGGATCACGGCTCCGAGCAAGAACTGGAACCGGCCTCTAGGTAGCCGGAGAATTGGCACCATATTGTGCGTCCTTCCCTTTGTTGGAACTCAATCAGAGTAGGTGGCCGGCGGTGTGTAAGTCGGCCAAATGGGTGCATCGGCTCGATGAAACGATCAAATCACCATTCCGCCGTCGACTTGAAGGACCGCGCCGGTGGTGAACGAGCTGGCGTCCGACGCGAAATAAATTGCGGCGCCGACCAGTTCGTCGGTCGTGCCGATGCGTCCCAGCGCCTTGCTGGCGATAAACGTCTTCGCGCGTTTTTCGTCTTCCCATAGCGCCTGGCTGAGTTGCGTTTTGATCACGCCGGGACAAATGCAGTTCACGCGGACATTTTTGCGGCCCCATTCGCGGGCCATGACTTTCGTCAACATGATGAGCCCGGCCTTGGTGACGGAATAAATGCCCTGCATCGGCGCGGCTTGCAAGCCGGCGATCGAGGAGATGTTCACAATCGATCCGCCGCCGGCGGCCAGCATGCGTTTTCCCACGGCGCGGGAGAGCAAGTACGGGGCCTTGAGGTTGACGTCCATCGTTTTGTCCCAGGCCCAGTCTTCGGAGTCGACAATCGGCCCGAAATACGGGTTGGTGCCGGCGTTGTTGACGAGAACGGTGACCGGCCCGAACTTTGCCTCGGCCTCGTTGACGAGCTTGTCGAGCTCGTCGGATTTACCGACGTGAGCGGCGACTCCGTGCAACTTCCCGCCGGCATTGCCGATCTCGGCGACTGCCGCGTCGACGCTTTCCTGCTTGCGGCCGCAGATGGTGACCGACGCGCCCGACTGCAGAAATCCGCGGGCAATGGCCATCCCAATGCCGCGCGTACCCCCCGTCACGATTGCGTTTTTTCCGGCCAGCGAAAAACCTTCATACATGGTTGTCGTCCTCGCAGGTGAAACGAGCCGTTTGGCGCGGCGTGCTGTTTCCTGTTATATCTAATCGACGTCACCAAGTTCGAAACATACAACGCAGCATGCAGCATACAGGCAAGCTGCACCGCGAACAATCGCGAGAACGGCCCGACGCACATCGAGGAAGCGACGCCATGAGCGACCTGGTCTCGTACACGAAAGACGGCGACGTTGCCGTCATCACTGTGAACAATCCCCCGGTTAACGCACTCAGCCCCGGCGTGCCGGAAGGCATTGCCGCAGGCATCGACAAAGCGCAACAGGACAGCGGGGTGAAGGCGGTCGTGTTGATCGGGAGCGGGCGGACGTTTATCGCCGGCGCCGACATCAACGAGTTCGCGAAGATCACATCCGGCGAGAAGAAGCGCGATTTCGGCCTGCTGCCGATTCTGCTCAAAATCGAAAATTGTCCCAAACCGGTCGTCTGCGCGATTCACGGCACCGCGTTGGGTGGCGGACTGGAAACGGCGATGGCCTGTCATTACCGCGTCGCCGTGCCGACGGCTCAGGTCGGACAGCCGGAAGTTAAGCTGGGACTCATCCCCGGCGCGGCCGGCACGCAGCGGCTGCCGCGGCTCGTCGGCATCGCAAAGGCCGCCGAGTTATGCGCGTCCGGAGAACTGATCGGCGCCGAGCAGGCAGCAAAGCTGGGGCTGATCGACAAGATCATCACCGGCGACCTGCTGGCGGGAGCGGTGGCCTTTGCTCGCGAAAAAATCGCCTCGGGCGAGCCGCCACGCAAGACGCGGGAGATCAGCAATCGTCTTGGCGATCCGGCAGCCAACGCCGCCGCGCTTGCCGAAATCAAAAAGCAGGTGTCGCAGAAAGCGCGGGGCATGAAGTCGCCGCTGGCGGCGATCGAGGCCGTCGAAGCGGCCGCGAAGCTCCCGTTCGAAGAAGGCTGCAAGAAAGAAGCCGAATTCTTTTTGAAGTGCCTATTCTCCGACGAATCGAAGGGGATGATTCAAACGTTTTTCGGCGAGCGGATTGTCGCCAAGATTCCCGGCATCCCGTCGGACACGCCATTGATTGAAATCAAAACAGCGGCGGTCGTCGGGGCGGGCACGATGGGTGGCGGCATCACGATGAACTATGCCAACGCGGGCATTCCCGTCGTTCTCAAGGAAGTGAATCAGCAGGCCCTCGACCGCGGGCTCGCCACCATCCGCGGCAACTACGAAGCGACGATGAAAAAGGGCCGGCTGACGCAGCAGCAGGTCAACGAGCGCGTGGCGTTGATCCGGCCGACGCTCGACTACAACGATCTCAAAGACGCCGACATCATCACGGAGGCCGTTTTCGAGAACATGGCCCTCAAAAAGCAGGTGTTTGCGGAGATCGACAATGTGGCCAAGCCGGGGGCGTTGCTGGCCTCGAACACATCGACGCTCAATATCGACGAGATCGCATCCGCGACGAAGCGGCCGGAAATGGTGATCGGCCATCATTATTTCAGCCCCGCCAACGTGATGAAACTGCTGGAGATTGTGCGCGGCGCGAAGACGAAGAAAGAGGTCATTGCCACTTCGATGGCCGTGTCGAAACGCTTGCGGAAAACCGGCGTGCTAGTCGGCAATTGCTGGGGCTTCGTGGCGAACCGGATGTTCGGCCCCTACATGCGCGAGGCCGAGTTTCTCGTCGAAGAAGGCGCGAAGCCCGAAGACGTTGACGCGGCTTTGTACGAGTTCGGCATGGCGATGGGACCGTTGGCGGTCGGCGACCTGGCGGGCATCGACGTCGGCTGGAAAGTGCGCAATGAAGCGAAAGACCGCTTTCCCGCCGACATGCGGCCGCATCGCCTCACCGACAAGTTGTATGCCCTCGGCCGCTACGGCCAAAAAACCGGCGCGGGAGTTTATCGCTATGAACGCGGCAATCGCACGCCGATTCCCGATCCGGAAGTCGAGAAGCTGATCGCCGAGTCCGCCCGCGAGGGGAACATCAAGCAACGGAAAATCCGCAAGGAAGAGATCGTCGAGCGGACGGTTTACGCGCTGATTAACGAAGGCGCGCGCATTCTCGAAGAAGGTTACGCGTTGCGGGCCGTCGACATCGACATCGTGTACGTGTACGGCTTCGGCTTTCCGGCGTACCGCGGCGGCCCCATGCTGTACGGCGACACGGTCGGTTTGAAGAAAGTGTACGACCGCGTGTGCGAGTTCGAGAAGCAACACGGCTTCTGGTGGAAGCCGGCGCCATTGCTGAAAAAACTCGCCGAAGAAGGCAAGACGTTCGCACAATACGACAAGGAACGAGCCGGAACGTAGTTTTCAGTTTTCAGTGTTCAGTTTTCAGTGTTCAGCGAAGAAATTCCTCTGCTGAAGACTGAACACTACTCATCGAACCAGCCGGCTAACGCCGGCCGCTCGCCACTGATTCCGAGATGATGTTTTATGTCAATCGCCGTCGATAGCCCCGTGGTTTTTCTGCATCCCGACGACAATATCGCCATCGCAAAACGGGCCGTGGCCAAAGGCGGTGAATTGCAGGTCGATGCGCTCGGCGCGTCAATTGTCGCCGCCGATCGGATCGACATCGGGCACAAGGTGGCCATTAGGCCGATCGCGAAAGGTGCTGCCGTTCGCAAGTTTGGCCAATTAATCGGCTATGCGACCGAGGCCATCCAGCCGGGCGACTGGGTGCACTCGCACAACTTGTCCGCCGGCGCCCTCAGTCTTCAATACGAATTCGCGACCGCCGTGCCGCCTGAGCCGCGGCGAATTAACGGCCGCACGTTTCTCGGTTACCGCCGCCGCGACGGGCGGGTCGCCACGCGCAATTACATCGGCGTCATCAGCACGGTCAACTGTTCGGCGACGACATCGAAATACGTGGCGGCGAGGCTGGATAAGTCGTTGTTGGCCGACTTTCCGAACATCGACGGCGTCATCCCGCTGGTCCACAAAGCCGGCTGCGCGATGCAATATGGCGGCGAAGACCATGCGCAACTGGCCCGCACGCTGGCCGGTTTCGCGCGGCACCCGAACATTGCCGCGTACATCGTGCTGGGGTTGGGATGCGAAACGGGCCAGGCCTCGTTTCTGGTGAACGAGCATCAACTTACGCAGCTCGAGTTTCCCGGCATGGAGCGGAAGCCCTTGCCGCTGGTGATGAACATCCAGGACGAAGG
>JBBDVZ010000206.1:0-6409 GCA_040903115.1 Planctomycetaceae bacterium
ACCCGCGCGGATATTTCGCCCGCGCATTCAGCTTTCCCGATTGGCTGGCCGTGCGTTGGCGACAGCGATTCGATTTTGACGAGCTATGCCGACTTGGTTTCTGGTTCAATCAGCCCCCGCGAATGTGTCTGCGGGTGAACACACTGCGAACGACGCGGGCAAAGTTGATCGACGCGCTTTCGGCGGCTGGCATTGGCGCTCACCCCGGCGCGATCGACGAGGCCGTTTGGCTTGACGTATCTGCGCGGGTCGAGTCGCTGCCCGGCTATTGCGAAGGCTGGTTCGTTGTTCAGGACGAAACGGCGATGGCCGCCGCGCAATTGTTGGCGCCTCGGCCCGGTGAACGGGTACTCGACCTGTGTGCGGCTCCGGGGACAAAAACCACGCATTTGGCTCAGCTCATGAACAATGAAGGCACGATCGTCGCGACGGACGTGCGAGCGGAGCGACTCGAGCGCGTCACTGAAAATGCGGCGCGGCTTGGAATCGAGATTATCGAGCCTGTACTCATTCGGGGCGACGGCCAGGACGCCCTTGCGGGTCCGTTCGATGCCGTCCTCGTCGACGTGCCTTGCTCAAACACGGGCGTGTTGGCCAAGCGTCCGGAAGCGCGGTGGAGATTGCAGACACGCGTTCTGGACGAATTGACGACGCTGCAACAACGCCTGCTGTCGTTGGCCGTAAGCCAGCTCACAGCGGGGGGACGTCTTGTCTATTCCACGTGCAGTATCGAACCGGAAGAGAACACACAGGTGGTTGCGGCTGTGGTCGAGCGACACCCCGGCCTGAGAGTGAATGCAGAAAACAAATTCGATCCCGGCCGGCCCGGCGACGGCGGCTACCAGGCGCTGATTGTTGAGACCGGAGGAAGTGAAATCGTGCGGTAAACGCATCGAAGACCAGTAAATCCAGCCAATTTCCGTCACGGCTGGAGCCCGCAAGTGCCTTGAGAACGGTCATCCCCGCCGGTTAGACTGGAGGCATCGTCCGGGGCATTCTCACGCGCTCATTCGGAGAGGGTTGGCTTTCATGACCAGATCGTTTTACCTGCCGCTGGCGGCAATCATCGTGGCCGCTCTGGCTTCCAACTCGCGGGCGGACGAAGCCAAGCCGGCGGATCCCGCGGCTCCGGTGGCGGCCCAAAAGCCCGCGCCGCCGATTTTTTCCGATAAGAACCTCGAGGCGGTCATCCGTGAGATCACGCGGAAGAAGACCGACAAGGAAGAAATCAAAGAAGAAGATCTCAAGACGATCAATTTTCTCAACGGCAACGGCAAGAAGATCTCGAACCTGGCAGGTCTCGAAAAGTGCATCAACCTGGCCGACATCAAGCTCGTTGACAATGCCATCAGCGATCTGTCGCCGCTGGCCGGCTTGAAGAACGTCCAACTCCTGGACCTCTCGAAGAACAAGATCGTCGACGTCGCGCCGCTGGCGAAGCTCGAAAAACTGCAATACCTCAATCTCGAATCCAACGAGATTGAAAAGCTCGACGGCCTCAAGGACCTCAAAAAGCTGACGGCATTGTACTTATCGAAAAACAAGATCGTTTCGTTGGAGCCTCTATCGGGACTCGAGAAGCTCTGGTCGCTGTACCTCGCCGACAACCAGGTTAAAGACGTTGCCCCTGTCGCGAAGTTGAAATGGCTCGAACGATTGAATCTGGAGCACAACGCGGTCGCCGATTTGTCGCCGTTGGCCGGCTTGACCGAGTTGCGACATACGATGTTGCAACACAACCAGGTCACCGATCTCGCGGTCCTGGTGGAAATGGCCCACACAGACGTCGCAGGCGACAAACGATTCGCGCCCTATTGGCACCTCTATTTGGCCGGCAATCCCCTGAGCGATGCCGCCAAGGGCGCGCAACTTGCTGAGCTGCAAAAGCTGGGCGTCCGCGTGAAGATGGAATAGCCCCGAAAGGACGCAACCGTGAGCCCGGAGAAAAAAGCGAGCAGCCGGCTCCCCATTCGCAACTGGCTTCGTATCGCTGGGCCTGCGTTGGTTCTCGTCGGCATTGTGTTTCTGGCCATCAGCTCGATCGACTTCTTCTCCGGCCGCCAGTCGGCCCCCGTGAAATTTGGCGCAGATGAGAAGATTGGCAGAGCGGTTCATCCGCCCAAATACCTATGGGCCCGCTGGGTGGGCGTGCCCCTGATTGTGGTTGGCATCGTCGTGACGTCGATGGGCTTCGATCAACTCTTTATGGCTCGCAAGGACGAAGCAGACGCGCAAAACCCGGCGCACCGTCGAACGATGGATCAACCGCTGGGCCAATGGAGCGCGCAACGGGGCGGCAAACGTCGCGTCGACAAGCGCAACCGCAATGGGTGAAGGCTCGCGCCTGCGTTAAACGTCCGTGAGCCCTCGCAGATGACGTAGAACTGCGGGAATGTCGCGTGCTCCATGAATGACCAACAGCACCAAGATTCCATCTTGAATGGGGCGATAGAGCACCACATAGTTTCCAACGGGAAAGCAACGCACCATTTCGCCCAAATCGGGACGAATGTCGCCCATTTCCGGTTGGGCCGCGTAAAGCCGGCATTTGTCGTCGATTGCATCAAGCAATCGGTCCGCGGCGGCAATGTTGTCCCGAGCGACGTGCAGCCAAATGTTTAGCCGCGATTCTTCGGCAGCGCGAGTCTGAAGGATTTCGGGCATCGATCGACTCACTCCTGCTCCGAAAGTCGCCTCCGCCCTTCTTTCTTGGTCGCGTCGGTGTCAAGAGGTACGACCTCGCCTCGGTCCGCCTGAGCAATGGCAACCTGCAATTCGGCACGCAGGTGTTGGTGCCGTGTCTTCAATTCGCGCAAAACTCTTAACGCGTCGACGACGAGATCGTTCTCGGTTTCGTAATCACCCTTGGCCATTTCTCGTCGTACGAATTGTGCCAAATCAGGCGGATAAGCATGTGGCATATGCGCCTCCTCCGGGCAGCGATAGCGTCCATTTCGCGCGTATGTGCGTCGTCAAATTCCTAACTCCGACAGAACGATGGTCCTCGAAACAAGGGCTAAGCCAACACGGAGTCGATGACGACTCCCTCGTTCACGGTGGCGCGCTCCGGGCGGCCTTGGTGCATGTACACCAGTTGTTCGTGATCGATGCCCATCAAATACAGAATGGTGGCGTGCAGATCGTGCACGTGTGCGCGATTTTCGATGGCGTGCATGCCGAAGTCGTCGGTGGCGCCGATGACCTGCCCGCCTTTCACGCCGCCGCCGGCCATCCACATCGTAAAGCCGTAGGGGTTGTGATCGCGGCCGTCTCCCTTTTCCGACATGGGCGTGCGGCCGAACTCGCCGCCCCAAATCACCAGCGTCTGGTCCAACAGACCTCGCCACTTCAAGTCGGTGAGCAAGGCGGCGATCGGCTTGTCGGTCTCGCCACAGTGCTTCGAGTGATTCGCCTCGATTTTCGTGTGGGCGTCCCACTGGCTGCCCGATCCCGAATAAAGCTGCACGAACCGCACGCCCCGTTCAACAAGCCGGCGGGCCAGCAGGCAATTGCGGCCGAAAGCCTCGGTCCGCTTGTCATCGAGGCCGTAAAGGCGATGGGTTTCGGCCGTCTCCTCGGCCAATTCGACGGCCGCGGGTGCGTGCGCCTGCATGCGAAACGCCAACTCGTACGAAGCGATGCGCGCCTCGAGCTCTCTGTCGCCGACGCGTGACGCCAGATGTCGTCGATTGAGCTGGCCGATGAAATCGAGCTTGCTTTCTTGCCTCGCGTCGCCCACTGAAGCAGGCGTCTTAAGATGCAGCACGGGGTCGGGACCGTTGCGGAAGCGCGTGCCCTGGTAGGTGGCGGGCATGAAACCCGTTCCCCACACGCGGTGTCCGCCGGGCGGCTCCTTGTCGTTGTCGAGCAGCACGACAAACCCGGGCAGATTGCGGTTCTCGCTGCCCAAGCCATAGCCCACCCAAGCGCCCAAACTCGGTCGTCCGGCCAAAACGCTGCCCGTGTTCATCTGGCACACGCTGCCCACGTGATTCAAGCCGTCTGCCCAGCACGAGCGGATCACGCAAATGTCGTCGATGCAGCGGCCGACATGCGGATACCAGTCGGAAACCGGAATGCCGCTCTCACCATGCCGTGTCCACTTTCGCCGGGTCGCCAGCATCGGATTCTCGTTGACACCCATGGGGGTGATGACGCGCTTGATCGACTTGGGCAAAGGCTGGCCGGCGAGCTCGTTCACCTTAGGCTTGGGATCGAACGTGTCGAGATGGCTCGGGCCACCATCCATAAAGCAAAAGATGACGCTGCGGGCCGTCGCCGCGAGCAGCGGCGCTTTCTCAGCGAGTGGATCGGCGGTGCCCTGGCCGGTTCCCCCAAACGCCTTACTCGCGGGAAGCAGGCCGTCGTCCACCAACAGCGCGTGCAGCGCCAAGGCCCCGAACCCTGTGCCGGCACGGGCGAGCATTTCGCGTCGCGAGATCCATGGCTGGAGCGGAAGATTCGACGGCAGCGACATTGAGCCAACCCCTTGCAGCAATCGTGCCATTGTATCCCAACGCCGATGCAATCGGAAACATCGAGCCCACGCATAGTTTGTTCCGGTTACCTCGCGGATGAAAGGCGCGGCCCATTTAGCGTTGGCGGGCGAATCGACAGGCCAGGTTGGTCTTGGCCTCAAACGGCGTTCCGACTACAACTTGCGCCTCTTATTCTCTCCCGCCGGGTGAGTCCGGCGGGCTAGCGAGACCCGTTGGCTTTGCGGGTTCGTCGCGATCGCGGGGCAGGGGGTGCCACGAACGATGAAGCAGATTCTTCACTCGTACGCCAACGGCAAGACAGAGCTCATCGACGTTCCCTGTCCGTGCGTCAAACCTGGGCGTGTTCTCGTCGGCACGCACGTGAGCCTCATTTCAGCCGGCACCGAGCGAATGCTGACGGAGTTTGGCAGCGCCGGCTTATTGAAGAAGGCGCTGCGGCAACCCGATAAGGTGCGCATGGTCCTCGACAAAATTCGCACCGACGGGCTGCTGCCGACGTGGGAAGCCGTCAAAAGCCAGCTCGATAAACCCGTCGCAATGGGTTACTGCAACGTGGGCACCGTTGTTGAAGTGGGCGCGGGCGTTACCGAATTTCAGGTCGGCGACCGCGTGGTTTCCAACGGACCGCACGCCGAGTTCGTTTGCGTCGGCAAGAACTTATGCGCGAAGGTCCCCGACGATGTCTCGGATGAGTCGGCAGTATTCACAGTGATCGGCTCCATCGCGCTCGAGGCCATCCGTCTTGCCGAGCCGACGCTGGGGGAGTCGTTCGCTGTGATTGGGCTGGGGCTGGTCGGCCTGATGGCCGTGCAATTGCTCAAGGCGCACGGCTGCCGCGTGATCGGCTTCGACTACAGTCGCGAGCGTGTCGCGCTGGCAAAAACGTTCGGCGCGGAGGCAGTCGACCTCTCGACGCAACGCGACCCAGTTGCTGCCGCACGTGCGTTTTCGCGCGATCGCGGAATCGACGGCGTCCTCATCGCCGCTTCGACAACGAGCGATGCGCCGATTCACCAGGCGGCTGAGATGTCGCGAAAGCGGGGGCGGATTGTGATGCTCGGCGTGACCGGCATGCAGCTTTCGCGTGCCGACTTTTACGAAAAGGAGCTGTCGTTCCAAGTCTCTTGCTCCTATGGCCCGGGCCGTTATGACGCCGAATACGAAGAGGCGGGGCACGACTATCCGCTGCCCTACGTTCGTTGGACCGAACAACGCAACTTCGAGGCGGTGCTCGACAGGCTGGCCGAGCGTCAAATCGATGCCGAGGCACTGATCTCGCATCGCTTTGAACTCGAGCGCGCCGACCAAGCGTACGCGCTCATCGGCAGTTCGCGCCCTTCACTCGGGGTGATCCTGCGACATTGTCAAAAACCGCAAATTCACGTGTCCGCCGTACATCACACCGTTCGCCGTTCGGATGATGCACACCGCGCAAGTGCCGATGCAACGGGTCCCGGAGTCGGATTTATTGGAGCCGGCGATTTCGCGACCCGCGTGTTGATCCCGGCCTTTCGGCGGGGCGGAGCGCGGCTGGCAGCCGTCGCCAGCGAACGCGGAGTGTCCGCCGTCCATGCGGCTCGGAAGTTCGACATCGCCGAATCGACGACAGATCCCCAAACGCTGATTGAAAGCCCCGAAGTTGACGTCGTCGTCGTGGCGACGCGTCACGGTTCGCACGCCGACTATGTCTGCCGCGCTCTCGAAGCGGGCAAGCACGTGTTCGTCGAAAAGCCGTTAGCGCTGAACCGCGAACAGCTAAGCCGAGTCGTCGAGCGCTATCAAAACACACGCTCGCACGGCAGTCCGTTGTTGATGGTCGGTTTCAACCGACGTTTTGCGCCGCACGTTCGCACGATCAAGTCGCTGCTCAAGGACGCCGTCCACCCGCTGGCCGAGGCGCTGCCGTGGGC
>JBBDVZ010000207.1:0-5885 GCA_040903115.1 Planctomycetaceae bacterium
AGACCTCCGACCATCTTATCTCATTCCTATTTATGGTCATGCCCGCTGAACACGGGCGCCAGGAGGCAAGGCGATGAGTACCGCTCAGGATTTTTGGGTCGCGTCGAGTCAGCAAATACCAACGCCGGGGGCAAGTGGGCCGCCCGTGCCCGTCCCGGCGGCGGGAAGCGGCCGTCCGTTGCACCGGATCGCCGAAGTCCGCCGAAACCAGGGCATCAGTGTCCGCAGCGCCGCCCGGCGGCTGCACACCTCGATGGAGCAGGTTCGCAAGCAAGAGGATCCTCATACCGATCTGCCGTTGTCGGAGCTTTATCATTGGCAAGGTGCTCTGGAGGTTCCCGTCGTCGATCTGTTGGTCGACAACGATTCACCTCTCTCCGAGCCCGTGTTAACGCGAGCGCGGCTGTTGCGGGTGATGAAAACCGTTCGGGCGATCAAAGAAACGGCCACCGCCGTTTCGATTCTGCGGTTCGCAACGATGTTGGAACAGCAGTTGATCGAATTGATGCCCGAGCTGAAAGAGGTGGCCGCGTGGCATTCGGTCGGCCGGCGCCGCTCGCCCGATGAGATGGGCCGCACCGCCGAGCGAGTCCTGCCCGACACGTTTTTTACCGACGCGGGCGATTGACGCGGCTGGCGATCAAGTGTGCCACTGGCTCGACTCGACTGAGCTCGCCGAAGTCTGCCAGTGTTGATTTCGCACCTGGTGAAGCAGGGCGGGCCAGTGGCACACAGGTTTGCATCCGATCGCCGAGCGAAAAAAGGCGTTTGTCATCTCAATTCTCAACAAACAAGCCAAGGCACGAGGAATTGCAGGAGACGGCGAATTGGCATTCAGGCCAGGAAATGTTCATCCGTGAGTTGACGACCAGGGGCCCACATTTCCTCTGAACCAATTCTGCATTCTCCGTGCGTCGCGTGCCTTGGCCGTTTTCGTTTCTGGATGCTGGATGCTAGATGCTCGATGCTCGATGTCCGCCACGGCGGATCTTCGACTCGATGCTGGATGCTGGATTGTAGAAGCGGCATCCTGCCGCTTTCTTTGGCTGCCGAAGCGGAGGTGAGATTAACCACCCTTCGACCAGCTCAGGGCGGGCATGGTCGACGAGCTCGCCGCAGGCAAGAGGACACGGAGGAAGAGTTTGCAAACGGATTTCGAAGTTGATTATTGCACGCGCGGCGGGGGTCCCACTCGGTCGTGCAAAAGTCGGCGATTTTTGGACGTCGGAAACGTTGAACAGCTCGGTAATTGCAGGACCGCGCGAGAGCGCGCCGTGCATAATTCGTTGAATTCATGTGAATTTCCGACAGGTTGTTGGCATTTAGGTGTCAGGTGTCAGTTCTTAGCTGTTAGCTGTGCGACTGGATGCTGGATGCTGGATGTCCGCCAGACTGGATGCTGGATCCTCGATGCTGGATTGTAGAAGCGGCATCCTGCCGCTTTCTTTGGCTGCCGAAGCGGCAGGGATGCCGCTTGTACCAAAAGCCTGCGCGCAAGGGGAGCATGGGTCGCGGGTGCGACCGGTTCTGTTTGCCTGCCTTGATTTACCAAAGAACGTCGAGATTGTGTACAGGAGTATAGCAGGTCTGGTGGCCGTTTTCAAGGATTGTTTTCGGCCAGGGGCCGGCCTCGTTCCATCAACCCGGCATCCCGGTTTGCAGGCGATAAACCATGTCCCATAGGCGATCGATTTCGCCGCGTTCGATAAGCTCGATCGGCTTGAGGCCGCCGAATGCTTCGTGGGGAGTGACGAACCATTGGGCCACGCACTTGGACTCGACAACTTCGCTCAGGGCTTCGTAGAGCCGCGCGACTTCGGCATAGGGGCGCTGGAGCTTCGCGACGTCGGTTTGATCGCGCTCGGCCGCGGCGATGGCGCGCGGCGATACATTGACCACACGGCTGAATACTTCCCGGGTCATGTTCAGCCGCTCGCGAAGCAGGAGCTTGGCTTCCTTGCCGACTTTGACCAGCTGCACAAATTGCATGGCCCTTGACTGCGCGGTTCGAGGCGGTTGCTTTTTGGAAGTTCCAGTCTTAGCAGGCATGAGGGCGACCTCTTATTTGGCAATTTATCTAAAAGTCTATCGGCAGCAGTGCAAAAAGGCAAGCATAAAAACATGCAAAATTGCTACTTTGGCGAGGACGGATGGGGCGGCAGGTCGCCCTTGCCGAGGATTTCGATTTTGCTGGCAGTCCGCAGGCTTTGCGGAAATATGACAAGGTTCGCTCCCGTCGGGCGGTCGCGTGCCGAGGGGGCCAGCAGTCCTTCGAAGCCGGCCGCGTGCGCGCCGCGGCCGATTGCCTGCGTCCACGATTCTTGGCCTGCGTCTTGAATTTCACGCCACGGCTCGTCCAGCAACTCTGCCAGTGTGAAATCGAGGAGACGGCGAACCCGTTTATCCGTCAGATCGAGCACCGCCTGTAGTTTCACCTTGGCCCCAGCGAACACGCGCGGTCGAACGCCCGAGGTCGGGAAGCCAAAGCTCAGGAGATTCTGATACGCTTCCTGAACCGCCGTCACGATGGACAGGGAAGCATAAGCGGCTTCGATCCCGCGCGGATTCCAGCGTCCGCCATAGGTGGCTGCGCCAACACCGGAGAGAAAGTCGCGCTGGTTCGCCTGCCTCATCGCGACCGAGCGGTAGACGACATCATGAACCGCGACGGCCCGCGGAATGCACGCGCGAATCGCGTCGAATAGCTCCTGAACGCCGGGTTCTGGTTTGTGGGTGTTCAAGCTTCATCCCGGTATCAAGACGTGGCGCGTTGGAGGTTGAGGGCGAGGAGCGCGGCGAGGAGTTCGTCGTCGGTCATGGTGGAGTCCCAGCCGTAGGCGGCGAAGACGGCGGCGTCGAGTTTTTTGTGGGCCAAGTCGAGCCAGGTGGGGCGTTCATTGTAGAGATTGGTCAGAGTGCGTTTTTTGAGCTCGCGAGCGCACTCTTCATCTTTGGGGACAATCCGCGGGTAGCGAACGATGCCGATTCCGCGCTTATCGACGGACGCCGCGTCGATGTAACGGCGCCAGGGGCCGTCCTTCGATCCGGGAAAATCGAGAACTTCGATCCGCGTCCATTCGGGCGGGTTCAGCCAGTTGTTGCGGAGTGTGTCCAGCGCTTTGGCAGTTGCGGCGATTGACTTGCGCTGTGAGTCGGTGGATTCGGGAAAGACAAACGTGTCAAGGCAGCTCGTTGGCGTATAGCGGAACCCGCTTTCTCGGTCGCGCACTTGGGTTCCTTGCGCCAAAGACCATGCCTCGTGAGGTCGCGATTGCAATACGCCGAACACAAAGTCCGTTGGATCAACAATCGCTCCTAACGCGCTGTCAGGAAGAATTATTGAGTCCATCCAATGAAAAATTCGGTGCTTCGAGTGACGTACTGTTGCAAGGTAACGACTTAGAATGCGTAATGCGTCATGTAGTACCGGTCGTGGTCGTTCATGCAGCCACCATTGTCTACGCTTTGTGCCATAACGAGGAAACACGTTCTCTTTGATGTATTCGAAGGGGCTTTCATATTTTGCTGCCTCGTCTACGTCCGTACTCGGCGGAAAATATACGATCCACGAGGGATGCTCTCCTCCATAGAGATCGGTTCCGTTGATGTATGGACGAAGAACGTCGCTATTCGGCAATGAATGTGGGTTGGCCGCCCGTAGCATCTCAAGTGCTGACGCTTCCGAAAGTTCAAATTGCGCTCCCTTTTTCGTTCCTTCGTGGTATAGCGCAGCTGCAGGCTCCAAACGTTTTGCCATTGTTATGTCGGCACCAGTCGTCAAGTTCGCAGCAATGGATACTACATAATTACCGTTAAGAATCTTGTTTGGTTCCGATCCACTGTCAAATCCACTCATTGATACGTGGACAGTTGCTCCGTCGAGGATCCAATTGCGATCACTCTCTGCGAAAAAGATGTCGCCGGTCTCTTTGATTCTTTCGAGAACTCTGCGATTAGCGCCGCCACGAATTCCCTGAGTTGCCAATAGTCCGATCCTCACCGCTTCTTTGCTTGCTAGCTTTTGGCGAGCTTTTTCAAACCAATAACAGCAAAGATCAGCGAATGCGGGTACACGACCCTCATACGTTTCGAAAAGTGGGTCGACGTATGAATCGCCGAGTTCAGACCGAATCCTGTTTCCACCCAAAAATGGCGGATTACCGACAATGAATTCGGCGGCGGGCCATTCGGGTTCGCGGGGGTTGTCCGGGTCGGAAAGGTCCAGAATCGCGTCCATGCGGCGGATGGATTCGAACGGTTCGAGGACTGGATCCAGGTGGGGGGTGAAGCCATTGTCGTGCATCCATTGCAGGTAGCCGATCCAGATGACAACGGAGGCCAATTCCTGCGCGTATTCATTGATTTCGATACCCAATAGTTGCGTTGGTTTGACGGACGGAAATAGCGTAGCGCCGTGTTTTGCGCCATACGAAATTACTTCCTTATCTAGATTGAGAAGCAGGTGCAGCGCGACGTAATGAAAGTTGCCGGAACCGCAGGCCGGGTCGAGGACCGTTACGGCGCGCAGTCTTGCAGAGAAGTCACCAAGTAGTTTGTCGAATTTCTTGCGGGCCGGTGATGCCCTAGCCGTCGCCTTGCGGTGCACGTCGCGACCGGTGGCTTGGATTTTGGGCCAAAGCTTTTCGCATTGCGCCTGAACTATCTCCCATTCACGTCGGAGTGGTTGCATGACGACTGGCTGAAGCAACGTTCGATATCGGTGCGGCTGGTGTAGTGCGCCCCGATTTGCGAACGCTTGTTGGGGTCGAGGATGCGTTCGAAGAGCGTGCCGAAAACGGAGGGCTCGACGCTGCTCCAGTCGAGGCCTGCCACAAAGTTAAGCGTTTCAATTTCGTCCAGCGTGACGTCGATGACATTTGCGTCGGCGAAGAGTCCTCCATTGAAATGAAGGATTTCGTCGGCGCCGAACGTACCGCCGTGGGCCATCGCCTCGAAGAGTTCTTTCAAGAGTCGCGAGAGCTTTTTGGTGGCGTTAACCGCGCCGGGCTTAGCGACGGACTGAATGATTTGCTTGAAGACTTTGTTCTTGAGTAGGCCGATGTCCTCGGCGAACATCGAGAACATGAGCTTCATCAGGAAGTGGGCCGCGTCGTGGGCGGGAATCTTGCGCATCCGCATGCCGTCGGCAATTTGCCCAATACGTTCGGCGACTTGTTCCGTGACGCTTTCGGTCGTCTGACCGGGACGGAGAGACTCGGGTTCGGTAAAGAGGCGACGGAGAATGTCGAGGTTTTTCGCATCGGCGAGGCCGTCCAGGTTGAAGGCGTCGACGTGTTTGACGGTGCCGGTAAAGTTCGTGTGAACTTCGAAGCGGTCGAGGTCACAGACGACCAGCAGTGGCGGATTTTCCAGGTCTTCGCGGTATTGGAGAAGCTGTTTGTAGGCGGCGACGAGGTCTTTGTGTTTGCCTTTGTATTCCCAGCCGAAGTGGCCGCGCATCCAAACGTCGGCCCAGCCTTGGCCACCTTCGGTTTTTGTCACGCCGCGCTCGAAGGTGTACCAAGCTCCTTCGGGATCGGCCTCGGCCGGTTTGGGCTGACCCAAGAGCTCGCACAAATCCAAAAAATGTTGTTGGCAGGCGCTGCGCTCGGAAAGCGTTGCCCGTTGCCATTTTTGGATGAATTCGTGCGGCGTCATGCGCGTGGATCGTGAGAATTCGCAATAGATCAGCTCTAATGGAAACGCTGTTCTCAGTGTAACGCCGTTTCATGGCGTGGCCTAGGTTGGCAGAATACCGATTGCGGCCGTCGCGCGGGCAGTTTTGCAGGGCCGTTCGACGGTCGTTGGATTCCGATCTTAGGCCCGGTGTTTAACGCCGGGGATCGTGTGATGCGCGCAATGTCCTCACTATGCCGGGGGGGGGG
>JBBDVZ010000207.1:5895-6280 GCA_040903115.1 Planctomycetaceae bacterium
CGGCATTGCCGCGAACGCCCGGCATAGTGAGGAGGCATGATTGGGGGCCAATACCCCGGCAAGAATGCCGGGGCTACTATTGCGGTGCGAGCAAGGGCCGTGAACGGCCCTGGGGTCGGATCGCGGTCGGAGACCGCTCCCACAATGGATGCTCACGCGGTGCGGGTTAAGAGAAGGGGTCAGTCCCCGTTTTCGCCGAGCCGAAAAGGGGGACAGACCCCGCGGCAGCGCCAGAGGGCGATCGTCGTGGCGGCGAGGATGGCCAGAAGGCCGATTGCGCGAGTTGCGTGGGGGTGGCTGGCGGGCGATGCCGATTCGATCGTCACCCGATCCGCGGCGCCGTCGGATACGTAGTGGGTCCACTGGTGGAATGAGAGGGGGAGAG
>JBBDVZ010000208.1:0-6247 GCA_040903115.1 Planctomycetaceae bacterium
CGCTTTCTATCCAAGCCGACGGCTTCGCCGTCGGGTTCGACCGCAAGCGGTCGGCTTGGATATTCAACATTCACCCAGCGAGATCAGACGAAGATTGCGCCGCGGACGGATCAGGCTCCCGACAACTCGTCCCAGTTGTTGATGTCGTCGCCGCTGCCGTCCTCGTTGCGGCGGTTGGGGCCCGACGACCAGAGGGCGGGCTTGGTCGAGCGGCCTCCCTTGTTATTGGGATATTCGTAATAGAAACGCTCGCCCCAGGGGTCGTTGATGCGGTCGGCATCGAGGTAGGGATCCATCAAGTTGCCCTGCGAGTCCTGGGGATTCAAAAGCAGGTCGAGCGCATCTTGCCCGCCTTGCGGGTATTCGGCCTCGTGGTCGCTTGCGTAGTACGACAGTGTGGCCTCGAGGCCCTTGATGCTGGCCTGAGCCGCTTTGATCATCGCGCGCTTTTGCGTGCCGAGCAGCGCAGGCACGACCATCGCGCCGATGACTCCCAGAATGATCAGCACCAGCAGTACTTCAATCAGCGTGAAACCGCGGCGGTTTCTGCGTTGCTTTTTATGCATGATTCATCCTTTGTCTTTCAACATCATTTCAAGCTTCGAGCCGCGGGGTTCATCCCCGCGGTCTTCGGCCAATGCCAGTTAAACCCGCCTCGTCCATGTTGTCCCGAAGAAAGGGGACAGGTCCATTTTTGCCACAGCGAGGTGGTGTGTTTCGCGGCAAAAATGCCATCAAACTGATTTTCAAAAAATGGACCTGTCCCGAATGGCACGTCCTGAACGCGCCCGGGCCACAATACCTTGTGCCACGTTTTCCACTCGAACCACTATCTCTTGTGGACACGCGACATTCGGGAAGTGCCATTCGGACCTGTCCCCTTTTTCTAAAACGCGCGCGAACTTTGCAGAATCGGCAGCATGAGCGCGACGACCACAAACAAGATGATGCCCGCCATCACGGTCAACATGGCCGGCTCGAGCATCCGCACGAACAACTCCAGCCGCCGATTCGTTAACCGCTCCATGTTTTCGGCGATGTTGACCAGCACTTCCTCGAGGTTGTTGGCTTCTTCGCCGACGGAAATCATCTCCACAATGTCTTCCGAGAACTCGCCGCTTTGCCCCAGCGGCACGGCCAGCGATTCGCCGGTCGAAACGCTCTCGGCGGCCGACGCGATGGCCTGGCTGAGCACCCGGTTGCCGGTCGCATCCTTGGCAATCCTCAACGCGTGCAGAATGGGCACGCCGTTTTGCAACAGCGTCCCCAGGATCCGGCAGAACCGCGCGATGGCCAGGCTGCGCACAATGGGCCCCATGCCGTACGCCCGGATCCGCGCCCGGTCGAGCCACATGCGTCCTTGAGCGCTTTGAAAAGCGCGCGCCACGCCGATGGTTGCCACCCCGATCAGCAAGGCGGCCAGCACCCAATAATGCTTCACGCCGTCGCTGACGGAAATGAGCGCGGTCGTCGCCCAGGGGAGAGCGCCCTGCTCGGCCAACCTCGCGAACATGGGCGTAAACTTGGGCACGAAGATCGTCAGCATCAAGACCACGACAATGAGCCCGGCGCCCAGCAGAAACATGGGATAGATCATCGCGCCCAGCACGCGGCTCTTCAGGCTTTCTTGATGGTCGGTGAAGGCGGCAATCCGCTTCAACACGTCCTCCAAAAAACTGCCTTCTTCGCCGGCGCGCACCATGCTCACTGCCAGCTCGCCGAAGACGCGCGGGTGAGCCCGCATGGCCTCGGCCAAATGCGTTCCGTCGGCCACCTGCTCGCGGATGTTTTGAATGACGAGCTTGAGCGTTTGATGACTCGTCTTGCGCTCCAGCAATTCCAGCGAGCGCAACAGCGGCACGCCCGAACGCAACAGATCGGCAAGCTGGGTGTAAAACACCGAGACGAAGCGCGGACGCACGCCGCGACCGGCGCGCCGCTGCTGCGACTTGGCCGCCTCGGCCAACTCGAGGCGAACCGGGAACAGGCTGCGCGCGGCCAGCGTGCCGAGCGCTTCTTGCTCGCTCGTCGCGGTCAACAAGCCGCCCACTTGCCGTCCGCCGAGTTCCCGTGCGAGATACTGAAAATCCGGCATCGCTCTATTCGGTCAGCTTTAAGTGATGACTCTGAAAAGCACTAAGCACGAATGTCTTCGACCCTGAGGCTCAGACCCGAAGGGACGAAGGAAATCCGAATGCCCTAAGCCCGAAGGAAAACCCACGGGCGTTGCATCATTTTCGAGCTTCGTGCTTTGGGCCTTCTTTAGACATTCGAGCTTCGTGCTTCTCCCTAACTCTGTTCAAAGTTCCGTCCCAAGCGCTAGATAATGTCTCCCTTGCTCACGCGCAAGACTTCATCCACACTCGTCCTGCCGTCCAGCACCTTCTCCCAGCCGCTTTGTCGCATCGAGATAAACCCGTTCCGCTTGGCATATTCGATGATTTGGTCGGTGCTGGCCCGCTCGACGCACAGCCGGCGGATGACCGTGTCGGTCTTGAGCAATTCATACACGCCGGTCCGACCCGCGTAGCCTGTTTCGCGGCAGGCGCGGCAACCGACCGGCCGGTAAATCTGCCCGAGCAGCCGGTCGCTTGGAAAGTCGGGCGGCAGGTCGTCGGGGTTCGGAACGTACGCCTGCTTGCACTTTGAACACAGCAATCGCAGCAGCCGCTGAGCGAGCACGCCTTCGACGGTGCTCGCGACGAGATACGGCTCGACCCCCATGTCGATCAGCCGGGCGATTGCCCCGGGGGCGTCGTTGGTGTGCAGCGTGCTGAACACCAAGTGGCCCGTTAGAGAGGCCTGAATGGCGCTCTGGGCCGTTTCGGCGTCGCGAATTTCGCCGACAAGTATCACGTCGGGATCGTGACGCAGCACGCTGCGCAGGCCGGCGGCAAAGCTCAATCCGATTTTCGCATGCACCTGGATCTGGCTGATGCCTTCGCTGTGATACTCGACCGGGTCTTCAATCGTCACGATCTTGATCGATTGGTTCTTGATTGCATTGAGCGCGCTGTACAGCGTCGTGGTCTTGCCGCTGCCTGTGGGCCCCGTGACCAACACAATGCCGTGCGGAATCTCGATCAACTGCCGCATTGTGGCGAGGATCGGTTCCGGCATGCCGATGCTCTCGAGGCGGAACTTCATCCGCTCTTTGTCCAAGAGACGCAGCACGACTCCCTCGCCGTAAATCATCGGAATGATCGACACGCGCACGTCGACTTCGCGGCCGGAAACTCGCAGCTTGATGCGCCCGTCTTGCGGCAGACGCTTCTCCGCGATATTCAGATGCGACATGATCTTAAGTCGCGTGATGATCGCCGCATAAAAATGGTTGATTTCGGCGGGCACCGGCTGAATGCGCAACATGCCGTCGATGCGATAGCGAACCGTCAGTCCGCGTTCCTGCGGCTCGATGTGGACGTCGCTGGCGTTGACGTCGAGGGCCTCGATCAACACCTCGTTAACCAGCCGTATGACCGAGGCGGCTTGAGCAAGTTCGGCCAGCTCGCCCGTCTCTTCGGCCACCTGTTCGAGGAGCTCGACGCCTTCTTCGGCCCGCTGCGAGACAAGCGCGTTGATGGTGTCGCCGCCGACACCCAGGCTCTCTTTGATGAGGTGCACGACGTCGTCGCGGCGAGACAGCACGGGCTCGAGCCTCAGTCCGCTCAGCGTCGCCAGGTCATCAAGGGCTTCGAGGTCGAACGGGTCGCTGGTGGCGACGACCACGCGACCGTTGTTGCGTGCCAGCGGCAGCAGCGAATGCCTGAAGACCACCGAAGTGGGAAACAGGGCGAGCAAATCGCGGTCGACGTTGTAGTCCTTCAACTCGACGTACTTCATGCCCAGCTCGTCGCCGAGAGCCTTGAGGGTGTCTTCTTCGCTGGCCAGCCCCATTTCGATCGCGGCACGGTCGGGGCGACCGCCGTTTCGCTCCGCGCGGATCAAGTCGAGCTGCTCGCGGCTAATGAGCCCGCGACTGACCAGGACTTCGCCAATTTGCATCGATGTGTGCCAAAGTAAAGTTCGGTTCATCCTGGTTCCCAAGCTCTGCTTGGGAACCCAATCTCTCGAAGCTCCGCTTCGAGTGCACGCGAAGCGGAGCTTCGCGAAAAGTGCGTTGCCAAGCAGAGCTTGGGAACGAGGGAAAATCCGCCGTCGCCAGGCCGACGGTCCCCGCCAATGATTAATGACCGTTGGCAGCCGGACTTTTATCTAAAAAAGCCGACCAAAGGATTTCGGCGGTCCCTCGCCGATTCGCGCGCGACGCGACCGGCCGGTGCCGTGCAGCCCCCAAATGTTAAACCCTCGACGCGTCCCGTCGGCGGCTGGAAAATGTGATTTTAATTCGCAGAACGGCAAAGCCGCCGCATTCACCGCGACGCACGCCCTTGCATCGCGAAGGTGCTAATTTCCTAACATCCCGATTCTATACCGCATCGGGACCGTTCGCAAGGAGGGGTCCGAGGAGGGAGAAGAGAGACGCGGAGCACATCCCCAGGTGTTCCCGGCTCCCCCCTCAAGACGTGGTCATCCACTCAAATGCGGCCAGAATGGCCACTCCGGTGCACCGCCTGATTCGCGCTCTTTCGCTTAGACTATTGCGAGGGAGACTGCGCTTCAGGCTGTTTCCCCTGCAGCCATACTATTACTGCGATTAACAGGAAAATGGCCGCGGCAAAAAGAAGAGACGCCAAGGCCCCAAATGATCGCCACCACCAGCCGGCGACTATTCCGGCGAAGACAAGGTCCGAAGTCAGCCACAACGCCAGTCGCACTCGTCGCTTTCGCTCCGAGGACTGTCGCGTCCACGCCGAATGGATAGGCGCTGCGAGTTTCTCAAACGCGCGTTGGACCCCCAACCAATACCAGCCAATGAGGCTCATGAATCCGCCGACGAGCCCGGCAACTGCTGATCCGGCCACGTGCGCCTTTAGAGAATTCTGGAGAGCGGTTCTGGAGCTGAAGTCCGCGGACAGCGGGTCCGACGGCCAGACCGTGTCGAAAAAAAACGTAAATGGAAAGAGAAACGTCTGAGCTGGATTTTGCGCGGGGAGGTTCGGCTCGATCGTGCGCGTAACAACATACCAGTGGCAGCCCCATTCAATGCCGATGCCAATCAAAAACCCAATGTAGAAGACCCGAACACTCACGATCCGCGAAACAAACCCGCAAAAGGGCACGCTGAAAAGAGCCAAGAAAAAAATAACAATGGGATCCCCGTTCGCCAAGTACACGAAAAGACAGGACAGAAACACCACTCCCGGAACAATGAAGCGATCCCAAGACTCGCGCGACGAACCAGATTGAGGTGTTCCGGGAATTGCCATGCTGAAGGCCATTGTATCATGATTTCCGGCCGGGTGGCTCTGGCGTCTCGCCAGTGCTTTTGTCGAAGTTGATACGGCCGCTGGCATTGCCTTCGCATCAAACGTGGGGCATCTGCAAGCTGCCGGCGGCGAGACCGACGATCTGACCACCCGCTCGACGTACAACGACGCGTTCGGCAACCGCACGGTGATCCGCGACCCGCTGGGCCGCGAGACGCGCTTCACCACGACGATCTGTATCGGCTCGACGTGATGATCCACTACCTGCCGAACGTCACGCCGAACCAAGTTGTCACATCGTGGTCGTTCGCGACGCGCGGATAGATTCGCTTCTGCTCAGACGAATGTCACGAATCGAGCACACTTGATGATCCGGACTTAAAGCTCGTTGCTACCCACCGCCGCCGTCGTGGCCGCGGTCGCTTGCGATCACGTGCCGGAAACCGCGATCGCTATCCGAACAGATCCAGGATCGGATCGCCCGAGCTGATGGGACGGGTGAAGCCGTCCGCTCCCAGACGAAGATCGAGCGGGACGCCCAAGGCGTGGTAGATCGTGGCGCCGAGGTCCTGGGGACGCACCGGCCTGTCCTTCACGAACGCGCCGATCTTGTCGGACTCGCCATAAACCATGCCGCCGCGAATGCCGCCGCCCGCCAGAATCGCGGAATAACACGAGGGCCAGTGCTGGCGACCGGGATTGGCGGCGCCAACCTGATTGATGCGCGGCGTGCGGCCAAATTCTCCGGCGACGATGACCAGCGTGTTCTCGAGCATGCCGCGTTCTTCGAGATCGACGAGCAGCGCGGAAAGTGCTTCATCGAGCCGCGGCAAGCACCAGCCCATGCCGTACGAACCGGTGCCAAAGGCATTGCCCATTCCCATTTCGCCGCCGTGCATGTCCCAGCTCGAACTGGG
>JBBDVZ010000209.1:0-6243 GCA_040903115.1 Planctomycetaceae bacterium
GCGGGTTGGCTGCTCGCTGGCCATTCCGACCAACGTGCGCGTCATTGCCGCGACGAATACCAATCTCATCGAGGCGGTCCGCGCGAAGAAGTTCCGCGAAGACCTGTACTTTCGGCTCAGCGTGGTCACGCAGCACCTTCCCCCGCTGCGCGAGCGGCCGGAAGACATTCTCGCATTGGCCGAGCATTTTCTGCGGCACTTCTGCGTTCAGGCCAACCGCAAGGAGTTGAAGCTTTCGGCCGAGGCCCGCCGGCGATTGCAGGCCCACGCCTGGCCGGGCAACATCCGCGAGCTGCGCAACCTGATGGAGCGCGTCGCCTTTCTCACGCCGGGCGAGCGCGTGGAAGCCGAGGACCTGGCCTTCATCTTGAGCCCGGGCCGCGACTCGTCGCTGGAGCCTTCGGCCGACATGGGCCTGACGGAAGCGACGAAGCAATTCCAGCAAGAGTTCATCCGCCGCGCCATCAAGCGCGTGAAAGGCAACATGAGCGAATCGGCCCGGCTGTTGGGGCTGCATCGCTCGAACCTCTACCGCAAAATGCGCCATCTCGACATGCACGAGGCGGAGATGGAGTGAGGATGCTGCTTCGTTCCGGAAAAATACACGAGAACGGTTTCAGAGCGGCCGAATTAAAAAATTAATAAGAAGCCCAGGAATCCAGGAAAAGGCGAAGAGGAAGAGTTCCTGGCTTCATGGATTCCTCATTCATTTCTTGCTTTTGTCGCGGCGCTTGTGCATTGCCGGCCCGTGACGGCGCATCATTTGGAACCAATCAGATAGAGCCAACCGAAATGAGTGATGCCTTCCCCTCAGATCCGTTTGAGGCACAATGCCGGCTGATGAGCGGACTGGCCAAGTCGGACATCACCATTTTCGACGTGGGAGCCAACAAGGGGCAAACCGCGGCGAATTATCGTCGTCGGTTTCCGGCCGCCGAGATTTACTGCTTCGAGCCGTTCCCCGAGTCCGTGGCAACGCTGCAGGCCGCGTTTTCCAACGACGAACACACGCACGTCGTGCCAAAGGCGGTGGCCGAAAAGAGTGGCACTGCGACCTTCTATGTCACGAAATTCGACGCGACGCATTCGCTTCTTCCGCGGTTTACTTCGGGGAGGAGATATTACCCAGAATGGGCAGGACCGAAAGAGACGATCGACATCGAAGCGATCGCCCTCGATGATTTCATCGGCGACAAAAGGATTTCCACGGTCGACATTCTGAAAATGGACGTTCAAAGCGGAGAATTACTCGTTCTGCGTGGCGCCCAGTCCCTATTGCGGACAGCCGGTGTGTCGCTGATTTACACCGAAATCATGTTCGTGCCGCATTACGAAGGGTCGCCGCTGTTTCACGAGATGACGTCGTACCTCTCCGGGTTCGGATTCTCGCTTTTTCAAATTTACAACTTGCATACGGCGCCAAACGGGCAACTCCGTTTCGGTGAAGCGATTTTCGTGAGCGACCGGGTACGGAGCGATGTTATCGACGCGTACCCCGAGGAGACCTAGGCAGGCGCGGGTTCTTGTGACGGTCGTCGCCCGCGAATTTTTGTGTTTGGGGCCAGTTTTCTGCGTTATATGGTGTTGCCTCTCTCCGCCAGTATGTTTGCGGGGACTCGTCTCTTTAGACATTTGGCAGCGTGTCAGCATGGCAACGGCAACTGTTCAAGTTTCAGCAGGGACTTCGCGTTTGCTCTCGGTTCGATTGGCGTCTCAAGCAGATCGCCAACGCATCTATCGGCTACGCCACGACGTTTACGCGCAGGAGTTGGGGCAGCATTCCTGCAATCGCGAAGGCGTGCTGACTGACGCGCTCGATGAGTTCAACGAGTACATCGTCGTCGCCGATGGAGACGCCCTCCTGGGTTTCATCAGTATCACGCCGCCGGGTGGCGGGCGATACTCGCTCGACAAATACCTGGCGCGGGACGAGTGGCCCTTCCCGGCCGACGACGGTCTCTACGAATTGCGGCTGCTGACGGTGGTTCAAACTTGGCGCGCCGGGCCAATTGCCATGTTGCTGATGCATGCCTCCCAGCGGTATCTGCAGGAGCACGGCGCGACGCGAGTGATTGCCATTGGCCGCCGTGAAGTGATCGACCTGTATCTCAAGATCGGCCTGAAACGTCTCGGGCCCAGCTTTGCCTCCGGGGCGGTGCGGTACGACCTGCTCAGCGCCGAGCTGGAAGACATCGTCCGATGCGTGGCTTGTTTTGAATCATCGCTCGAGCGTCTACGGACAAAAACGCGCTGGGAAATGGAATGCACCTTCTTCCACGAGCCGGCCAACAACGCGTCGGCGGCTAACCCGCCAACGTGTTTCCACGGCGGTGCTTTCTTCGACGAGATCGGCGTGGGCTTTGAGGATCTGCGTCGGCGTCACGAGATCATCAACGCCGACGTTCTCGACGCCTGGTTCCCTCCGGCGCCGGCTGTCGTCGACGTTTTGCGCGAACACCTCGACTGGGTTTTACGCACCTCGCCTCCAACGCAGTGCGACGGGTTGATTGAAGAAATTTCGCGCGCCCGGGGCGTGCCGCGCGAATGCCTCGTCCCCGGCGCCGGCTCGTCGGACCTGGTGTTCCGTGCGCTGTTGCGCTGGGTCGAACCCGGTGCCCACGTGCTGATTCTCGATCCCATGTACGGCGAATATCGACACATTTTCGAAAACGTCATCGGCTGCCAGGTCGAGCGGCTCATGCTGCGGGCAGATGCCGGATTCGAGTTGGATCTCGATGAGCTTTCCGATCAGTTGAAACGAGAATACGACCTCGTCGTGCTGGTCAACCCAAACAATCCGACCGGCGGGCATGTGCCACGAGCCCAGTTAGAGCCGATTCTTCGCGATGCACCAGCAACAACGCGGTTTTGGATTGACGAGGCGTACCTCGACTACGTGTCGCCGGACGAATCGCTCGAGCCGTTTGCCGTTACGACCGACAACGTCGTGATCTGCAAGTCGATGTCGAAGGTCTACGCTCTGAGCGGCGTGCGGTGCGGCTACCTGTGCGGACCTCGCGTCCTCATGGAGGGTCTGCGATCGACAGCGCCGCCATGGGCCGTCAGCCTGCCCGCACAGATCGCCGGGGTGCTGGCATTGCGAGACCCGGACTATTACTCCGGCCGCTATGCCGAAACGCGTCGGCTGCGAGCGGATCTTTCGGCCGCGCTGGAACAACTTGGCTTGCAGGTGTGGTCGAGCGAGGCAAACTTTTTACTCTGCCGACTGCCGAACCATTCCGGAGACGCCGCCGGATTGATTGCACGCTGCCGCCGTCGCGGGTTATTTCTGCGCGACGTGTCGTCAATGACAGCGCGGCCCGATTCCGCGATGTTTCGTGTCGCCGTCAAAGACGCGGCAATGAACGCCGCGATCATTGAGATTGTCCGGCAAGAGTTGGCAACAGCGCTGGTACGTTAGAGCTGGCCGCGGCGCTCAACGGGGGCGTGGAAAGCTCGCGGGTTAGGCTGGTCGTAGTTCCGCCATTACGCCGTCGGCGACGACGACCTGGTTGCGCCCGGCGGCCTTCGCTTGGTAGAGTGCGGAGTCGGCGCGGGAGAGCAGCGAATCCATCGACTCGCCGGGTTGAAGCTGCGCGACGCCGAAACTGCACGTGATCGGCTGCGAATCGGGTCCAATGGGAACCGCTTCCAACTGGCGGCGAACGCGCTCGACACAGATCACCGCCCCCTCGGCGTCACTCTGGGGCAGGACGATGGCGAATTCTTCCCCGCCAAACCGCGCGGCGAGATCCGAACGCCGGATTTGTTTCCGCAGGACTTTGGCAAACGATTGCAGCACCCGATCGCCGGCGATATGCCCGAACTTATCGTTCACCGACTTGAAATTATCGAGGTCCGCCATCACGATTGACAGGTAGCCTCGGTGTCGCTGTATGCGGGACATTTCGGCGGTCAACACGTCGTTCAGCCGCCGGCGGTTCGAGAGCCCGGTCAGTTGATCGGTGACGGAAAGTTCTTGAATTTCCGCCATCGCCCGTTTCAGCTCACTGTTGTCTTGAAAGGTCACAACGGCGCCCTCGATCTCTCCGTTAGGTCCGCGGATGGGGCGTGCGCTGGAAGAGGTAATGACGCCTGCCGGATAGCTGGCGTTCCGCAAAACCACTTCAACGCCGTCCAGGCTTTCGCCGCGCAAGCCACGCGCCAGCGGCACTTCATCGGGCGGGAAGGGGGTCACGCCGTCGGGCAGGAACAGCCCATAATCGGCGGCCCAATCTTCACGCGCTGACGGGATGACGCCGTGGCCCCAGAATTTCTCAGCGGCTGGATTGCACATGGTAATTTCGCCGCAGCTGTTCGAAACGACAATGCCCACCGCGACGCTATCCAGAATCGCGCGCAGGACTTCCGCCTGCTCGCGATGCTGCCGCTCGATGCGGGCGAGCTCGAAAGCCCGCTGTTCGAGGGTGGCGGCGCGTTCGGCGACGCGGTTTTCGAGGGTCGCATTCAGTTGCTGCAGCTCGTGCTCGGCGCGTTTCTGTTCGGTCACATCCAACACAATGCCCACCATGCGGACAACGTGCCGCCCGGCTCCTTCACCTGCAAAGAATGCCTGGCCTTTTCCGATGACCCACTTGACGGTCCCATCGCGCCAGAGGATGCGGTGTTCCACGGTGAATCGTTCGGTGCCCGCGGGGTCCATGGCGGCTTTGACGGCTGCATCGACCCTTTCGCGGTCTTCGGGATGAACGGACTCTATCAAGACTTCTGCACAGACGCGACAGTTCAACGGCAAACCGAAAATCGCCCGTGCCTGCTGCGACCACTCCATCTCGTCTGTAAGAACGTCGTGTTCCCACGTGCCGATATTGGCTGCCTCCATCGCCATTTTGAATCGCCAGGCGGTATCGCGGACCTCGTCGCCGTGTCGATACGAGGCCTCGTGCAATTGTGAGACGTCCACGATTGACATAGCACACCAATGAATGAGCCTGGCGCTCTCCCTGCGGATAACGAGCGGCCGACGGAAGCATGGGTGCAAGGGGTCGAGCGCTTGGGTAATCGATGCCAGCCGGAGAGCAGCGGCACGATCCGCACCGTCGCGCGTGGGAACGGTACGTGACGCCACGGCCTTTCAGAACCTTACGTCCTGCGGGTAAGCCGGCGTGCTCCTCTGTGCAGAAGTTCTTGTCGCCTACGAGCGAACGTGCGAATTGAAACGAAACAAACGATTGTGCCGTCCGTGATACCATGGGAGAGCCGCGATTGGGGCCTTCGTTCTTTCCGTCGGGCGCATCTGCTACGCTGTTGGCATGGCCAATTCGAGAGGGAGACATCGGTGACGCAGTATGGTGCGAGCTTTTCGAAAGCTCCGAACTTGTCGAGGGCCGTGACCGCGGTTTGCGACGAAGTTGCCGCCCAACTCGGCGGCGCTCCGCCCGACCTCGCGTTTCTATTTGTGTCGCATGCTCATGCGGAGCGATTCGACGACGTGGCGAGCTTGATTTGTCGCCAGACTCGAACGCGCGTGCTGCTGGGTTGCACGGGCGAAACAATCGTCGGGGGTCACCAGGAGATCGAATCGGGGCCGGCGCTCAGCCTGTGGTCGGCCGTGTTGCCGGGCGCACAAATCGATCCGTTCCATCTGCGGTTCTCTCAAACGGTCGACGGCGTGGTCGGTGAAGGTTTTCCGATCGACATGGGGGAGAGACGGGCCGACGTGCGCGCCGTGTTCGTGCTCGGCGAAGCCTATTCGTCGGTGCCGAGCTCGATCATCGATCGCTTCGCCGACGAATTGCCCGGCGTGCCTCTTATGGGCGGCATGGCCAGCGGCGACGCGGGACCGGGGTCCAATCGGCTGTTCCTGAATGGAGAGTGCGTCCGGTCGGGCGCCGTCGGAGCCGTGGTGAGCGGCGGTCCTGCGATTCGATCGGTGGTCTCACAAGGCTGCCGGCCGATCGGCACCACCTACCTCGTCACCAAGGCCGACCAGAACGTCGTTTACGAGCTGGGAAGCGTGCCGACGATGCAGCGACTACGCGACTTGTTCGCAACAATGAATGCGCGAGATCAGCGATTGATGCAGGGCGGACTGCATCTCGGCATCGCGATGAATGAGTATCAAGCAACGTTTGGCCGCGGCGACTTTTTGATCTCGAATGTCATTGGCGCTCAACCGGACGACGGAGCCATCGCCATCGGCAACGTCGTGCGCACAGGGCAGACGGTGCAGTTCCACGTCCGCGACGCCGAAGCCGCCGACGAGGACTTGGTGGCTCTGCT
>JBBDVZ010000210.1:0-6208 GCA_040903115.1 Planctomycetaceae bacterium
ATCGGCCGTCCGATCGAAAACCAAAGCCGCGAATTTCCATTGAAAGCGAGACTGCCGTGACGTCCTTGGGAGCACAGAATCAAAACGGCGCTCGGCGTAAGGAACTTTTCAGCGCAGCGCGAAGGGCGATTGCGACAGTGCGCGCGCGAGCGGCGATTCGGCTCGCCGCGTCGCTGCTTGTCGCGGTAACGTTGATCGGCTGCGGAAGCCGGGAAGTCGAGCCTCGCCGCGAACCGGACCGCGGAACGCCAGCCGGAGCCCCCCTGCTCAAAGCCGAGCCGAATCTGGTCCCCAAAGCGAATAAAATGGGGAAGACGACGATCACCTGGAACACCGGCGACGGCTCCTGGGGACAGGTCTATGTCTCGGAGAACGGGGGTATGGAGAAGCTGTTCATGCAGGAACGATCGGGCTCCAAGGAGGTCGCCTGGATCGGGAAGAAGGGGACATACGAGTTCCGGCTTTACGCGGGTTCCGATCATGAGCGGCTTTTGGCGTCCGTCACGGTCACCATGGAAAAGTGTTTGGCCGACAAATCCTTGTCGCATCATCGGCACCGCCTTGGAACGTCATTCAATAGGAATGATCGGACATGACCACTGTGCTGGTGGCAGGCGCGCTGGCCAACAAGCCGCGCAACGGCGGCGGGACGTGGGAGCGGATGAGCTGGGTCGTCGGCCTGCGGCAGCTCGGATTCGACGTCTGTTTCGTCGAGCAGATCTCTCCCCAGGCGTGCATCGATGTGACGGGTGACGTGACCACGTTCGCAAACTCCGTCAACCTCGCCTGGTTCCGCTCGGTGACACAATGGTTCGGCGTCGCCGACCGCGCAGCGCTTGTTTACGCGGGCGGTGTGGAATGCGCGGGGATGCCGTGGACGCGGCTGCTCGAGATCGCCGAATCGGCGGACCTGCTGGTGAATCTCAGCGGACACCTTACGCTCGCGCCACTGCTCGAGCGCATCCGCCGCAAGGCTTACATCGACGTCGATCCCGGCTTCACGCAGTTCTGGCACGCCGACCCGCGCACGCACTTCCACGTCGGCGGGCACGACTTCTACTTCACGATCGGCGAAAACATCGGCTCGCCCGACTGTACGATTCCAACGGGCGGCATTCCGTGGAGGCCAATTCGCCAGCCGGTTGTACTGAAGGACTGGCCGGTGGCGACGACGGGGAACCGGGATCGGTTTACGACCATCGCCAGTTGGCGCGGGCCGTTCGGCCCCGTGCAGTTTGATGGCCGGACGTACGGTCTCAAAGCGCATGAATTCCGGAAATTCCTCGCTTTGCCGCGCCAGCTTGGGAGTTCCAATGCCCGCAGATCAGCCTTCGAAGTTGCGCTGGACATCCACCACGGTGATTCCAAAGATTTGGCCGCGCTGCGTGAAAACGGCTGGCGCGTCGCCGATCCCAGGGCAGTTGCCGGCGATCCAGCGACGTTTCGCCAATATGTCCAGGAATCCGGCGCGGAGTTTTCGGTGGCCCAGGGGATCTACATCGAAACGAACAGCGGATGGTTCAGTGATCGCACAGTCCGCTATCTGGCGTCGGGCAAGCCGACGCTCATCCAAGACACCGGCTTCGGCCGCAATTACCCGGTTGGACAGGGACTGCTGGCATTTCGCACGCAGGAAGACGCCGCTGCCGGTGCGGCAGAGATTGCGCACGACTATAACTGTCATTGCCGCGCGGCCCGAGCGCTTGCCGAAAAATACTTCGATTCGGACCTGGTTCTGGGACAATTGATGGACGAGGTCGGGATTCGTCTCTGATTGAAGTTGAATGGGGCACATGACGAACAAGAGGCTCACCATCCTGCTGAGCGGCATGATCGCCGCCGACCCGCATCAGGGGGGAGCGACCTGGGCCGTGCTCCAGTACGTGCTGGGACTCAAACGCCTGGGGCACGAAGTGTACTTTATCGAGCCTGTGCCGCAAGCTTCCCTGCGGCCCGCCCACGCCCCTCTCGCCCTCTCGGAGAATGCCGCGTACTTTCGTCGGGTCGCAGCCGATTTCGGGCTGGAGCAATCGGCGGCGCTCTTGCTGGCCGGGACGGAACAGACCACGGGACTGACTTACGACGAATTGCGCGCGACAGCGCGGAATGCCGATCTGCTGATCAATATATCCGGCATGCTGACCGACACCGCCCTGACCGGGAAGATCCCATGCCGGGCCTACCTGGACCTCGATCCGGCGTTTAGTCAGCTTTGGCAAGCGGTGCAGGGGATCGACATGCGTTTTGCGGGCCACACACATTTCGTGACGATCGGCCAGGCGATCGGTGATGCGGATTGCCCGGTGCCGACGTGCGGCGTTTCATGGATCACGACGCCGCAACCGATCGTGCTGGCGAATTGGCCCGTCGCCGAGCGAATGTCGTTTGACGGCCTCACGACGATCGGGAATTGGCGCGGATATGGATCGGTCGAATATCAAGGCGTGTTGTATGGCCAAAAAGCCCATTCGCTGCGGCCGTTCATGATCCTACCCAAACTGACAAGCGAAAGGTTTATGCCCGCGTTGGCCATTCATGCGGACGAGACAAAGGATCTTGCCGCGCTGGCGGAAAACGGCTGGCGTCTGCTCGATCCGGCCCGCCTGACCGGCACTCCCGCGCGCTATCAACAATTCATTCAGCAGTCCAAAGCCGAGTTCGGAATTGCCAAAAGCGGCTACGTCGCTGCGCGCTGCGGCTGGTTCAGCGATCGCAGCATTTGCTATCTCGCCTCAGGACGGCCGGTCATTGCTCAGGAGACCGGATTCAGCGATTACCTGCCCACCCGGGAGGGATTGTTCGCGTTTGAAACACCAGATGACGTGTTGACTGCCGTGGAATCGATCAACGCCGACTATCAAAGGCACTGTCATGCAGCCCGGCGTCTGGCGGAGGAACACTTCGACTCTGCGAAAGTCTTGACACGTCTGTTATCGAAGCTGGATTTGACACCATGACGTTGCAGGCCGTTCCAGGTTTCAGTCCGGCTGAAACCGACGATTTGATTCAGTCCCTTGAGCCGCTGCTCAATCGGGACAGTCCGATTCCGCTCAAGATCGCCGAACTCAAACGGTCATCCTCTCCCTATGCGTCGAGCTATCCGCTTGAGGAAGTCGTTGTCCTATTCGAATCGGGACGTCGGTTGGAAATGATCTTTAAGGACGTGAGGATTGACGCGCATTCCGATGCGGTCCGCCGTGCGAAACCGGACTTCCTGTTCAGCCCGCTCCGCGAAATGACCGTATATCAGACACTCCTTGACTCAAGACGACTTGGCACCGCGCGATATTTTGGCAGTGTCGTGAACGAGAGCCGAGGACGTTACTGGCTCTTCCTGGAGAACGTTGACGGAGACGAGCTGTACACCGTGGGCGATTTTCAGGTCTGGAAGCAAACAGCGCGATGGCTCGCCCAATTTCACGATCAGATGGACGAACGACCAGATTTTACGCGCAACGCTCTCAAGTACTTGATTCAGTATGATACCAACTATTTCAATTGCTGGATCGAACGCGCCCTGACGTTTACTGCTGCTGCGGATGAACGCCGGGCTTCTGCGAGCACAGATTTCCTGCGTCGACTCGCTTCCGAGTATTCACGTTGGGTCGACGAACTTGCTGCGCTACGAAAAACAGTCATTCATGGCGATTTTTATCCTTCGAATATCATCATCGACGCCAAGAATGACCCACCGCGCGTCTGCGCCGTTGACTGGGAGCAGGCAGCCTTTGGACCCGGGCTCGTCGATCTCGCCAGCTTGACATCAGGCAACTGGAACGAGCAACAACGGGAAGAACTGGCGCGCGAATATTATCAGCTGTCACAACGACGCGGCATTGACCTGCCTGATTGGAGATCATTCCTCCGCGCATTCGAGTTGTGTCGTCTGCATCTGGCCATTCAATGGCTCGGATGGTCACCCGATTGGTCGCCACCAGACGCGCACCGACAAGACTGGCTTACAATTGCGCAGGACGCCTACTGTCGGTTGAACGGCAACTGAAACCTCGTAAGGTCAAAAATTTGAAACGGCTCTGAAGTTCTTTGACAAGCAGAGTTACGTTGAACCAAGGTGACGAAATCTCGGCCGATTGACGAGACTGGGATGCGATATTCGTCAGCGTCGCGACACGACGTTCGCGTGCAGCGCAGGTTGGTAGCTCGGGCACCTCCGTGAGTTCTCTTTGGTGCCGCTTGGGCCGAAGGTCGTGCCCCTGAGCCAGCGCGTCTTGCCCAATCGCACTCGCGAAATCGCGCGCCGCTGTTAACCTGCGCGACAGAAGTTCGTAGCTACGGAAAATAAACCCGTTGGTTAACAGCATGCGCGACATTTCCTGTTAACCAAATACGCGCGAGTTCGCAGTTGTTAAACACGGTTTGAGGCCACCGTGTTGGACTCGAACTTCCGTAAGTTGTTGCGAACTCTCGACTTCAAAAATCAGGTCGCGCGCGAGGTGTCACCGGGACCGCCAAGCACTAAAGGGCAATCAATTTCCAATCGCATTCGATACGTACGACACGGCGCGGGTCCCTGTCCCAATCTGGGGTTGAAAGCGTGTCTTCAACGCCAGGAAGTGTTTCTCATAGAGGTGCCAACTGAAGACGGCGGCACCCGTGGTCACGATCGTCGTGAGGACGATGTATGCAAGCCGCCCGGCGAACACTGATCCAAGCCGAGCGCATATTTCTTCCGACGTAAGAATCGGGGCCATGATGGTGATCAGCGGAAGTTGAAACACATACATTGCGTAGCTGTATTTTCCGAAGAAACGGAGAACGGACGAACTCCAAATTCTTCCCCACCACGTCGACGTCTTCGAGGCGACGGCCAACACGAGTAGCGCGCCGAAGAAACCCGCAGTGATTGCATATGTGAGGCCAAACAATCGTCCGCTTTGAAGTTGAAGAATGCACAACATTGCCGCGGCGCAAGCTGCGCCGCCGATCAAGGCCCACGAGACAAGTGCTTGTATCCCGCTCGGGCCACGTGCAGCCAGCGCCAGAAAACCTCCCAGCGCAAGCCCATCGAGCCGAAAGAATGTGTAAGTCTCCGCGGCAACAGTCGATCCACCCGCTTGAATCCATACGCTCCGCGTGATGACCGACAATGCAATTCCTAATACGCTTGCGATCATGGCCTGGCGTCGTGTGCAAAAGAAAATCACCAGTGGCCAGAGCAGGTAGAAATGCTCTTCGACGGAGAGTGACCAGAAGTGCGTGAACGAGCCCAAACACCAATCATCGCGGAGGCCCATCAGGAAGTTTGCGCCGTAGAGCCAGAGCCAACCCTGGTTCGCCTTCGCCTCCGGGAACAGATCGAGCTGCGGGCTGAAAAATAGCGGTAATGCGACGAGTGTAACGAAGAGGAACCCATAATACAGCGGGAAAATTCGCAGTGCGCGGCGAGAATAAAAGTTGCGGAAGTAATGGTCCTGCCCCTTGCTGTCGAAGAGGATCCCCGTGATCAGGAACCCAGACAGCACGAAGAATAGGTCCACGCCCAAGTCGCCATGCTCAATCGCCTTGAAAAGCAATCTCCCCGGGAAATGATCGCATTCCGGGCCGATATTGAACCGGTACGCCGTGACCATCAGGATCGCCAGCCCGCGAATGCCATCAAGCGCCGGAATGTATCCCGACACCTGGCGAGCAGGTACCGTCTGGTCTCCACTTGGATTGCGTTGCGCTTGAGTGTCCATGTATACGTTCGCCACCGAACTTGCAAAGTTTATGTCACGTTTCGATAAGTGGCTGACACGAGATTCCGGAGAACTATTGCGGATGGATGAACCGCCAAAATCGGCATTACCGACAACCCCGGAAACGTTCGTGGTGGTGCGGCGCGAGTGCTCCGGTTCGCGACCGGAGTGTGCGCAGTTTGCCCAATCACTCGCGCGCGGCTGATAACGTCGGCCACGACGCCGTCGCGGACGAGTTGCGCGAACCGAAATCACCAATGCTACGAGCCGCATCGGTTCCGGCAACAGCGCAGCTTCGTGAGGGGCCGCGTACAGCCAAACCGAAAAACATCGCCGAACGATCGCGAACTTCGGTGGACTCTCGGCCTTGGCGCAAGAGCTACGCCGTGTATATCTTGGGGCGAAAGTGGACTTGGTTGGAACATCGCCGGGTGAGCCTGAAAATCCTGGTGTCGGCGGTTCAATTCCGCCCCTGTCCACTGCCGCATTGCGGCAGTAGAGCAGGAGAG
>JBBDVZ010000211.1:0-6170 GCA_040903115.1 Planctomycetaceae bacterium
GGACTGGCGTGGAGCATCTCGCTGCCCACGCTGTATGTCCTCCACAGCCTGTCCGGCTCAAGGCTGTCGGCGAGCAGCACGGTGCTGGCGGCGCTGGTGACCGTGAGTTGGGGCGGCCTGGCGATGATCGCCTCGATACCCATCAACTGGTTTCTAACGGTGGCGATTCCACATCCTGGATTCGTGCTGCTCCTCAACCTCGTTGTCTTTGCGGGCGTCGGCGTATCGATGTTCGATACCTTCCGGCGCGTCATTTCCAGCCTGGAACCGCATCGATCGACGACTCCCATGTGGTGGCTGATGCTGGTCGGGATCATCGGCATCGAGTTGTTCTGGTCGTTTGGGCTCTTCGATTTCTCGGCCGTCGCGTGAGCGTAGTACACGGACCAGCGGAGAACGGTGGGTGCCATGCCCACCGCTTTGGGTGGGCATGCCTTTGAGGACATGGCCACGCAGAGCCGTGGCCATGGCACCCGGCGTAGACTGCGACCATCTTTGGCACGACTTCAACACAAAGGATGCTTCGAAATGGGACCAAAAGATACTCGATCGCTCGTGCAGTCCATTTGCGAGCACAGCGACTCCTGCGGCAGTGCTTCGCCGGGTACGGTCGTGCACAATCATCACTCAGGCGACCGGCAAACCGGCGATGAATTTGAACTTGCCGACGAGGTTGTCGTCACCGCCGCCGACAGCCTGGGCCTGCTCGAACTGGTCGAGTTGATTCTCAAAGATCGACCGCGGCTGCACCGGCTGCTCCGCGACCCGTCGCTGCAGTCCGACCTGATTCCGCGGTTCCTCGCCATTTCGCTCGCGGGGTTCATTCTTTTCGGCATCGCGATCAGCTTCGTTTTTAACGCGGCGTCGCTGTGGCCGAAATTGACTGCCGTCGAGCTCTACCTTGGCGATCGGTCACAGGACCTCATCACATTTGCAGCTCCAAAACCCGCGGGCGTATTTGCGAGTTGGGTCAACGAGTCCGCGTTCAAGCTGATTGCCGCTTATGCCCTCGGGCTGGTGGCGGCCACGGGGGTATGTCTGCCGAGCTTGTACTTTTACGCGCTGCTTTCGGGCGTTCGCATGACGATGCTCGACGTGACGGCACATGCGCTCAAAGCGAAAGCAACGTCGGCCGTCGCGCTCGTGGGAATCCTGCCAATCTACGCGGCCGTCGGCATGGGCATGGTGGTTTTCCATGCCCCGTCGATCGTCGTGCAGCAATCGCTGATGCTGGGACTGCTGCTGCCGTTCATCGCCGGCGTTTGGGGAACGTACTCACTCTATGTGGGATTTGCCGGGCTCTGCGACACCTTGCCGGCGCAACGCCGCGAGCGCCGCGCGTGCTTTCTGCGCAGGCTGGTCTGGTCGTGGGCGGCATGCTATTCGGCAATCATGCCCGTGATGGTGTACACGCTGTGGGAGGCGCTGGGAACGTAAACAGGTTTATCCAAGCCGACGGCTTGCCGTCGGATCCCACCGGGCGCGACTCGACTGAGCTCGTCGAAGTCAGCCGGTGGGCTTGAGAAATATCTTTTCACAAAAAGGAGATACGCAATGGGACTATTCAAACGCGTCGGCGACATTGTTTCGGCCAATCTCAACGAGCTGCTCGACGGCGTCGAGAACCCTGAAGTCATGCTCAAGCAGGCCGCGCGGGAAATGGAAGCGGCCCTGTCGTCGGCCATGGATAGTGCCGCCCGAGTCATCGCCAATGAAAGGCTGCTCGACAAGCAGCTTGCCGAGCATCGCGGGCAGCTCGAGCGTTGGCAACAGGAAGCCACCCGATCGGTGCGGGCCGGTGATGACGAGCGGGCCCGCTTCGCGATCGTCCGCAAGGCTGAACAACAAAAACTGGTCGCCGCGCTCGAAGATCAACGCAGCACGGCCGCCGAAACCAGCGGCAGGCTCAGGCGGCAAATCGAAGCGATGCGCGTCCGACTTGGCGAGGCACAGGCGAAGCTGGTCCAAGTGTGCGCGCGCCGTCAGGCGGCCAAAGCACAAAGAGAGTTCGCGTCGCGGCTTTGCGGCGTCGGTGCCGGAGCGGGCGCATTCGGCCGGTTCGAGCGAATGTGCCTGCGGGTCGATCAGGCCGAAGCGGAAGCCGACGCGCTGCTTGAACTCAGCGGGCCGCTCGACTCGATCGATGACTTCGATACCGACGTCGAAGACGAGCTGCGGGCGCTCAAGCAACAATTCGCGAAAGACGCCGCCGCCGAGTCGTCCGCCGGCCGGGAGACATAGCGATGGGGCTCGCGGAAACGATCGTCTTTTATCTGCTGATCGGTGTCGCGGTCGCCGTTGCGGTGTATGTGACCGAAGACGCCATTTCCGCAGGCGAGCGATCATTCCGGACGGCGTCGGCGGTTGCGTTCTGGCCGATCTTCCTGCCTCCGCTGCTGATGCGACCGAAGACCGCCGAACCGTCAAAATCTGCAACGCCTCCTCGCGCCAAAGACCAGGACGAGCTGACGCGAGCGATCTCCCAAGTCGAAACCGAGCTCGACGCCGCCTTAAAGAGCCTGGACGGCTGGGCCGAGAACGTGCTGGCGGCCGAGCATGATCGCCTCAATGAATTGCGCTCAGCCTGGTATCTGCAAGCCGACCGAATCCGCGAGCTCGACCAACTGCTGGTTCAGCCAGAGTTTCTCGCCGATCCAAAGGACGCACAAGACGCCGCAACGAGTGGCGCCGCCGATCCAGTCAACGACCGCAGACAAAACAGCCTGCAAGCCCGGCAGGTAAACATCGAGCGGCTGCGGCAAGTTCGACGTCAAATGCACGACGACTTGCTGGGCACGCTGGCGTGGGTCCGCGAACTGGTGACGATGATCCACCTGGCCAAGTTCACCGGCGCACCGGCGTCGCGCGCTGAAGAACTCATCGAACAAATCGCCGCATCGGTGGAAGGGCTGTCGGAAGTGACCGCGTGGCGGGAAGAAGCGGTTGTGTAGGGTGGGTGCCAACCCACCACCTTCATGGGTTCAGAGGTTCGATTGGTGGGTTATCACCCACCCTACTTCGTGCCCATTCGCTGCCGGTAATACTTCAGGCCCGGAAAGAAAAAGCAACACGCTGATACGATGCCGAACAGCGAGATTCCCACCGGCGGCATGTCGGGTCGCTGCAGGACGGCCATCACGAGCGCGGTGAGAAACAAGATGGCGGCTTGAATGTAAAACCAACCGCTCAGGATGCCTGCTTTCACCAGGAACACGGTCCCGCTCACGACGGCGAGCACCGGTGAGAGCGTCAGCACGTCGAGGCCCATGATCGCTTCGACGGCATAGAGCAGCGTGCTGGAGATCATGCTGCCCGCCCAAATGTGGGCGATCTGCCGCTCGACGAACGTGATCGGTCCGCTTCGCCGCCGCAGGTTCCAGAAAATCACCGCCCAGACGCTCAAGCCCACGCTCCAAAGCGCCAGATACGGAATTCGCGACGCGACTCCCATCCACTGAAACGCGTTGGTGACGAGGCACAGCACCAACAGCACCAGGCTGTGCCACATCCACAACAGCCCCCAGTTCTCGAGGATGCCGGCGTGATGCGTTTCGCGGAACGCGCGGCTGATGATCTGCGTGAAGTGCGATGAGCGCGCCGAGATCGGCTCGTTGGCGAGATACGCCTGCAAATCGTCGGCCAAAGCGGCGGCATCGGCGTAGCGCAAGTCGGGCGGCTTTTGCAGACACTTCAGCGCGATCATCTCCAGGTCGGGATCGGCCTTCGGGTTGAGAAATCGCGGCGGCAACGGATCCTGCTCCAGCACCATCAACACCGTGTCGACCGGTGAAGCCGCCTGAAACGGCGGCCGACCCGTTAACGTGGCGTACAGTATCGCCCCCAAACTGTAGACGTCGGTCGTCAGGCCAATCTCGCCGCGGCGGCCGGCAGCCTGCTCGGGCGCCATGTAACCGGGCGTGCCGAGAATGGCGCCGCTTTGCGTGATCCGCGCGGCTTGTGTTGGGTCAATGTCGCCATCGCGATCCGCGGGCGATGGGTTGAATCGTTTGGCCAAACCAAAGTCGGTGACGAATGGCCGGCCTGACGCATCGATCAAAATATTCGACGGCTTCAAATCGCGATGCAAAAGACCGTGGCGGTGAGCATCAGCCACCGCGTGACAGACCGGCACGAGAAGCGCGGCGGCTTCTCGCGGCGGCAGCGGCCCCTCGGCAAGCCGCTTGCCCAGCGTCGTGCCCTCGACATACTTCATGCTGAAAAATGGCAAGCCATCGCGCTCGCCCACTTCGTACACCGGCACGATATGCGGATGATTGAGCCGAGCGGCCGACTCGGCTTCCGCTTTGAACCGCGCCACGTCGGCCTCGGAGGCCATGTCGCCGCGCAGAATCATCTTGAAGGCCACAATGCGGTTCAGACTCAACTGCCGCGCTTTGAAGACGACGCCCATGCCGCCGCGTCCCAGTTCCTCGAGCAACTCGTAATCGCCAATTCGCTGCGGCAACGAGATGGTCGCCGTGGGCCGCGCGTGAACCGACCGCGGCGGCAGTGTGGCCTGCGCGTCGAGAGCTGCCAACTCGCCGGAAAAACTCGCGAAGTCCTCGGCAATCATGGCGGTCGCCCACAACTCCCGCAGCTCGGACGCGAGATCGGGATTCTCTGCGATAACCGCTTCGAGATCCGGCATGCGCCCGCCGCGCGAGCCTTCGACCAGCCCCTCCAACAGGCGAGCCAGGCGCTCATCGTGATTAGGGTCGGTGGGCACGAGTGGGTTCACCTTTTGCAAAGCACTAAGCACGAATGTCGAAAGAAGCACGAAGCACGAAGTCCAAATGACGAAATGCGGTGCGTAAGTTTTCGTGCTTCGTGCTTCGGATTTTCTTCGTCATTAGTGCTTCGTGCTTCTGGATTCTGGCTTCATTGCAGCGAAGGGTGATCGCCCAAAATCGCGCGCAGTTTCCGCAGGGCGCGTAAGTGTCGCATACCCGCGGCGGCTGGGCTGAGGCCGAGCGCTTCGGCCGTTTCGTTGTTTCCCAGTTGCTCGAAGTGCCGCATCAGGATGATCTCGCGGTCGGCGTCGTCGAGTTCGTCCAGGGCCGTTAAAAAGCGGCGTTCGAGCTCTTTGCGGATGGTGGCCGCCGCCGGCGTCAGCTCTTGATCTTTGAGCATGGCGGCCAGGTCCATCGATGAGCGATCTGCAAATTGGCGATCGGTGAGCCGATGCTCGCGATCGACGCTGCGTCGCTGCGCCCCCCGGTGCCTGCGGTGCATGTCGATCACCTGGTCTTTGGCGAGTTGCCGCAGCCACAAGTGAAACGGCATGGGCGGATCGCGGAGATAATCGGCCAGCCTGCGATGGGCCTCAATCAGCACGTCCTGCACCACGTCGCTGGCATCGATGCGTCCCGCGATTGCCGCGTCCAGCCGCAACTGCACCATCCGCGCCAGGGCCGCGCGATGCCGATCCATCAGCCGGTTGACGGCTTGTTCATCCCCCGCACCAGCGTCCTGCAGAAGCTGTTGCGTCTCCTCAGTATCGGGCCACATATGTGATTTCGGATTGCGGATTTGGGATTGATGAAAACGCGGAACTCGGAACGCGGAGTGCGGAACTATTTGCAATAACCTCGTCTGGTTGAAAGCTCAGCGCTTAGAGCTATTCCCGGCGAGCGGCCGGCGTCAGCCGGCTGGTTCGATCGATTGAGTGTTCAGTTTTCAGTGTTCGGCAGGGGTGGCTGGGGTCGAACCGCTTTCGGTTCGCCCCCAGTTCGAACGGTCTGGGGGCTCGCGTTGCTCGACCCCAGCCACTCCGGAAATCTGGCCAATCTTTACAATTTATAAGCCGGGCTTCTTGAAACTTACTTTTTGCGGACCTCTTCGAGTGGGTACTCGCTGATCGGAATGCCAAGCGAGCGCACGTCTTGCAGTCTGCGCCACCCGCGGGTGACGAGCTGTTCGCGCTCGCGCGTTTGGGTTGAGTCGAGTTGCCGCTTGTCGAACGGGCCTTCGACGCAGACCGGCTCGAAAGCCTCGTCAACAATAAACTGCGCCATGACCGGGTTGCAGCGGAGATGCCGTTCCGGCGCCGCCAACAACGCCCGCGCATCGATTTCGCCGATGACGAACCGCAGATACAGGTCGCTGTCGGTGATATCGACCACCTCTTCGTGGCAGACTTCGCACAGGTAACCTTGTTCACAACGAGCCAT
>JBBDVZ010000212.1:0-6150 GCA_040903115.1 Planctomycetaceae bacterium
CCGGTGAGAAACTCGCGTCGGGTATTCGGGGCGGGTTGTGGATTCATCAAAGAGAGACGGCGAAACAGGTGGGGAATGTCTCGATTCGATTATACGCGATTCCGCCACGCTACACGTCGAAGGAAATACATCCACAGATTTCGCAGATTACGTAGATGAGGAGAGAATTTTCACCACGGATAACACGAATGGCACGGATTTAAGAACTCGTGAATTGCGGATTCGGCCCGAATGAGGAAGGCAAAAATAGTCCGCTAAGGAACTCAGGAGGCGGGAATTCTGAATCGCCTCTCTCCAGGTTTCCGGGTCTCCTCATTCAGAATTCAAATCTGCGAAATCTGCGAAATCTGTGGATGTATTTCCTCAAATGTCGTGCACCCAGCCTGCCCGGGGCAATGGACGCGACGATTCGTCGGAAGCGATCAACAGGCAGGACGCTGGACCAGCTGTGATGATTCCGATGTGTGACAATTGCACCTTCATCGGCGGACGCCCGAGCAATCGAGCCCCGTCTTGCGGCGCGACGGTAAATAGCAGCTCGAAATCTTCGCCGTCGCTCAGCGCGTGCTCCAAGGGGCTTCTGCCATCTGCTGCGGTCCTGGCGGCATCGCTGATGGGAATCCGATTCTCATACAACCCGCACCCCATGCCGCTTGAATCCAGGATGTGGCTAAGGTCGGCCGATAGCCCGTCGCTGATGTCGATCATCGCGTGCAAGTCGACGGCTTCATGCAAGAGCAGCGCTTCGTGGACGCGCGGCTGAAATGAAAGGTGTTTGCCCGCCAGGCTGCCTCCGAGCGTGCCAGTGACCATGATCCAGTCGTCGGCTTGCGCGCCGCTGCGTCGCACGACGCCGCGTTCGGTCGCCTCGCCCAGCACGGTGACGCTGAAGACCAGCGGCCCGTCCCAACTGTTCGTGTCGCCGCCGGCGATGGCCACGTCGAACTCGTCGGCCAACTCCTGGATTCCGGCGTGCAGTTTCTTTGCGAAGTCAAAGCCTTTATCGCGAGAAAGCGCGACGCTGACGACGGCAGCCAACGGCCGGCCGGCCATTGCGGCAATGTCGCTGAGGTTCACCGCGACGGCCTTGCGACCGATCTGCCGTGGAGTCGCCGGGGGCGATTTGAAGTGCACGCCCTCCATGAGCATGTCGACGGTGACCAGGCAATCGGTCGGCTGCTGGAAGCGCACGAGTGCGGTGTCGTCGCCGATGCCAAGCGGCACGCGCGGATGCCGCTTCACCTGCGAGCGGACCCAATCGATGTACTCGAATTCGCGAACGGCAGCGGACACGGCGGGAGGCCTCGAAATGGGATCGAAGTACGCAGCCTTATTCTAAGGTAGTGGGAAGCACGAAGCACGAATGACGAAGGAAATCCGAAGCACGAAGCACTAAAAAGACAGTCAACGGAAGTTCTTCATTTAGGACTTCGTGCTTTGGGCCTTCCTTCGTCATTCGTGCTTAGGATTTTGCAAATTGTCGGTGTGATCTTTTGAGCACGCGTAAAAAAAGAAGCCCGGCTTTTTGCAAAAGCCGGGCTTCTGATCACGATTTCGTCAGGGCAAACTTTGTCGCCCGTCAAGGAGGCTCCCGTGTTTCGTCTCGTCACTGCAGCGACCCTCCTGGTCGCGTCATTCGCATCGAGCGCGTTCGCCCAGGACGTGAAGTTCCCTTACGAGGCGACGATCTCCACCGACAACGTCTACGTGCGCAGCGGTCCGGGACGGAAGTATTATCACACCAACAAGCTGAGCCGGGGCGAGCGAGTCGTGGTTCGCCGCCACGACCCGGGCGGTTGGTACATGATCGAGCCCCCTCAAAACGCCTTCAGTTGGATTCGCGCCGACTACGTGAAGAAGATCGGTCAAAATCGCGGGCGAGTCACCGAGAACGACGTAGTGGTCTGGGTCGGCAGCGAGTTCGGTCAGGATCACGACGTTACGCAGCAAAAACTGTCAATCAACGATCAGGTCGAGATTCTCGGCGAGCAAACGATTCAAACCCCCGACAAATCGGTCCGAATGTACAAGATCGCGCCGCCGCGCTACGAGAACCGCTGGATCCTGGGGAAATACGTGTTGCCCAAAGACGCCGCCGCGCGCCGGCACCGCGATCTCGATCCGTACGCGATCCCCACGAACGCGCAGACCCCAAAAACGTCTGACACTTATGAGGGCCTGGGGCACGGTAGGCATCACCATGACGACGACTTCGACGACGACGCTGACGACGCGTCGAATGAAGCGCTGCCAACCGACAACGGCAAAGCCGTCCACCACCGCGGTCCCAGCGAGGACCGTGCGGCGGCGGAGCGCCGGCGGCTGGAGCGGCTGGACGACGAATTTCGCCAAATCGTTTCGCGTGAGACCAGGCATTGGGACCTCGCGCGTTTGGAGGACGATTACCGCGATCTGCAAGACGACGTTTCTCGCCCGGCAATGCGGAAGCAAATTGCCCTGCGACTCGACGCGGTCGAGCGTTACCAGAAGATCAAGGCCGAATACGACGAGTTTATCGAGCTGACGTCGCGCACCGAACGGCGGGACCGCTGGTTGTTGGCCGCGCAGCACGGAAATCCGCACCATCCCTGGCCGAACCGCAATGGGCGCATACCGCCGGGGGGCCATCCGCCCACGCTGGCCAATTCGTCGTCCGATTCGATCGCAACGCTTCCGCCAATGACCATCCCGACGCGCGGCTCGGAACCGGAAGCACCCAGGCCAGACAATATCAGCTATCGGCCGGATGAAGACGGAAAGCCGTCGTCCGGATCCGACGAGCCGATCCGTTTTGACGGCGCGGGAATCATCCAACGCGCGCCCGGCAACGCTCCCGGCGCGGCGCGGCATGTCCTCGTCACGCCCCGCGGCCAGATGCTGGCGTACTTGCAGTCCGACGCGGGAATCAACCTCGACGCGTATGTTGGCCGATCGATGGGCGTTTACGGCAAGCGCTGGCATCGGCCCGACTTGCGGACCGATTTCATCATCGTGCGCGAAGTCGCGCCCGTGAAGCTGATTCCGTAACGCGCGCGAACAAAGTTGCGCCCATATCCAAGCCGACGGCTTGCCGTCGGTCGGCCCGCAGCGCCGATTCATTGGGTGCTTCACTCGCTGCCGGCCAGCGTCGTCGTCGGCGACGCGGGATTGTGGGCTGCTTCGGGGTCGACGGGAAGCGTTTCCGACTTCCGCGGCTCATCCGGCCCGATCGCCTTCCAATAGAAGATCAGCAAAGCGAGCACGAACGCTGCCGGCACCGCGAAAAACGAACGGTAATCGGTCACTCCGGTCGAGCGGTCGATGCACCACTCCGCAAGCTTGCCGCCGAAAAGGAACCCGGCGGGCATGGCGATCCCCATGGTGAGAAACGCGAACAGATTCTGCGCGCTGGCGCGCAAGTCGCGGCGGCACTTCGAGTCGATGTAAAGTTGGATGACCACGATCAAAAACACATGGCAAACGCCGTGCAGTGCCACGCCGGCGAGCACGAGCGACCGAGGCTGTTCCATCGCGAAGAACGAATATCTCAACAACCAGGCGGCCATACCCAGAGCAAACGTGGCCTTCAAGCCGAACCAGCGGAGAAACAGCGGCAAGAACAACAACGCGGGAAACTCGGAGACCTGGCCGATGGTCATCACCGCTGGAATCCACTTGTCGTCGAACCCCGACTGCGCGAGCAGCTTCGGGACCTCGAGGGTGTAGAACGGGACCACCATCGCCAGCAAAAACGTCACGCTGATCAGCAGCGTAAACTGGCGGTTGCGAAACATCCGCAGCACTTGCAACGGCGCGATAGAGGCCCGCTCGTTGCGAACCGGCGGCGTCGACGGCAGGAACCCGCAAAACGTGCTCAGCGCGAACGACAGCAATGCGGCGATGCGAAAACAATCGGAGCTCGACGGCGGCGAAAGCCAGGCGAACGTGTAGGTGATTTCGGCCATCAGTCCGCGCAACTGCGGGTAATTCGACAATAGCCAACGATGGGCCTCGGTGCGGCCAAGCCATAACGACAGCGACAAGCCCGCGAGCATCCAGCCCACGGTTCCCCACACGCGGACCGAGCCGAATTGCGCATCAGGGTCGGGAAGATGCCGGAACGTCAGCGAGCTGGCGAGCGGAATGGTGGGAATGTAAGCCACCGCATAAAGGCCGAACAGTGTCAGCAGCACACTGAAGTTCTCGCCTGTCTTCTGGTAGATTTCGGTGGCGATGGGGATGCTGATCAGCGTGAGCCCGCCGATGAAGTGGCTGAAGGCCAGGTACTTTTCGGTGGCCAGCCAGCGGTCGCAAATCTGTCCGACGACCAGCGGCGCCAACCAGAGCCCGATGGCAGAGACGGCCATCAACTGCCCGCGGCCCTCTTCGTGCACGCCTTTTTCATCGAGATAGAGCGGCAAGTAAGTGAGCACGGCCCCGGTGATCCCCCATTGCAGGGCCCACAACACCGAGAGCTTCCACCGCAACCGCCAACTCAACCGGGCTGCCATCTTGCCTTTCCCCAGCCGCCTCTGCACTTACAGCCGCATGCGAACAGTCGCAATGGGCCAGTCTATCATACGTCGGCACCGTTTGGAAAAACCGCGCGATTTTGCCGGTGAATCGGCGGGCGCTGCGAATGGCCTCAAGCGACAGACTAGGGCTGCTCCTCGATAGCCGCCGCGGTCGCGATGTCCCCCGGCGAAACACTCGTGCCAGTGCCCCGTTCGTCGCGAAATAGCGCGGCGAACAACAGCAAGATGACCGCTGCGCCAACGGCTGGAATCATCCAGATTGCTCGCCAGTTCATCAGGCGCAGGGCCTGCAACGCCTTCTCATCGCGCTGCTTGCCGAGGTTTTCTCGTTCCGCCACCAGCTCCGGCGGAAGTTGCTTTCCCTGCGCCGATTGCAATTTGGTTTCCTTGTCGATTGCTGCGATTTGGACTCCAATCGCTTGAACCTCGTCGTTCAGTGCGACGGCTTCCGCTGGTGTATTCACTTTTCCGACGAACCCGGCGACCTGTGCGCCAATCAGCATTCCCAAACCCAAGGTGAAGAGGACCAACATCCCTTGCGCCTGGCCCCGAATGCTGGAAGGCGCGACCTTGTCGGTATAAATCTGACCGGTCACGAAGAAGAAGTCGTAGCAGATTCCGTGCAGCACGATGCCGGCGATCATCATCCAGGCAATTGCCGCTGGCGCGCCAATGGCGAAGAGAAAGTACCGCGCGACCCAGGCCGCCATCCCCACCAGCAGCATCCACTTGACGCCGAGCCGCTTGAAGAACAGCGGCATCAGCACCATAAAGACGATCTCTGAAATCTGCCCGAACGCCATCTTGATGGGGGGATCGGCAAGGCCGGCTTGCGCCACCGACCGTTCGGCCAACTGGTAATAAAACGCCAGTGGGATGCAGATGAGAAACGAACTGACCATGAACGTGAGGAACGCGGGCTGCTTGAGAAGGACGAACGCATCGAGCCCCAACAGCTTGCGAACCGACGATTTTTGTCCGGCCAGCGGAGGCGCGGTGTGCGGCAAGGTGAAGCAGTAAACACCCATAATCAAAGCTGCGGCGGAGGTCAGATAGAACATGTTGATCGATGCCCCCCACTGCATCCCACCGAGCACAAACCCGGCGACGATCCAACCGATCGTGCCGAAGACGCGCACCGCCGGGAATTGCGTCTCCGAATTATCGAGGTTGTGCATGGCCAGCGTGTTCGTCAGCGAAAGTGTGGGGAAATAAGTGAGCATGTACCCGAAGAACACCGTGTTAATCATCGACGGGTTGGCGCCCTCGGGCTTCATCAACATTGTCGCACCCAGCATGAGAATGCCGCCCAGCAGATGCATCACGCCCAAAATGCGCTCGGTGGAAAAGAACCTGTCGGCGATCATTCCCACGAAGAACGGAGAGATCATGCCGGCGATCGGTCCCACCGAGTACGTCCAGCCGAAATCCGGTTCATCGAATCCAATTGTTCCCAAGAACCGGGGCGCCGTAACATACCACGCTCCCCAAATGAAGAACTGCAGGAACATCATGATCGACAAGCGGATTCGAACATCCATCGAGTGGTCCTCTCGGGCAAGCGGAAATGGTGCTTGTTTTGCAAGCTCTCCGATGATGTCCATTCATCTAACCGCTGGCAAGCAATCGGACCGCG
>JBBDVZ010000213.1:0-6146 GCA_040903115.1 Planctomycetaceae bacterium
GTGGTCCAATCGCTAAAGGCACCGAAATCGTCAGAACGGCGTTCCGCTCGACCGTGGCAGGTGGTTATTTCTTGACACCCCCCTATCTCCTTTTACACTAGAGAGATACTCGATCGGTTGCGCGCCGCCGCATGACCGTTGAGTCTTCTCTTCCGACCGTATTCCCAGTAACTGCTCACGGATGATTGCGGGCCGCCAGGCGTTCGCAAGTCGTTAGCACGATGTCCCGATCTACGGGCGTCCGTAGAGTCGATCCGTCCGTCGCAAAGTGCCCGAGGTAAAAGCATGGCTGCCGCCAATAAGCCCACCGGAGTTCACGTCTCGTTGATCGTCTTTGTGATGGCCACCATCATCTTCGCGGTGATGTGGTACATCGAGATGGGGGAGCGGAAGAACGCGGTCACCGCGAAAATCACCGCCGACCGGGAAGCTGGCAGTGAAAAGGCGCTCAAGGAGAGGTACCAACAAGAAGTGGAGGCGATCCGCAAGAAGGTCGGCATCGACGTCGAGGATGTGGGCCTTGCGGATCCCAACAAGCCGAACACGGTGATGAAGGGCATGCAGGACGCCATCACGACGTACGGAAAGAATTTGGGTAAGGCGACGTTGATCTCCACGTTGGCCGAAATGAGCTCCCACATCAACGCGTTGATGCAGCAGCGCAACGACCTGGAGGCCAAACTCAACGACGCGAATCTCAAAATTTCCAGCCTGCAGGGCCAGTTCCAGGTTGAGAATGATCAATTCTCGGGAGCAGCCGAACAATCGGCCAGCGATTTGCGCCAGCAAATTACCGCCTTCGACGAAACGGTGAAGGATAGAAACCAGAACATCGCCGCGTTGGAAAAACAGCTTCGCGACGAACGGATTGTTAGCGAAAATGATCGAAGCCGCCTCACGAAGGAAATCGAGCGGATCAACAAAGACATGAAGGGCCTCGCGGACGCCAACGATCGCCTGCAGCGGCTTTATGACGAGGCGACGATGCTCAGCTTCGAGGTTGCCGACGGCGAAATCCGCTGGGTCGATCACGCCTCGAAACTCGTGTGGGTCAATTTGGGCGAAGCCGACCAACTCACCAAGGGGACCACATTCAGCGTCTACACCAAGGCTCACCACGGCGTCGCTCGTGGGAATGAAGACATCAAGGGCTCGGTCGAGGTCACGCGCGTCATTGGTCCCCACCTCGCCGAAGGACGCATGCTCAGCGGCGACAACTTGCGGCCGATCGCCATCGGCGACCCCATTTACACGCCGCTTTGGTCGCCGGGCAAAGTCGAGTACTTCGCGTTCATTGGGACAATTGATTTCGACGGCGACGGGCACAGCGACCGGCTACGGCTGCACGAGCTGGTCGCGACCGCCAACGCCAAGGTCGAGACTGAAGTCGACGACCAAGGCAACATGAACGGACCAGGCGTTACGGTGCGAACCACGTTCCTCGTCATCGGTGAAATTCCCGATCCGCTCAAAGCGCCTCCGAGCGAGCTGGACGCGATCAATAAGATCATGGAGCACAACAAGCAATTGGAGCTGCAGGCCCGCCAGCAAGGCGTACGCGTTGTCAGCCTCAACAACTTCTTGAACTACATCGGTTATTCGGCGTCGCGACGCCTGTGGGCGCCCGGCGAAGTCTACCCGTTGAAGTCCGGCCAAAAGAAGCTGGGAATCGACGAGACGATTCCTCTTCGCCAGGGCTCGGGACTCTCGGGCGGCGTCTACGGCCGCACCAAGCGGAGCCTGCCGGCACCCACGAGCGGCCAGCCCGGCCAGAAGTTCGAAGACAAACCGTCGAGCGGCGCTCCGGCAAACAAACCAGGCACGCCTCCCGCCGAAGCCACGCCGAAAAAGTAGCACGGGATTTTCGAGCCGCGGGGTTCATCCCCGCGGTCCTCGGCTATTGTGATTAAAGCCGCCCATGCATTCGCGTGTCTTGCGTGCTTCGGCCGAAGACCGGCGGGTTAAACCCGCCGGCTCAAGGCACCATTCATCGCCGTGGCAAGATGGTCGGCGCTTCCCCGGCCGGTGCAAGGCGCGCCCCCAAGCCGTTCGACGTGGCGATTCGATTGCGCAGCTCGTGGGTCGCCTCGGCGAGCGCATCGAGTTTCAATCGGCCGGCGGCGATCTGCGCGCAAGTCGCATCAAGCTGCGGGAAGAGTCCGCGTGACATTCGGCTTTCAGCCAACTCGCCGGCCAACTGGCGAATTCGGGTTTGCAGCCCCATCTTCAAGCGGCCGACGAAAATCATGACGAGCACACCCGTCCACAAGACGAAGAACAGCGCTGCCGAAATATAGAAGTCGACCGACAGCAATGCGACCGCCGCTGCGCCGTCGCTGGAAATCAGCTCTCTGAAAAACGTGTCGTAAAAGAAGTTCTTGCCGACGCGATACAGCACGAACGCGACGTACGACAAGAAAAGCGCCTCGAAAATCCAGCGAACGAACCACCGCGAGTTCTTTGCGGCCAGCGATTTGATGATTTGCTCGATTCGGCCGCTGGCATCGCCCAGAAATCGCTCTTCGACGGCAATCGCCTCGTCGCGCAGGTCATCGAGAGTCGACCGGCCCGCCACCTCGACGTCGAGTTGCGCCGAGTTGACATAACCCGAAATCACGAACTGCGATTCCCGCAACAAGGCGTCGTCGAAACCGAACGTGCTGATTCGTGCCAGTTGCGTTTCCGCGTCCTTCTGCCGCTGCCTCGATTTGAGCCAGCGCGCCCCTTGCATGGCCCCCACCAGCGCCATTTGCGCGGAGTTTCGCGCACGCAGGAAACCCAGGCCGGTAATCAGGCTGCCCAGCCCGTTATACAACCGCAGCATCAGCGAGAACGGGCTGAACCCCCACATTTGCGTGACGGCTTCCACCAATCGGCGCTCCCACAAGCCGCGGCTTTGCAACAGCTCGGCACTGAGCTGCTCGGCCATCTGGTGCGTCATTTTTCGCCGCTCGTCCTCGAGTGCCGCTTCGAGCTGTTCGACGGCGGGCCATTTTGATGCCATCGACGTGCGGCAATGAGCCAGCGCCTCCTGAATCAGGTCGACCAGGTTCGCGCGGCGAATTTGAATGCGATGCGACGCGGCGAGCCTTGTCGTCAGCAGGTCCTGCAATCGGCCGAAGTCGCCCGACGGCCGCTGCTCGGCGAACTGCTCTCGAATGGCGCGCACCGAGTCGACAAAGAACAGGTCGGGCACTTCATAATGATCGGCCAGATGCCTCCGCCAGTCGTCGCGGATGTCCTCGTCCAAATCTGCATGCGTTTGCACGAACAGCAAGCGGCAGCCGGTTGCCGCCTGGCCGAGCTCGTCGGCGACGCGTGCCGACCGGTACTTCTGCTGGGTCGAGGTGTAAATCAACACGTCGCAATAGGGCAACAGGCGATGGAGCTTCTGCAGGTTGCTTCCCGGCGTTTCCGATTCGCTGGTGTCGGGGTCGGGACAATCGACGATGACGATGTCGCGCAATATGGTCGAGTCGGCGCGTGTCACGTCGAAATCGTCGATGGGCAATCCCAGCGCTTCGACGTCGGTTTGCGGGTGAGCGATCAACACGGGCCGCCGCGTGGTGGGCCGTTGGCGGCCCGTTTTGGTGCATTCGCGGCCGACCAGGGCGTTGACCAGCGTGCTTTTCCCGGTGCCCGTTCCCCCGAATGTTGCCACCACCAGCGGCGATTCGAGCCGGATCCGCAACCCTTCGGCGCGTGTCAGCACGCGCCGGATGAGCGCCTGCGCGTGCCGCATCGGCTCCCACGCGGTGTCCGCTTGCGTCCACTGCGTGAGCCTCCCGACAATCTCATCGACGCGCGCCAGCAGTTCGAGTTGTTCGAGATCGGTTGTCGTCAAACCAACGATTCCTTTGTGCTATGGGCGAGCTGCTCTTCGAGCGCATCGACGATCGCCGCCACGTCGCGGAAGGCATCCGATCGTGGAATGTCGGCGGCCGACTGCATTTCGGCCGGCAGCGTGCCGAGCAACAGCTCCTTGCACTGATCGGCCAGCCACGCGGCTCGCCGCGCCGTGAACGTCGTTTGCAATTCTTGAAACTTGGCTTGCAGAAATCCCGCGCTCTGTCCGGCCACGCTCGACAATGCCGACTCGCCCGCGACGGCTGCCGCCGTTCCGCCGGCAAAATCGGCGACGATGGGAACGACCGCATGCGCCGCCGCATGAGCGACGTACTGCGCGACCACGTCGCCCGCCGGCCCCCATCCCATGGTGAAGAGAACGACGCTCGTCACCGGCCGAACGGCCGCCGACACGTTGTTGAGTTGCCGCATGAACCGGTAAAGCTCCGGGCTGTTCGTTTGAAACGCCCGCATCCGCTCCAGTACGACGTCGTGCAGTTCTTCTTCGAGTTCGATGGCGTCGTGCCGCCGCTTGAGCTCGTGCAGCAATTCTCTCCGCGACGTGCCGGCGAGGATGCGCTCGAGATGCGGGCGCATCAACCCGCTGCCCGATTCGCTCATCCAGGTGAGGTTTTGAAAAACGTCTTCAATCACTTTCAAACACGTCGGCCATTCCAGCTCGCGGTACCGCTCGAGCGGCGGTTGTTGCTCGCCCCGCAGCTTACGGCCCGCGAAACGAAATGGCCACAACATGCCCTTGCCCAGCGTGTCGTAAAACGCGTGCACGTTGTGGGCCCAGCCCGTTTGCGTATCGCGCCACCATTGGCGAATTTCCGCCACGAGCAGTTTGTTCGGAATGGTTGGCCAGTTGTTGACCGGCACGACGCTATCGAGCGACAGACGCTTTGCCGTCGCCAGAAACTCGCTGCTACGCTGTTCGATTTCCCGCAGATACGCGCGCACGCCTGTATCGTCATCCAGCAGTCGGTTCAACGAACCCCGCAGCGACCGCAGCTTGATGTCGGCAAACCGCAGCCGCGACAAATCGGCACTCAAGTCGCGCGCGGCATTCTGCTCCAGATCGTCGGCGCTCGCAGTTGTCGACTCGGAACCGTTTCGCCACTGGCGTTCGTAGAACGGGAGTTGGTTCGCCTCGGCCGCGCGCCGATCGTTCGGCACGACGTACACGATTTCCGGAACAATTTTCGTCTCGTCGGCAAACGTGGCCAGCCAAAGCGGCCAATAGGCTTCGTCTTCCGGAAGCTCGCACTGATTGAAGACGACGATGACCGCCTTGTCCTCGGCGGCGGCCTTGCGGAAAAATTGCTTGACGGCCGCGTCGTTGTACTTTTGCTGCGTCAAGACGGCGATCAGCACGTCGGCGGTGCGGCGAATGATGTCGGCACGGTACCAGTTGACCAGGGCATCGCTGTCGATATCGGGCGTGTCGAGCACGAGCAGGTTGTCGGGCGTCTCGTCGCTGGTCTTCCAAAACAAGCGATGCTCGTCGTCGTCCTGCATCGCCTCATCGGAACGGGTCCACTCGTCGAGCCGAAATCCCTCGAAGATGGCCGCCAGGTCGTGGTCGTCGCAGAAGCCGGCCGGCACGAGACAAACGGGATGCTTGGTTCCCGATGCCAACGGACTGATCGAGCTGGCCCGCGTGCCGGCGATGTGGTTGAAGACCACGCTCTTGCCGATGTTCGTCCCGCCGACAACCGCCACCACGAGAAACGCATCGTCGGTAAGCTGCGGCGACAACTTCTGCCGCAACACGTCGTACCATTCCCGCCCTTCAAGCGGCTCGACCCGCAAAACGCCGACAAGCGTCCCGAGCTTTTCGACGGCCCGCGAGAGCCGTTGAATCGTTTCGGCGCACTGGCGAAACGGAGTGGACATGGCTTTTGGCTCGGAGTTTGAATGAATGTGCAAGCGAGATTGAACGGACGGACGTGCACCCTATTATAGCTGAGAGGGGGGGATGGGGTGAGGGAGTGACGCGGGGACGCGGAGACACGGCGACGCGGGGATTTGAGGGTCGCAAGCGCCTTCGAGCCATGGGGTTCATCCCCGTGGTCCGATTTCGGCGGGATAAACCCGGCGGCTGACTTCCGCTTTCGCGCGGCGTTCTTTAGATTGATCCGAGCGTTGTGCTCGCCGATTGATCCAGCGGCCTAGGCAAATCGACATGCGCCGCAGTTGGCCGGACCGAGACGACGCAAAGAGGGGCGATTAGCTCAGTTGGCTAGAGCGCCACGTTTACACCGTGGATGTCGGGGGTTCGAGTCCCTCATCGCCCA
>JBBDVZ010000214.1:0-6143 GCA_040903115.1 Planctomycetaceae bacterium
CGGTGCGCTCGCTCCGCGTCGGCGATCAGCAGCTTGTCGAGATCGCCAGGGCTTTGTCGCTGAACGCCGAAATTCTGATCATGGACGAGCCGACCAGCGCTTTGACCGCCACCGAAGTCGAGCGGCTTTTTCGCGTGACCCAGCGGCTACTTGATCGAGGTGTCACCGTGGTGTACATCTCGCACAAAATGGACGAGGTGTTTCGGCTCTCGGACACAATTACCGTGCTTCGCGACGGGCGAATTGTGGGGACATTCTCCCGCGCTGCGACTTCGCCTCGCGAAATCACACATCTGATGGTCGGGCGCGAGATCGAAGAGGTGTCGCTCGACCGTGACCGCAAACCGGGCGATGTCCTGCTCGAAGTCGAGCGTCTTTCCCTCCCCTGGCCGGGGCACGCGCGCCGCTGGAAACTTAAAGACATCACCTTCTCGCTCAGACGCGGCGAGGTGCTCGGCATCGCCGGCTTAATGGGTGCCGGGAGGACCGAGTTGCTGGAGTGTTTGTTCGGGGCCGCTGCTGAACGTCCACAAGGTCGCATTTTGCTCGAAGGCCGCCTCGTGAGTTTCACGCATCCCGCGGAGGCCGTCGAAGCGGGACTCGCGTTGGTCACCGAAGACCGGAAGCGACTCGGATTGTTCGACCACATGACCGTCCGGGACAATATCACGTTGTGTCGCCTGGGCGATGCCGCCACCGCCGGTTTGGTCTCGCCGCGCAAGGAGAGGCAAATGGCCGAGGCATCGATTGGGCAGTTGGGCGTCAAAACTTCCGGGACCGAGGCGCCGGTTTCCAGTCTCAGCGGGGGCAATCAGCAGAAATGCGTCGTCGCCCGTTGGCTGCGCACAAACCCCAAGGTCCTCTTGCTCGACGACCCCACGCGGGGCATCGACGTCGGCGCCAAGGCCGAACTGTACAAGATCGTCGACGAGCTTTGCCGCGACGGCATGGGGATCATCGTCACCTCCAGCGAGCTGCCGGAGCTGCTCACGTTGTGCGATCGGATTCTCGTGCTGTGCGAAGGCCGAATGACGGGAGAGTTCGCCCGCGGCCAGTACAGCGAGCAAGCGATCATGGAAGCCGCAACATGTAGACAACCGGCGCTGACCGGCGAGCGGCCGGTGTGAGCCGGCTGGTACTTGGCCGAACCAGCAGGCTGACGCCTGCCGCTCGCCAAACGACCTCGCTCGCGATTTCAATACGTCACGGGCCGGCGGAATCATTGACCGGTTGCTCGTCAGATTTCTCGGTGATCCGATACAACATTCGGTCGGTGCGAATAAAGAACGACCGGTCGTACGCGGCCATCGAGGCCAGCGTCTCGCCTTTAACGTGATTGGTCGCCAACTTGCGAAATGTCTTGCCGGGCGCAATCACGTGCGTGACACCCGTTTCGGCCTGGAAATAAATCCGGCCGTCAGCGTAGATCGGCGACGCGGAGTATTTCCCCGGCAGCCGATTCCGCCAGTGGCGGCGACCCGACTTTACATCCAGGCAACTGGCAATTCCGCCGTCGGTGATGAGGTACAGCTCATCGCCCACGACTAGCGGCGACGCGGTCAGCGGGACGCTCTCGCGCAATGTCCATTCCACGTGCGTTTCGCTCACGTCGCCTTGGCCGTCGGGGCGAATGGCGAGCAGCGACGGCTCGTCGAATCCCGTGCACACGAAGACCAATCCGCCCGCGTAAACGGGGCGAGGAACGACTGAGTAGCCGTTGTAGCGGCACGACCAGATTTCCTCGCCGGAGCCCGGGTCGTAGGCGACGACGCGATCACCCCCCGCGCTGATGACCTGGCGCTTGCCATCAACGTCAATCGTCAACGGCGTGGAGTACGAGTGGCGGCCTTTGCGTGGCGACTTCCAGCGCACCGCCCCCGAGGCGGTATCGAGCGCGACGACGAACTGATCGTGGTCGACGTCCGGCCGTTCGAGCCTGTCGTAAAACGGGCGATCGAACCCGTCGCACGAGTAGATCAGCAAATCTCCAACAACGACCGGCGAGCCGGCCGGCCCGTGGTGGTGGTAGTAATCCGTCTGTGCCTTCCACAGCACTTTGCCATCGCTTGAAAGGCACGCCGTGCCGTGTGCCCCGAAGTGCGCGTACAGCTTCGACTCTCCCAGGACGATGGTGGGTGTCGCGTGGCTGTTTTTAGGATTGATTTTCCCCGGCTCGCCTTTGAAGAAGGCTTGCACGTTCCAGATCTGCTCGCCGGTTTTGCAATCGAGGCACAGTACGCGCAGCGAGCTGTTGCGTTCGGTGGCGGTCGTCAGCCATAGCTTGCCGTTTCGGATGACCGGCGACGACCAGCCTTTTCCCGGGATGGGCACTTTCCAAGCGACGTTTTTCGTGTCGCTCCACTCGAGCGGCAGCCCGTGCTGCGGAGCATGCCCCTCGCCATCCGGCCCGCGAAACTGCGGCCAGTCATCGACGGAGATCGAGCGATCGCCGGCGCACGCCTCACTCACCGCGAGCAGGATACAAAGCGCGAAAAGCGACGCAATTCGAATCAGTCGGTCGGGCATACTCCCATCATGACAGGTGAGCGAACTTCACGGAAGAGGGCAGAAAGAAGAGAAGAAGTTATCCACAGATTTCGCAGATGACGCAGATTTCCATTCAAGGTCACGAACGATTTGTGGGCTGCACCTGCGTCGAAGGACGAACGGATTTTATGAGGAGACCAGGAAACCAGGAGTTCTTCGCTCTCGTGTTTTCCTGGATTCCCGGTCTCCTCATAAAAATCTGCGCAATCTGCGAAATCTGTGGATGTATTTCCTTTCTCAGAACCCGCCGAGAACCTTTGAGCCCACAAACTCGATGCGGCCGTCAAGTTGCTCTTCCAATCGCAGCAATTGGTTGTATTTTGCGAGCCGTTCGCTGCGGGCTGCGGAGCCGACTTTGATTTGTCCGGCGCCGGTGGCGACGGCGAGATCGGCGATGGTCGTGTCTTCGGTTTCGCCGCTGCGTGCGGAAATCACGGGCCGGTAACCGCGGTCGATCGCCAGCCGCATCGTCTCCAGCGTCTCCCAAAGTGTGCCGGCCTGATTGAGTTTGATCAGGATGCTGTTGCCGACGCCCTCTTCGACGCCGCGCTGGAGCCGCGCGCGGTTGGTGACAAAGAGATCATCGCCGATGAGCTGAACCTTGCTGCCCAGCCGATCGGTGAGACGCTTCCAACCGTTCCAGTCGTCTTCACCCAGCGCGTCTTCGATGCTGACAATGGGATACCTTGCCACCCAATCGTCGAGCAGGTCGATCATCGCGTCGGCTGTCAGGTTGGCTTCCGTTGGCTTCGAAAGATGGTACGAGCCGTCGCGATAAAAGTGGCTGGCAGCGACGTCCAACCCAATGGCCACTTGTTCGCCCGGCTCGAGGCCCGCCGACTCAATCGCGGAGACCACGAAGCGGATGCCATCTTCGTTATTCTTCAGTCGCGGTCCGTAGCCCCCCTCGTCGCCGACAAGATGCCCTTCATAACCCTCGTCACTCAACAACCGGCCGAGTCGGCGATAGACCGAAATCACCCACTCCCACGCCTGGCGAAACGATCCGGCCCCTACTGGAAGAATGAGGACGTCTTGAATGTCCAGGTTGCCTCCGGCGTGCAGTCCCCCGGAGATCATGTTGACCATCGGCAAGGGAAGCGACATTGCGGGATTGACGGTTCCCGGCACGCTTCGCCAAACCCGGTTCAGGTGATCGACGAATGAAATGCCTTGCGCTTCGGCAGCCGCGTAAGCCGCCGCCAGCGATACTCCCAGGGTGGCGTTGGCGCCGAGTCGCCGCTTGTTGTCGGTTCCGTCCAAATCGCACAACCGCCGATCGATGTCCTGCTGGTCGCTCGCGTCGGCGCCCTTTAGGGCCGCCGCAATTTCGCCGCAGACGTTTTCGACAGCACGAGCGACCCCGGTCCCATCCAGTCGCGGCGAGTCTCGATCCCGCAGCTCGACCGATTCGTATTTTCCGGTGCTGGCGCCGCTGGGAACGATCGCCCGCCCCGGCCGCGAGCCGGCGCACGTGACTTCAACCTCGACGGTGGGCATTCCGCGGCTGTCGAAGACCTCTCGGGCGTGAATCCGCTCGATGCGACACACGGCAAGACTCCGTGAAGGGAATCAGTAACTCTGGTGGGCCAACGCGGCCTCCAGCGACTCGAACATCGGCTCAACGCTTTCCGGCGGTTGCAGCAGACAGTTGAGGCAAAAACGCCGCACCAGGTCCTGCTGGTCGTCGCGAGGCAGATAATCGACCGGGCTCTTTCCGTCGATTCGCGACAACATGCATGCCGCCGAATGAGCGACTGTTCTGCGATTCAGTTCGACTTCACCGAACTCAGCTTGTTCCGCCAGGTCGCCCAACCCATTGCGGTAGCGTGTCCAAAAGACGCGCGCGAGCTCGAGCATGTCTACCCGGCGCGACGCGTGCAACACCGTCTTAAGAAGTAGATGGCTCAAAAAGAATCCGAGGTCAAACGCCGGGTCGCCGAAGTGCCCGGTTTCGTAGTCGACGAGCGTCAGCCGCCCGTCGGCAATCAGGACATTTTTGGGGCTGAAATCGCCATGCACGGCGCACAATTCCAGGCTCCACGTTTGCTCGATCAACCGCCGGACGGGCGCGCGGATCTCGGAGTGCACGTCCGCAATGCGCCGATAGAAGGGGTCGAGGCGAAGCTGGTCGAACACCTGCCGGTCGCTCCAGAGCTGTCTTAACGATTGGTTGCCGGCGGTCCCGCGATGGATCGTTGCCAGGTAATCACCCAGCGTGCCGGCGATTTCTGGTTCGAAGCGGCCGGCAAGAAGGTCGGCTTTCCACACAACATGGTCTGCTGCGACGGCCTCCATCGCAAACAGGTAGTCGTTGCGGGCTTCGAACAGAACCGCAGGAACCACGCCTTTGGGCAGCAACGGCGCCAGGGTATTCATCACGTCGACTTCACGGTAGATGCGGTCCAGTCGGCTGAACCAATCGGCCCGGGTGCGCAACCGTTGGCGGGATTGCTTGACGACGAAATTGGGGCCTCGATCCGGCCGAATTCTCAGCACGACGTTTGAAACGCCCCACGCCAGGCGTTCGGCCCGGGCGGCAATTCCGTCCTGCAGGCGTCCGGTTCGGCGAAGGTAATCGACCACGTTTCGCTCGTCGATTTCGGTCATATGTGTGAATATGGCCGCTTTCCGCAGGGGGTTCAAGCCGTGCAAGCTCCTCGGAACGTTTCGAACAGCGTCTCAACCGGTGCCAGGAACCGCCGAAACAGGGGAACCGGCATTCCTTCGTTTCAGCCGGCGTCTCCGGCGAAAACCGGCCAGTTTCCCGGCTGCAAGCAACCGGAGTGGACGGGCCAATTTCCGCGGGAAAGTGAACTTTTTATTGAACACGGTGGCTGTCGCGCGATAGAATGACGATGGCCTAAGAGTCTCCCAGCCAAAATGATTTCATTCGGGGGTCCCGAAGTGCCGCGTTACTCGTGCCGTCTATACGAGTGCCGGCGCGATGCTGCCCGGCTGCGGGGCGGCTGCACCCATCCGCGAGAAAGGACTAGCTAAGATGTCCCGCATCAATCGCCTTGCAAGCTGTTCAATCGCCATTGTCGTCTGTCTGTCGCTGGCGTGCGGATCGCTCGTGTATGCGGCGAACAAGAAAACAGCCGACGCCAACGCAAAGGGCAACGACAAAGCCACCTCATCTGTGGAATCCGCGAACGAATCGACGGATGCGTCAACTGCGCCCGAAACGCGCAAGGCGACGGACAAGGAAAAGAAGAAAAAGACAACCGCTCGGCTCACGCTGGATCCGTCGGCTGAGAAGGTCGATTTTTTCCACGCGCTCGCGAAGGGGACGCTGGATGCCACCATGATTCCGCGTGACGCCAAGTCGGGAAATGTCTTCATCGAAAACACGACCGATAAGCCGCTCACAGTCGCGATGCCGGACGCATTCGTCGGCGTCCAGGTGCTCAAGCAGTATGGCGGCCGCGGCGGCGGCGGATTCGGCGGCGGGATGATGGGCGGGATGGGCGGAGGGATGATGGGCGGGATGGGTGGAGCCCAGATGATGGGCGGCGGGATGGGCGGCGGCAGAGCAGGCTCCGGCACGAGCCGAGCCGGCACTGGCCGCGGCGGCCGGACCGGCGGCGGCGAAG
>JBBDVZ010000215.1:0-6122 GCA_040903115.1 Planctomycetaceae bacterium
CCGCAGCGCTCAAGCGAATCGACGACGATCTCTTCGGACTGTGCGAGGCGTGCCTGGGAGAGGGAAAGTCGCCTTCGAAGTCCCTGATTCCCAAAACGCGCTTGAGGGCCATTCCCTACGCCCGCAACTGTGTGGCGTGTGAGAGGAAGCGCGAAGAATTGACTCTATGACTCGGGTTCCAGGCAGCCGGACGCTGGTATTCTGCCTGATTGCCGGCACGGGGCTTTTCTGGGACCTGTTCTCGAAAACCGTCGTCTTCGACGACTTGGGCTACACTGAAAATGGCCGGGTCGTTGAGTTCGGGCGACACAAGATTTTCGACCGCCCGCCGGGCATCGAAGGGTCCAGCGTCCCGTACATTCGCGGCTGGACCACCTTCCGTTTGTTCACGAGTTTCAACCACGGCGCCCTTTGGGGAGTTGGGCAAGGTTACTCGTGGGCGTTCGCCGCCCTGAGTGTCGTCGCCGTCGCGGGTATTATCTACTGGCTGTTCGTGCGCAAAGCGGCGCGCAGCTTGTGGCTTACGGTGGCCTTGGCGTTCATTCTGGCCGGCACACTGGGCAATCTTTACGACCGCGCCGGACTGCATGGCTGCGTCGACTTGACAGGCGCAAGATTGTACGCCGTTCGTGATTTCCTGCTGTTCACTTTTGGCGGTTTCCCTTGGCCGGTTTTCAATTTCGCCGACGTCTACCTGGTTACCGGGGCGACGATGCTTGTTCTTCAGTCCTTCAGGGCGGATGCCCATTCCACAACACCTTTGCAAAGCACACCGGCGGCAGCGACCACGTCATCTGAACCGCCGCAACCGTGACTGGTAGTGCTCGAAGGCTGTAAATCGACTATCCTTTAAGGGGTGATGGGCAACTATTACTGTGGGGGTCTCGTCGAGCAGTCACGATGCCGGGAGACGAATGGAAGGCCTCAGATGATCTTGCGGACGATCACACCGCCGGGGCGATGTCGCAAAACAGCGGTCCGCTGGGTCGGGCCTCGCGCGGCTGGACACCGCATGCAGTTGCCGCTGCTTTTGGCGGGGCTTGTGCTCACGTTGGCGCCGGCGTTGAGCAGTGCGCAGAACCCTCTCATCATTCAGAATCTCCAGGTATTTGCCGAGGACAACGACCAACAGTCGAACGAGGGACAAGGCCGTCTCCCGCAAGCGAACTCCAGCAAGGAATTGTCGAAAGCGCTGGCAAGAGGCAAGGAAGCCATCCAAAAGGCCGATTACTCGCAAGCCATCGAGATCCTCCAGGAGCGCATTCTCGATCCGCGCGCCAATGCTCGCGACGACCAGATCCACGATGAGTCGGAAGACTACTTCGTCGATCAGAACATGAGTCAGAGCCTCAAGCGCGAGGTGCAGCAGTTAATCGGCTCGCTCCCTCCCGAAGGCCGCCGCCTGTACGAGTTGCGCTACGGCATCGCCGCGCGACAGTTACTCGACGAAGCGTCGAAGCTGCGCGATCCGCAGGTGCTCGAAGAAGTCGCACGCCGCTTCTTTCACACCAACGCCGGCTACGAGGCCACGTACTTGCTGGGGACGTATTACCTCGATCGCTCGCAGCCGTTGGCCGCCGCCATGCACCTCGAACAGTTGCGAGGCTTGGGGGAGAGGTCTCGAAACTGGGAGCCGATGCTCTCGTTGATGACCGCCATTGCCTGGGCGCGGGCGGGTCTTCCGGAATCGGCGTCCCGCACCTTGCAGGACCTGAAGAAAAACCACCCCGACCACAGGCTCACGTTGGGTGGTAAATCGATTGCACTTTTCGATCGCGAAGAGGATTCCCTGAACTGGCTCGAGAGCGTCGCGGGCATCCAAGGCGGGCCTGCGTTGCTCGCGGCAAGCGACTGGACCATGTTTCGCGGCCGTTCTTCCCGAAACGCCGCCGGGCCGCAGGCGGCGCCTCCAATCATCGAGCAATGGAAAACCTCGACGCTTCGTGCGTCGGAAGAGGATGACCCGCGAACGCTGGACGCCGCGGAGGCGGCATTCAAGCAGCTCGGCTCGGAAGCGCGTCGCGATAACTTCCCGACAATTCCCGCCGTCAACCCCCTGGTTGCGGGCGACAGGCTGGTGATTCGCACATTGCAGAACGTGCGGGCCGTCGACCGGAAGTCTGGCGCCCTTTTGTGGGAGTGTGCCGTCAACGACTTGAGCGATTCGTCGGCAATGCTGAATCAACTCGTCCAGCAATTGCCGGTCGAGCAGGCGCCGCCGGTCGATGGCCCGAGGCAGCCGTCGGCAGCGAAGGCGTACCTACAGGAGCGCGCGTGGTTCGACCTTTCCTCGGGCACGTTGAGCTCGAACGAGGAATTCGTGTTCGCCGTCGAGGAGCTGCCATTTAACGCTGTCTACGATCAGAATCGCGATCCGCGGTTTTTGCAGCCGGCCCTCGATCCTGCACCCGTCAACAAAATCATGGCGTTTGAGCTTGCCACGGGAAAGCTGGCGTGGGAAGTGGGAGGGCCGGTGACGGCGAACCCGCTGCCGATGGCGGGCTCGTACTTTCTGGGCCCACCACTGCCTCTGGGAGATGATTTGTATTGTCTCGTCGAAAACGGCGCGGAGATTCTGCTGGTGTCACTCGAGGCCCGCAGCGGCCGACGCAAGTGGACCCAATCGCTGATACTGCCGGAGTTCGGCGTGCAACTCGACGAGGGTCGCCGCACCGCCGGACTGAGTCCCTCATTTGCCGACGGGATACTGATTTGCCCGACTTCAGCCGGCGCCATCATTGCCGTCGACCCGGCCCGGCATCAATTGCTGTGGGGCTACCGTTATTCCAGTCCAGCTAATGGGATGCGCAGCGCGGCCTTCGTGAGAGGGCGAGTTGTCATTTTGGGGGGGCCGTTCCCCGTTAATCCGAACGACGTTGGCAGCAAGTTTGACCGCTGGTTCGACTCGGTTCCCATCTTGGCCGAAGGCCGCGTGCTGCTCACTCCCAACGACTCGTCTGAACTCCATTGCCTCGACCAGCTCGATGGCTCGCTGGTTTGGAAAGTTCCGCGCGACCAGGGGCTATACGTGGCGGCCATCGAAGCGGCGAAAGTGATCGTCGTCGGCCGCAACCGCATCGACGCGTTGCGTCTTGCCGACGGGACGCCCGCCTGGAAGCAGCCGATTACAATCCCGCCACCCTCCGGCCGAGGATACCGCAGCGGCCACTTGTACTGCCTACCGTTGTCGACGGGCCAAATCGCCACAATCGATTTGCGGGACGGCCGTGTGCTGGCGCGCTCCACGCTTCCGTCCGGGCAGGCGCTGGGCAATCTCGTCGTCGCCGGAGACGCGGTCATTTCGCAGACTTTCGACACGTTGACACAGTTCCGCGGCCTGGCCGAACTGGAAAAGCAAACCGGCGACCGGCTCAGCACGGCGCCCGCCGATGCCGACGCGCTGGCGCTGCGCGGAGAGATGCAATTGCATCTTGGCCATGAAGACGCAGGGGTCGCCGACTTGCGGAAGTCGCATGAATCGCGCTCGAACCCGCGAACGCGCGCCCTCATCGCCGACGTGCTGATGGAAGGGCTGCGGCTGGACTTCAAGAAGTATCGCCAGGCGAGCGCCGACCTGCATCAGATCATCGATGATCGGGCATTGAAAGTCCGCTATTTGAAACTGTTCGCTGCCGGCCTGCGGAATTCCGGCGAGCACGATACCGCATTCGGCACATACATGAAGCTGGCCGCCCTCGATGAGAACGAAGCACGGCTCGAACAGTGGGACGAATCGCTGGCGATTCGAATGGATCTTTGGGCGCACAATCGGATGACGGAGACATATTTGGCTGCTTCCGCCCAACAGCGCGCCGCCATCGATCCCTTGATTCGGGCCGAGCTCGATCGCGTAATCGACGGCGGCGACGTCGATCGGCTGCGCGGCTTCATTCGTGTTTACGGGGCGCTGCCGCTGGCCGATGCCGCCCGCCGTGCGCTGATCGACCGCTTGAGTCCCGTGCGAGATTCTCTCGAGCTCGAGAACCACTTGCGATCGCTGCGGGAATCGCCGGATGAGTCTGTGGCGGCCAATGCGACGGCGCGGCTGGCAGCGCTGTACATCGACCGGAACTCTGCCGGTCCCGCGCGCACGCTGGTCGACGAGCTGTTGGAACGCTTCGCCGACGTGCCGTGTCTGGAAGGCAAGACGGGGCGGCAACTTGTTGATGAATGGTCGGCCGACACGCGCATTGCCGCGGCCATGGCTGCGGCCAGCACTATCGACAACCAATGGCCCGAGCGGCACTTTTCGGTCAAGCGAACGGAGCGCAACGCGCATGTGCCGCAGGAAATTGCCATTCCGATTGTCGGTCCGGCCGACCCGCGCTACGAAGACTGGTTTCTAAGCCTCGAACCGAGCGAAATCATCCTGAAAGCTCGCGACAGCAGCGGCCGCGAACGGTGGCGGCTTCCCATCGCCAATGCCGTCCGCACTTTGGGGGGCAACTATCGCGGCTACTACGCTTTCGTACACGGGCATCGATTGGTTGTCGTTTTGGCGAGCCATTTCTTTGTTCTGAACATGCTGGTGGATACGCGTGCCCCAGAAATTCTCTGGAGCCGCGAGCTCGCCCCCGAAATCGACCCCAATCAGTCGCCCGAACAAGCGCTGCGGTTGAGGAACAGGCGAATCAACGGAATGCTGACCGACTCCCGCGGCCGCACGCTGCGATCCGTCGGACCCGTCACCGACGAGTACATCTGCTACCGCAGCGGCACGATGTTGCGGGCCTGCGATCCGCTCACGGGAGACGTGGTCTGGGAGCGTAACGAGATCACGCCCGACAGCATGGTGTTCGGCGACGACGAACACATCTTTGTGCTTCCGGTGGGCGCGATCGAGGCGGCCGTCTTTCAAAGTCGCGACGGCGAACGGTTGCCCAGCCGGCCGATCCCGGCCATCGACTCCTGGGTGCTTGTCGACGGGCGGCACATCGTCTTTCGCAACGTCGGCGTCGATCCCGTCAGGAACCAGTTGTGCTGTGTGGACGCGTTGACCGGCAAGACCGTTTGGCAGACCGATATTTCGCCGGCGGCGCGCATTGCGGAACTTGCCGAGGGGGCCATCAGCGATGAAGTCGCCGTCTTCGATCCCGCGGGCCGGTTTGTCGTTTACGGCGTGCGCGACGGAGCGCCTCGAATCGACAGCAGCGTGGCACCCATCGAGCGGTTACAGCGGATTACCGTTCTGCGGCTCGCCGATCGTTACGTGCTCTTTACGCTCTCCGACCCGCGGAAAGTGCGTCTGCTCTCCGGAGGCGGATGGTCGTGGACCGTGAATGGCCCGGCTTACAGTTTCGACCGGCGCACGGGAGCCCTGGAGTGGTCGACTATGATCGAGAATCAAGGCGTCAACCTCGACCAGTTCTTGGGCTCGCCGGTGCTTTTACTTGCGGCGCGCGTTATAGGCAGGGGGAGTCAGTCGGAACCCGATGATGGCACCTCGTACGCCTTATCGCTGCTCGACATGCGGAATGGGCGGATCATTTACCGCACGCGCTCGTTCGAGCCGCTTTATCCGTTTGCCACAAAGGTCGATCCCATCGGCCAGCGCGTTGAATTCGATTTCAAGCGAGTGCTGCTCGAGGTGACGTTGAATGACGTGCCCCTTTCGCAGCCGCTGGAAACGCAAACCGACTCCGCGGTGCCCCGCGCAGCTCCCGAGCAATCGCGGCCGGCAGCCAAGGCCCGCAAGGCGTCGTTGCCGGAAAAATAGGCGACGCGTGCCGCTCCCTGATGGTCTTCGTAGGAATTACCGCGAAGTCGAACAACGGGGCTTGTCAGCGGCTTGTTGACAGGGCAAACTGTCATTCTAGGGGCGTTAGGTAATTTGCGGCCTGGTACGACCCGTCGAATCCTCCTCTGGAAAAGGCATCTGAGATGTTAAGCCCCTGGAATTATTTTCTGGCAGCGTCGTTCCTGGCAGTCAGTGTGGTCCCGACCTTGAGCGCGCAAGATCCCGCGCCCCCCACTCAGCAACCCGTAGAAGCACCCAAAGATGTTCCCGCACCGCTGGCGATCGCACTCCCGCACGCCGCTAAAGGTTCCGAGCAGGTTGCGATGATCGACCGCTCAAAAGTCGACCCGGACTTTGCCTTCCAGGGAGAGTTCCACGGGACGGT
>JBBDVZ010000216.1:0-6100 GCA_040903115.1 Planctomycetaceae bacterium
AAGTATCGCGAGGCGTTCGGCGTCGACGCGCAGCCGATGGAGTACGTCACGTCGAGCGAAACGTCGATCCCACTGCCCGACGCTTCGGTCGACGTGCTATTCACAATGAACGCCCTCGATCACACCGAACATTTTGAAATCATGTGCACCGAGCTATTGCGAATTCTCGCGCCAGGGGGGTTGATCGTCGCGTCCCTGAACCTCAACGAACCGGCCACCGTCGCCGAGCCGCAAACGCTTTCAGACGAATTGATCGACGCGCACCTGTTGAGGCGGCTGACGATCGAATCGCGCCGCAACGCCCCGCAAGGCCCTCTTCACGACACTTACGTGCACTGCCGCTCGCGCACACCGGTGGACGACCCCGGCGCGCCGCGATACGTTTGGATCCGCGCCCGAAAACCAATGTAGCAGGCACGCTCCGCGTGCCGTAGCCTTGATGTCTGGTGGTAGTGAAAACCGTGCGACTTTTGCTGCGGCACACGGAGTGTGCCTGCTACTTTAGAAACTTCGCCAGCCGCTCGAGCGTGTGCGGCGAGCCGAGTTCCGCCTTGCCGAATCCGTACTCGGCGCCGGCTATCACGGCCGCTTGTTGTGCGTCTGCATAGTTTGAGACCAGCATCACGGGAATGCCGCACAGCGACTCGTCGGCCTTGATGGCGCGGAGGATCTCGGTTCCGTCGCTGTAATCGGCGTCGAGCTTGCGGTTGATCAGCACCAGGTCGAACCGACCGTCGCGCAGTTGCCCCAGCGCATCGGCGGGAAGCGCGGCCCGGGCGATTTCGACGTCGAAATGCTTGCGCAAAAATTGCGAAATGGAGGAATGGTCGGGGTTGCACTGTCCGACGTCGAGAACGCGTTTCGTCATTGAAACCTCTCGTTCCCAAGGTCTCCTTGGGAACGCACTTTCTGGAAGCTCGACTCGACTGAGCTCGCCGAAGTCTGCTTCCAGTCCGATTGTCGCTGCAGAACAACGGGTGAAAGCGGAACGCGAAGCAGAGCTTCGCGAGAGTGCGTTCCCAAGCGGAGCTTGGGAACGAGCAGTGCGCACCCTGCCCTGCTGTGCCAATTATTGAATGCAGGAGCCGCGCCGTCTACTTCGCGCTGCCGGCTTCGTCCGGGCTGAGCAAGCCGTCGTGGTCGGCGTCGAGGCGGTCGAAGACCGTTCGCGGACCCAGAAATTCCCGCCACGACACGTCGCCGTCGTAGTTGCGGTCCATCCGCAGAAACCACTGGGGGCCGCGGTCGCGGGGCACCGCCGCAGCGCCTTGCCGCTGCCTGACCGGGGCGGCCATCTCCTTTCTTGGAGTCGGCGGGCGTTTCACCGACACGTCGACGCCCAGACGCGTCGTCAGTTCGGCCATGGTGACTTTGCCGTCCTTGTTGCCGTCGACTTGCGACAGGCGGCTGGCCGCCGACATCAGCTCGCGAGCGCTCAGCCTGCGGTCCTCCCGCGTGTCGAGGAAATCGAACAACGGCCGGCTGACGTCGGAAGTCTCCATTACCACCTGGTTCATGGGGACTGCGTCCTGTTTCGACAGGTAGTTCACCAGCTCGTCGGAAACAACTTGCCCATTCTTGTCAGCGTCGACGGCTTCGAAGGTTGCCTCCGGCGGCAGCCCGAGCGCCGGAAATTCTTTCGCATCGAGATACCCGTTCTTGTCCTTGTCGACAACTTTGAACCGCAGCGCATAGTAGCGCCGGCTGTCGCCCGTCGACGAGCGGGTCCGCCTGGCGACAAGCGTGATTTCCAGCGCGTCGATGCCCAGGGTGGCGGTGTCGGCCGCGGCCTGCTTGAGCTCGTACCTCGACGACGATGCGGGGGACGCGACGCTCACCGACGGGCGGCCTCGGTCTTGATCGAACAAGCTGACGGTAAGCAGCAGTTGGGGCGCCGTCTCAGCGACGAGCCGCGCCAACTCGGCGACATCGAGTTTCTGGTTGCCGTCGGCGTCGAACGGGCTGATCGCCTCCGGTGCGCAGCCGAGCTCGCCGGGGTCGAGGGCGCCGTCCCGGCTGTCCGAGGTCTTGACATCGTAGTACTGCAAAAGGTGGTCGGCGACAGTCGCACTCGTGGTCTGGGGACCCAACACCAGAATCGGCGGATGGTCGGCGACCGAGGAGCCGGATGGCGCGGTCTTCTCCGGCGCGGAATTCAATTCCCCAACACTGATTGTCTCATCGTCGTCGACGTCGAGAGAGGCGAGCGCTTCGCGCGCTTTCTGCAGCTCCTCGGTGGTCAAAACGCCGTCTTGATTGCCGTCGAGCCGCCCGAACAAACTGGCCGCCTCGTCCGCCGACCGTTCGTTCTTGACGACGGCAATTGGCGGGCCCAGCGCGGCATCGGCCAGGGCGCGAAACTCCTCCGGCGTGAGTTTGCTATCGGAAGGAGCCGTGTCGAACTGTTGCCAGTTTTGGCTGGCGGAACCTTCCGCCGGCGGAGTTGTCGCGATCGCGCCCGCTTCAGTCGCATCCAGGACACCATCCATGTTCTGATCGAGCTTCGCGAACCATTCTTTGCAGAAGCTCCCGCGAAAGACGTCTGGAGTTTTGCCGTCGATCTGAACGGCGAGCCGCAGGAAGACCGGCCGCGCCGGTGCAAACAGAACTGCGCTCAAGGGCGCCGACTCGGCCGCGACCCGCTGGCCCGATTTGTCCGCCGGACATGCGAGTTCGGCGTCGACGAAAAAACTGGCCGCCGCGATAAAAACGGCGAGAATGGCCGCGGTGCAGCCTTCGCCGCGTGCGCATTTGCCTCCTCCCCCTCTTAGGGGGAGGATTGAGGTGGGGGTGAAACCGGGCGCGGAACGCGGAACGCGGAACGCGGAACGACTGAAATATGCATTGGATGCGGAACCTTCGCTGCGCGGTGCGACCCTCCCCCTGCCCCTCCCTAAGAGGGAGGGGAGTCGGCAAAAGCCCGGCTTCTGCGAAGATCTGCGAGTCCTCACGCCAGTATGCCCTGAATGGGTTTCCCTTCGGCAATCTTGATGGGCCGGCCCAGCGGAGTGATGTTTTCAGTGTCGGCCGGCACGCCCAGCGCCTGCGCCAGCGTCGCCAGCACGTCGCCGACGTCGACCTTGCCGTCAGCGACCGTCATGCCGTCGTCGCTTGTCTTGCCGAACGCTTGTCCGCCGCGGATGCCGCCGCCGGCAAACACGCAGCTCCATGCGGCGGGGTAGTGGTCGCGTCCCGCACTCGGGTTGATGTTCGGAGTGCGGCCGAACTCGCCCATCCAGAGGATGGTGGTCGTCTCCAGTAGTCCGCGCTGCTTGAGGTCGGTCATCAACATCGACCAGCCCTTGTCCAACTCTCCGGAGAGCGTCTTGACCGTGGGGAAGTTGCCCTGGTGGGTATCCCACGACGACGCGCCGAGCGAACCGAGCGACACCTCGACAAAGGCGATGCCTTGTTCGACCAGTCGGCGGGCCATCAGGCAGCCTTGCCCGAACTGGCCGCGTCCGTACGAGTCGCGAACGGACGCATCTTCCTCCGAGAGATCGAAAGCGCGCGACGCCGCGCTGTTCATCATCTGCAGCGCGCGTTGATAGACGGTGTGCTGCGCAATCGGCGCGGGCGGCCGGCCTTTGCTGTCGAGGAAATCTGCCTGCAACGCTTCCCACAAGTCGAGCCGCGCGCGAATCGCTCCGGCATCGAGATCTTTGGGGGCCTGCAAGTCGTCGACTCGCAGATCGGCGAAGTCGGCGTCGTCCTGCCGGCCCGCGCGGAACCGGTTGTACGAGGCGACCGTCAGCGGGGCGAACTGCGGACCCAGAAATCCCGGCCCGAACGCCTCCGGGCTCACCGCCTGAAACGGGGCGATGCTGACGTAGTTGGGGAACGAGTCGGTCGGCGACCCGAGCTGCTTGGACAGCGACGAGCCGATGGCAGGGTAGGGGACCGGTCCCCGCGGCTGATGTCCCGTGCGCATGAGGTACGTGCCGCGGCCGTGGTCGCCTTCCTTGGTGCTGAGACTGCGAACCACCGCGATGTTCTGCCCGTGCTTCGCCAGGCCCGGCAGATGCTCGCTGAATCGCAGCCCAGGGGCAGACGTTTCAATCTCCTTGAACTCTCCGCCGTTGGCATGGCCGGGCTTCATGTCGAACGTGTCGGTCTGGCTGGGCCCGCCGTTCATCCACAGCAGAATGCAATGGCGACGCTCGCGGGCCTGCGCGGCGACCTGCTCGGCCAGCGCTGGAAACCAGCCGCTGGCGCTCCATCCGAGCGCCGTCAGCATGCTGGAACGTGCAAGAAAGCGGCGACGATTGAATCGTGACATGAAGGCACCTCCTATTGAAAGTGGCTGACCGCTGAAAGCTCTATTAGTGATTCATCGCGAACTCGGCACTATTCAGCAACGCCCACAAGACGTTGCCCAGTGCTTTTTGCTTTGCTTCGGGAGTCGATTCGGCTGCCAAATAATGCCGGAACTTATCGCGTATCTCCGCCGATGGGAGCCGCGAAAGGGTCGCCAGAAACAGCGTGTCGATGCGATCTTCATCGCTGAAAAACGGCGCTTCGAGCGCAACGAGGACGTCGCTGCGCTGCAGGTCGGTGGCGTCGTCGACCAGCCTGCCGTTGAGCAGCATGAGTGCCTGCGGGATGCCGACACGGTACTCGGTCGGCCGCCCGGAGGGCGCACCGAACTTGTTGACAAAGCTGTCGCGGTTGGTCATCGCCCGTTTCGCCATGCTCGACGGGACGGTCGCCAGAATGTCGTCGTAGGGGCGGCACGTCGCGACGGCAACGCAGTTATAAAGCTGCTCGGCGGTGAGGACCTTGAGTTGCATGGCCGCGAACACGTCGGGCGGCCTTTCGCCTTCGGAGGCGTGAACGCTGGCAAGCTGATAGGCGTCGGTCGTCGCCAGCACGCGGAACAACCGGCGGACGTCGTAATTCGTGCTGGCGAAATACTTCGCCAATTCGTCCAAGAGCGCCGATAGGCGAGGCTTGTTCGCTTCGCTCATGTCGTCGGGCGGATCGACCAGGCCACGGCCGAACAACTGCGCCCACACCCGATTGACCGCGGCGCGCGCGAAGTACGGGTTCTGTGGCGACGTCATCCACTCGGCCAATTGCATGCGCCGGGTTTGACTTTTTTGTTCGGCGGCCACGTCGCCCAGCAAATAGCGCGGCGGGACCGTCTCGCTGCTGTCGGGCAGCTTGACTTCGCCTTTGTCCTGATCGCTAACGAGCGACACGCGCATCGTCTGGTCGGCCTGCTGCGAGATGCGCGCGAAGAACGCCGCGTAGCCCCAGAAGTCCTTTTGCGTCCACTTGTCGAAGGGGTGGTTGTGGCACTCGGCACACTGGATTTGAATGCCCAGAAACGCGCGCGAGGTGCTGGCTGCCACCTTCTCCGGCTTGAGCTCGAGCGACGTGTAGAACAACACGGGGCCCGACTCGTTGGGCTGCCCGGTCGCCAACAGCAGTTCACGAACGATATCGCCGTAAGAGCGGTTTTCGGCGAAGCGGTTGCGCAACCAGGTTTCGAAGGCGTCGCTGCCCCCGACCTGGTTGACCGCGGCCGTGTCGGGCAGTAGAAAGCGGCACCACTCGTCGGCCAAGTGGCTCGGGTGGCTGGGCCGCAACAGCAAGTCGTCGATCAGCCGTTGACGTTTGTCGGCGGCGCTGTCTTCGAAGAACGCGCGGGTCTCGCTCACGCGCGGAATTCGCCCTGTTAAGTCGAGATAAGCGCGGCGAAGAAACTCTTCATCCGTGGCGCGCTCCGCCGGTTTGACGGATAGCGATTTCCACGTCTCGGCCAACAGGACGTTGACGCGGTCGCGCATTCGCGCGTCTTCGGCCGATGGATCGGCGGCCGGAGCGGCAGCGAAGTCGCGCCCACTGGCGGCGACCAGGCTCGCGGCGATCAACAGGAGCTTGACGCCAAGCGTTTCTTTGGTCAGCCAAAATGTTCGGATCGACATGATTGGTCTCCGAAAAAGGGGACAGGTCCATTTTCCAGCCTTACCGACGGCTTCGTTCGTAATATTCGGACCGTACCCTTTTCGTTTCAGAAAACGCCTTTCAGAAAATGGACCTGTCCCGAATGGCACGTCCTGAACGCGCCCGGGCCACAATACCTTGTGCCAGGTTG
>JBBDVZ010000217.1:0-6057 GCA_040903115.1 Planctomycetaceae bacterium
CGCCGCATCATTTCGCGGTAACCGTCCAGTCCGTTGACGGGCGTGGTCAGGATGCGCTCGATCACGTTGGGGTACGTCACTTCGCCGAGTGCCAGGTCGGCGATGCCCAATTCGAAATGCCGGTAGTTGGCATTCACCGATCCGACCAGCAGCTTGTTACCCAGCACCCAGTTGAGATTGACGTGATCGGATGGCACTTCGATTCTGCGCTGTCCGCCGGTAATGCTGGTCCAAACAATCACTCCGTTGTGCCCGAGCACCTCCATGGCCTGAAACGCGATCTCGCTGCTGCCGGTGGCTTCGATGATTAAATCGGGTTTGCCGACCTCCGCGACCAGGTCGGGGATCGAAATCTCGCGGGTGCTGATGTAGCGGCCCCGCATCGCCTCGACGATTTCGGCCTTGAGGCAAGGCTTCGGTGCGCGCGCCAATGTGTAAACTTTCAGGCCGCGTAGTCGCAGAATGAGCGTCGACAACAGCCCGATCTGGCCCGCGCCCGTGACGAAAGCCACCTGCGGCTCCCACACCTGCAGCCGCTTTTGCGCCTCGAAGGCCTGTGCCACGGCTTTGGCGGCGCAGCTCATCGGTTCGGCCAAAACGTGCAAGTGCTTGAGTCCGACGGGCATCTTGACGATGAACTCGGAATCGTCGACGTAGTATTCGGTCAGAAATCCATGGAGCAAGTTGATGCCGCGCTCGTAGTACACTTCCTCGCTGGTGATGTCGGAGCGGCCGATGCGGTCGTAGATCGACGTCCCCGGCCTGCGGACCGTGCAGGTGACGTAATCGCCGGGCTGCACGTGCGTCACATTGCGGCCTACTTCTTCGACGATGCCAAACGATTCGTGGCCGAGTACGAGAAAGTCGTAACCCGGCGGCGCGTTTCCGTAGAGCGCGTCGTTGATTTCACGGTCGGTGGCATCGACGCCAATCTTGAGCACTTTCACCAGCACGCCGCGCCCGTTGGGAATGTCGCCCAGCGTGGGCTTGGGCAGCTCCGCCATGTGAACGCTGTTCGCTCGACCCGGAACGACTGCGACGGCTTTCATGCGACCATTTCTTTCAGCAAACTGTGTTGAAGCCCGCGCCTGACGCGCCGCGCGGCTTACCGGCCCATGGTACCAAGAATCCTACCAGCCCAAAATGACCGGTGAGGGGTGCCATGCCCACGGCTCTGCGTGGGCATGTTTGGAAGCATGCCCATCCAAAGCGATGGGCATGGCACCCGACAGCTTGAATAGCCAAGCTGCTACTTCAGTCTTCGCCGCGCGCGTTCTTTCGCCCGGTCGAGGACGCTGGTCATCGTTGCCGGTGTAGCAGGGCGAGAGACTTCCCTGCTCGGCGGCTTTGCATGTGCGGCAACAGCCGGTTCCGGATGTTTGGCCCCTCGCCGCGATCCGCGGGGCAGGCGCAACTTCCAGCGCGGCAGCCAGGCTGCGGCGCCTTTCTTCACGGCGACTTCGATGCCGGCCGGCTCAACAAGTCGTTGCCACAACGACAGCCTGCGGCCGGCGATCTCCACCACCAACAGTCCGACGGCCAACATCAACAGCCACGGCAATAGCGAGAAGGTTTCGGCCAGGCGCGGGGGATCGGAAAGGATCGTCAGAATGTCGTTGCGCTCGACTCCACCGGACAGCTCGGCAACTGCGGCCAACGTTTCGCGGCCGCTGGGCTGTCCTTCGCGCGGATCGAACTCGGGTGAGTACGGCAGGGTGACCGCTGGTCCGCGCGAGAACTGCCCCTCGCCCGTTTTGAGCACCGTGCGATAGTTTCCAGTGCGGCTGAGCCTTAACCGGCCCGCGAGCGTGTCCGGGCCAGTCCATTCGAGATCGAGTCTTTGCGCCTGCTCGCGTTCGTCTCCCGGCGGAACGACCATCACCGATGGCGCCTCGCCCTGCCCTTTGTTCTTTCGATCGGGCTCGAGCTCGACGGTTACGACGGCATCTTGTCCCTCGCGCGCGACTTGCACGAAGGCCTCCGCGGGGCTTTCGCCACCCAACAGCCAGCGGGCGTGCGTGATTAAAAAGTCTTCGTAGCTTTCCCACCGGCCGAAGCCGCCCGAATACTTCCCGTCGACCTCCAGCGTGAGGGCGGCTGCGCGTCCTACGCCGCGATACCAAAAGGCTGAGAGCGGAGCGGCATACTCGTCGCGCGACACGACTCCCATGGTCGCGTCCGGTTTCAGGTAGCTGAGGTTGTAGCCGTCGACGCTGGGAAAGGCGCCGGCGGCCAATGCGCCCATCAGCTTGGCGTCGGGAAGCAACTCGGCGGGAATGCCGTTGGGCTGCGTGTCGTCGCGTTTGATGAACGTGTTGCGGGCGACGCTCATGGTGTCCTGCGTAAACAGCCTGGGAAGTTCGTGGGCGTCTTCGGTGAACATGATGTTGCCGCGGCCACGCTTGGCAATATCTTCGAGCAGCTTGGCATGCGGATCGGACGTGGTCCCCAAACCGATCACGCTGACGGTGATCCCCGACGATTCGAAGCTTTTGAGAAGGTTCTCGTAGTCGCCCGGCTCTTCACTATCGGCCGCATCGGAAAACAGAATGATGTGTTTCGTCTGGAAGTCGGTCGCGCCCATCAGTTCCTTGCCGGCGGCGACCAATGCCTCGTAGACAAAGATGCCGCCCCCTTGGCTTTGGATTTTGAGCACCTTCCCGGCGATCGACTCGGGATCTTCGACGGGCACCAGCGATTGAATGACATGAGGCGAGCTGTCGACGGCAATCACGGCCACCATGTCGCCTGCCGAAAGCAGTCTCACGCATTCAGCGGTGCCCAGGTCGGCGAGATCCATTTTCGTTTTGCCGCCCTTCACCGGAGCGGTCATGCTGCCAGACCGGTCGAGCGCGATGGCCAGCGCGATGCGCGTTTTGCGATGCTCTTCGCGCATTTCCATCGACACAGGCAGCACGTCGTCGAGCGGGCTTTTGAAGTAGCCGCCGGTCCCGAAACTTCGCTCGCCTCCAGTCAAGGCCAGCCCGCCGCCGAGATCTTCGACGAACTGCGCGAGGCGTTCCATCTTCAAGCGGCCAAACTTCGCGGCGGTAACGTTTTCGACAATGACGCCGCGATAGGAATCGAGGGCATCTTGGGTGAGCGGATGGGTGTCGGCTTGCGCCACGTCGACCTCGACGCGTCCGGCACGCAGCGCGCGCACCAGGTTGTCGTCCTGTCCGTCGTTATTGAGCACCAGCAACTTCGGTCCTGCTTCGATCCGCACCACGCCGGCGCCTTGATTGTTTTCCGGCAGCGGATCGCCGGCCACGTCGACTCGCACCGAGTAGTTGTACAGGCCGCTCGAGTCGAGCAGGTCTCCGAACATCAACCGGTTCGTTCCGGAGCTCAGCGGATACTGTTGGCTGACAATCTCGCGGCCGTCTCGCAGCAACGTGACCTTGCCTAATACGTCGCCGTCGGAATAAATTTCGACGCCGAATTGAAACGGCTCCCGCGGAGAAACCAAATCGGGCAAATCGATCGACTTGACCGCCACATCGCCAATCCGCGGCCGTTCGTACGCGCGAAAGTCAACCGGCACACCCTCTTCGCGGGCCCGACGAGCCGCCGACAGAGGCGAAGGCCCATTGGCCTCGCCGTCGGAAAGCACCAGGATGCGCGCCGGGCGATTATGGTCGACCTGGTTGAGCGCCCTGTTGACGGCTGCATTGAGGTCGCTGCCGTCCGGCAACACGTCCTTGGTGTAACTTTCGAACGAGTCGACGTCGGAGAGCGGTTGTTCGAGTTGTTCTTCGCTCCCGAAGGTCACGATGCCAATCCGATCTCCGCTGCCCCTGTTCTGCGGGTCGGAAAGATTCTGGATCAGCTCGCGGACATTGTCGTGCGCGCTTGCGGGCATCGAGCGGGAACGGTCGGCGACTACGACGATGTCGATCCCCCTTCCGCCGATGTTCCACTCGGGGCCGGTCAGCACCAACAACAGGCTGGCGAGAATCGCCACGCGGAGCGCGCCGGTAAAGCCGTGAGCCCTGCCCCATCGCCGGTAAAAAAACCAGAGAGGAATTGCGAGTAGAAAGAATTCAGGGTTCTGAAAATAAATCATTCTTGCGAACTCAGCAGCCCGGTTGTTTGAGTAAGCCGGGCATATCGGTCATCTCGCTGGTTACCGTTCTTTCTTCAACACCCGCCAGTCCAACACAACGACTGTCAGCACCAGTGCGGTGCCAACCATGATCAGCCACGAGTAAGGGTCGTCCAGCGTGAGCTTCTGCGACTCGTCATCGCCTTGCGCGGCGCGGGCTCCCGGCGCGAGGCGATTCAACGTGGACTCTTCGATATCGAAGAAATTCACCGCAAGCTCCCCATACGATTGATCGCCGTGCTTGACTTCATACACACCCGTGCCGTAACGGGTGGGAACCTCCACCGTGCCGTCGGAACTCGCGATTAAGGGCCGCGACTCGCCGTCATGGACCAGCCGCAGCGCGCTCTCCGTGTAGGACGCCCCGTTCGCCGCCCGCTCGTCGCTTTGGAAACGCACCGTCTCGCCAAGGCGATAATTCCAGCGCCTTAAGCCCGGCAGACTGTCGCGCGACATATCGACGAGGTTCTTGACGAGAATCGGCCAGTCCGGGCTTTCGGTAAGATTCGACTTTCCCAGGTCGATGTTGAGCAAATAAGCGCGGGTGCGCGTGCCGCGCAACTGTCCGAGCAGGCGATGTTCGCCCGCGCTGATGAGCGGGATCACGTCGAGGTCGAGCGGCTGAACTCCCGCCCAGACGATGCCCCCCAAGACGATTCCGTCCAACAACGGATTCCGCTTTTCGATCAAGAAAGGAAATCGAGCCGACGGAGTCTGCGCCTTTTCCATTGCGGCGGCGGAACGATCGATGGGGCCGATGCCCAGCCACCATAAATCGTCGCTCGATGGGGGCAGATCGCCCGCTGGTCCTACAATCAAATGGGCCGCATTGGCGGCGCCGTTTTGAATGTCGGGAATTTCCGCCAGCACGCGCTCAACGGCTTTTTTCGCGGCGTCACCTTCGGGTAATGTGATTGCAACGGTCAGCATGCGAACCTTCGGCTCGACGAGCGTCACGCGATTGTCGATCTCGAGGCCGTCGCCGGGGGCTTCGACGTCGATCGTCAAGCGGCCGAGTCCACCCGGCAGATCAGTCTCGAGCGGAATCGAGCCGCCCGCCGGGATCGACAGCGACCGGCTGAACAGGGTGCGATCTTTTGCGCGTCCCCGGACGGCTGCCTGTGCCCCCTGCGTACCCAGATTATCGACGCGGAGAAAAAGGTGACCGGTGGCCGTTCGAGAATCGAACGTCCATTGTGCGGCAGACACGGCGACGTTTTGCACCGGCCGACCCAGCGAAACCACCTCCATCGCTTTGGGCACGGCGGCATCTTCGGCGGGTAGACGATCGGTCAAAAACAAAAGTCGGCCGCCCGTCTGCTCGGCTAACTGCGCGGCCTCGTCCCAGGCGGCGTCGAATTCGTGTTGAGGCTCCGCGGGCTGCCAACTTTCGAGCTCGGTTTTCGCCTGCTGCCATTCGGCGGCGGGACCGACGAGGGTGGCGGGTTGTCGCCCGGTCAGAATGACCGTGACTCGGCCGCGGCGACCCAGGCCCTCAAATCGCGTATCCAATTCGGCGATAGCGGCGTCGCGAAAGGAAGCCCCGTCTTTCGGTTTTGCCTGCATCGACGCCGAGTTGTCGAGCACGACGACGAGATGTTCGATCGAATCCAAGTCGGCCAAACGCGGACGGCTCAACAGCAACGCCAACAGCAATCCCGCCAACAGTTCGAGCAATAGCGTCGCGGTGATGGGCAGGCGTTCGCGTCGGCGGCCGGCCGCGCGCACCTCGGATTCGATGCCCCACAAATGCAGGCCGGCAATCCGCAGCGGTGGAAAGCGACGCCGATACAAATGGATCACCGCAATCGCCGGCAGCGACAGCAGAGCGAGTAATCCCCAGGGGTTGGCGAATTCCATTTGCGGTTACAGTCTCGAGGGCGAAACGGAAACTAGTGGACCGACCGACCTGAAACGGTGGGTGCCATGCCCACCGCTTTGGGTGGGCATGT
>JBBDVZ010000218.1:0-6044 GCA_040903115.1 Planctomycetaceae bacterium
TATAACAGCTTGAGAATCAGATCGCTCATTTGCGTGAGCGTCAGCCCGCTTTCAGTCAGCGTCGACGGACTGAGCGGCGCCGGCACCGCTCCCAGGCTGGGTCGGCTTTCCGGCATGCTGCCGTTCCAACCGAGCGGCGCGTCGTTCCCGTGCAGGCCAAAGATGTCGTTAAACAGGTTGGCCGAGGGAGCAGGACCAAGTTGCGCCGCAGATTGCAGCAGCGCTTCGGGCGTCGTCGATTTTGCCGGACGCGGGTTGGCGGCATTGGTGTCGATCATGACAGGCGACCCTCAACACGGCCCACCGAGGGGCGGTCGGCGGCGCGCGTCAAAGCAAGTATAGCTCTCGATTTGCCACCAGGTTGACGCCGCGCCATAGCCGCTCCGCGGCAGCGTTTTGGGGCCATTATCCGGCCATCGCAGCCAAGAATATCGCGTGTTGCCTTTTCGAAACGGCGTTGAGGACGCAAAGGCGAGTCTTCTCGGCCGTTCGATTGGGCAAACGCCAACTCAGTCCCTTGCCGACCAGGTCGATCGACTTTACGAGCCGGACGCAGCACTCCCCACGGCCTGATAAATGATTCGTGGCTTTGGAATGCTGCCGATCTCGGCCCGACGGATTGCGTCGATTTCCTGCGCCGGCCGTCCGACAGGGGTCGCGACCCGCAACATGATTGCCGGGACGTTTTCGGCTCCCACCATTTCGGTGGCGGCCATCTGCACGGCGGCCAACCGTTGCTGGCTGACTTCGGAAGTATCGGCGGTTTGCACCCAGGCGGCACGATGCTGCGGAGGCGCGTTTTGCAGAATCCACTTCAATTGTGTTCGGCCCGCCTGATTCAGCTCGTTCTTGTCGTTGAAGTGATAGTCGAGCAGAGTGGTCTCCGTCATCCAGCCGTTCTGAATCTGCCGTTGGCTAACCTCGTGCACAAAGGCCTGGTCTTGGCAATTGTACGGGAACGGCCAGTAATGTGCCGCGTGATACCGCTGCGAACATTGCAACTGTTCGCTGGTGGGCCTGGGGTACGGAGGCCACAGGCGGCCGAATCTGTACTTCTGGCGCGCGCCGACTTCGTCGCCGGGATGGGCTTCATACCATTCTTTGGTCCAGCGACGGGGCGAGTCATCGTCGTCGTTGATTCCCCAGACGCGTGGGAAGGCATTGCATCCCACGGTGGTCGCAAGCATCAAGACGGCAAACGGCGCCATTCGGCGAGCGGAGATGAACATCCTTTTTTCCCCCTCAGCCCGGCGGTGTTCGCATGGGCTGTATAAGCCACTTTCCAATCGCGGTCGAACGCGCGCGGTTCCTGCGCACGACCATCCGCAAGCCGCCGAAATGGAGACGACGGCTCCGTGTCCTATGTATCGGCCGCCGCGCAGCGGGGTGATAACGAGAAATCGGACGCATCCCGGCACACCGGGCAAAGGGCCGGTAGGACTTGCATCATGCGGAACTAGCGAAGGCCGGCAAACCTTGCGGATCGCGCAAAAAGTAACAGCGCGGAACTCGGAGCGCGGAGTGCGGAACGGGATGGAGTTAAGCCTTCGCTCCGAGTTCCGTGCTCCGAACTCCGCGCTTCTATGGAATCTCAACGTAAACGTCGTCGCCGTCCACTTTCACCGCCAGACAGTCATGTTGAATGTTGGTGTTGAGGCAGTGTCGGCCGGTCGTGACGTCGAATTGCCAGCCATGCCAGGGACACGTGACCGTCGTTCCGCTCAGAGTCCCCTGCCCCAGCGGGCCGCCGGCATGTGGGCAGACTCCGTCGAGGGCATGGAACCGCCCGTCGACGTTGAATAGCGCGATGACCCGACCCGCCGCCGTCAACTCTCGTGCCGTTCCCGGGGGAATTTCGGCGACGGATGCGACGCGGAATTGTGTCATTGTTGGATATTCCTGGTTCCCAAGCACCGCTTGGGAACCCCCTTTCTGGAAGCTCTGCTTCCAGTCGGTTGACAAGCGAAGCGGACTTCGGCGAGCTCAGTCGAGTCGAGCTTCGCGAGAGTGCGTTCCCAAGCGGAGCTTGGGAACGAGATCTCACATGGCTGCTGTTGCACCAACCGCTACGCGGCTTTGCGCCTTCCGCGCCGCTTGGGCACGCTCTTCCAGCGGCGATGCACCCAAAAGTATTGCTCGGGCGAACGCAGGATGGCTCGCTCCAACGCTTGAGTATAACGTTCGGTGAGCGTTCGCACCGGGTCGTCGCTGTCGATTTCCAGCGGATCGATCAGTTCTTCGCTCCCCAGCTCGTAACGGACCCAGCGGTTGTTTTGCCAGTCATCCGGCAGCCGCCGTGCATAGCCGACGCAAACGTAAGCCCGGTATTGGAGCGCCAACAGCGCGATCGACTTGAACGTCGAGGCGTCCTTGCCGAAAAACGGAACGAACAACCCGCGCGAACCGGCGTCCTGGTCGGCGAGCAGACCGAGATGCCCGCGGCGCTCGAGGAACTCAACCATCTCGCCTCCCCCGCCCTTCTTCGAGATGAGACGGTGTCCGGTCGCCTGTCGAAAGCGGCAAAACCACGCGTGCAGATACGGGTTGTCGAGGTCGCGGGCGACAACGCCCAGCGGAAAGCCGAAGATTCCAAATGTGGAGATCGCCATCTCCCAGTTGCCAAAGTGGCCGCACAGCACCAGCACCGGCCGCCCGGTGCACATCACGCGGACTGTCGCGTCGCGATTGCGAAAGTCGATGACGTCGGCACAGTTGTAAAGCCTGAGCTTGCGAGGCAACTGCACCATTTCGACCACCATGCGGAACAGGTGAACCCACATGCGGAAGATGATGGCGTCGGTCTCGGCCTCGCCGTATCGACTGCCGAAAGCCGTGCGGAGGTTGTCGCGCGCCACTTTATAGCGCGTCAGCTTTTTTGGCAGAAAATGATGGACGACGAAGGCCAGCATCTCGGCCAATCGGGCGGCAGAACGTGCCGGCATCGCGTCGATCAGGCAGACGATCGCCCGGAAGACGAAATACTCGGCGAGATAGCGGGTTTTGCTTTTTTGTTTCACGGGGCGAAGTCTCGTGAGAAACGCAAATCCCGTCAAGCCCACGGACGGCCGTCCGTGGGTCACGACGTCGGAATCTTTGGGTCGCTCTTGAGTGGCAACTCGACGCGCTTGCCCGTCCACGACGACTTGTAGATCGCCAGAATGATTTCGACGCTTTTGCGGCCTTCTTCGCCGTCGACGAGAGGCTTGCTGCCCGTTTCGATGGCGCGCAAAAAGTCTTTGATCTGCTCCATGTGCCCGACGTACGAGATGGCTGCGGGGTCGCTGGCGCCGCCGGTTCCACCCACCTTGCGGGCGAACTTGCGTCGCAGTGCGGCGTCCTTCGGCGACTTGTCGGCGAACTCCCACATCAAAATGTCGTCCTGCTCGACGATGGCCGTGCCGGCAGTCCCGTGGATCTCCGTCTTCTTCAGCAAGCCGGGATGCGCGCTCGTGGTGGCTTCGATGGTGCCCAAGGCGCCGTTCTTGTAGCGGACTGCGGCTACCCCGACGTCTTCGACTTCGATCCGCTCGTGGGCCAGCGTGTCGGTAATGGCGGCGACCTCGGCCACCTCGCCCATGAACCAGTAGAGCAAATCGACGTTATGGATCGCCTGGTTCATGAAGGCGCCGCCGCCGTCGAGGGCCCACGTCCCCCTCCATCCGCCGCTGTCGTAATACTGTTGCGTGCGCCACCATTTGACGTACGTGTCGCCGAGGGTGAGTTTGCCGAAACGTTTCTGCTCGATGGCCTGCTTGAGCGCGATGTTGGCGGGGCTGAACCGCGACGGCATGATGGTGGCGAGTTTCACTTTGTTCTTGCGGCAAGCATTGATGATGGCGTCGCATTGCGCCAGCGTCACTTCCAACGGCTTCTCGACGATGACATGCTTGCCCGCATTAGCGGCAGCCACCGCGGGATCGCGATGCGCCCCCGAGGGAGTGCAAATGGTGACGACGTCGACCGCCGGATCGGCGAGCATCTCTTTGAGATTCTTGTACGCCTTGCAGTCGTTCGCTGCGGCGAACTTCTGCGCGCCCGGTGCGTAAGTATCGAAACAGGCGACAATCCTCGCCCCGCGGATATGCTCGATGGCCCTGGCATGAAAGTTCGAAATCATGCCGCAACCGATGATGCCGAAACCGATTGTCATTGAGACGTTCACCTCAGAGAAAGAATCGAAGAAATGCGAACCACGGATGGCACGGATGGCACTGATGTCCGCGAGCGATTGGAGCATGCGTTTTAGCGAACGACACGTTTCCAATCCCGCTTGGCATGCTTGAAGTTCAATAATATGGCTAGGTGCAATTCTGTGATTGCTAGATAGCCCAGCATTTGAGAAACCTGTGTTTCGCTGAACTGCGATACGACTTTCGGATCGACGATTACCAGATTCTCGACAATCAAGTCTGGAACCAAAGTGCCGATCAGAATCCCCTCGTAGTGCACTGAGAATCGCTGTTGCTGGTCGACGCCCAGCCCGCGCTTTCGAAGTTCGATAACGAGCGCATTTTCGTAAAGCTTTTCATCCAACCCAGGACGCAACGTGTTCAGCACCCTCATTGCAAATCCAATTATCGTCTCGGTCAGTTCTTCATGAATCAGTTTAGTCGACATTGCATTGCCCTCGGTCATTCAAAGAACGCACAGCTTGACTCCTCACTCCTCTTATCCGTGCTCATCGGTGACATCCGTGGTAAAAACTTTTTTCAATCACTTAGCCGCACGCGGCCGAAGCGTTTTTTGCCGACCCAGAGGAGGAGGCCGTCGGTGACGGGGATTTGCTGGTCGTGGGTTTCGATCCGGGTCTTTTCTTCGCCGATGTACGCACCTCCCTGGGCGATGGCGCGGCGCGCGTCGCCCGAGGATTGGCACAGTCCCGAGAGTTTCAACAGGATGGCGGCAGGCAGGCGGCCGTCCGTCAGTTCGTTGCGGGAAATCGTCAACTCGGGAATTTCCGTCGGCAATTCCTTCTTGCTGATCTCGCGCTCCCATTGTGCGGCCGCGTCGTCGGCTGATTGGGCGTCGTGGTACTCGGCAATGATGGTTTTCGCCAGCGTTTGTTTCGCCTCTTTCGGATGACCGGCGAGCAGCCGCGCCACCTCGTCCTCGGCGAGATCCGTCAGCAAGTCGAAGTACATCCGCATCGGCTCGTCCGGTAGCTGCATGAACTTCTTCATCATTTCGTACGGCGGCTCGCCGACGCCGATGTAATTGCCGAGGCTCTTGCCCATGCGGCGCACGCCGTCGAGGCCGACGAGGATGGGGACCATCACGCCGACTTGCGATGGCAGCCCTTGGTCGCGCTGCATGTCGCGGGCCAGCATGAAGCTGTAAAGCTGCTCGGTGCCGCCCAGCTCGACGTCGGCGCGCACTTTCACCGAGTCCCAAGCCTGCATCAGCGGGTACAGACATTCGTGCAGAAAGATGGGCGACTCGGCTTTCATGCGCTTCGCAAAGTCGTCGCGAGTGAGAAGCTGCGCGACGGTCACCTTGCTGCACAGCTCGAGCAAATCGGCGAACGACATTCGCGAAAACCAGTCGCCGTTGCGAACGACCTCCGCCTGGTCGAGATCGATCACCTTCGCGAGTTGTTCGAGATAGTTGATCGCGTTGGCCTCGACCTGGGCCTCAGTGAGCCGCGCGCGTGTCTCATCGCGGCCGCTGGGATCGCCGACGAGGGCCGTGTAGTTGCCGATGATAATCACCGCTTGGTGCCCCATCCGCTGAAACTGTCGCATCTTGCGCATGGGCACGGTATGCCCCAGGTGCACGTCGATGCCGGTGGGATCGATGCCGTACTTGATGCGCAGAGGCGTGTTCGTCGCGCGGCTCTTTCGCAGCTTGTCGGCCAACTCGTCCTCGGGCACGATCTGCTCGACGCCGCGACGGATGACGGCCAATTGCTCTTCGACGGGTGGAAACGGCATCGTTTGAGTTCTCGTGAACGAAGGGGGATCAAGGGGAAACGAATACCCGGCCGCAAACGTCCGGCGGGCATCAGACAATGGCGCCCAATCGATCCTGTGGAAATTTCAACTGGT
>JBBDVZ010000219.1:0-6040 GCA_040903115.1 Planctomycetaceae bacterium
ACGCTCGAACCGATACACGCCCGGCTTTTTTTAAAAGCCGGGCTTCTTTTCTGTGTTCGATTCTCTCGCGGCGCGACACAGGTCGAACTGCGCGCGACCTGCTATAATCCGCCGGACCAAACTAAGCATCGTCTCTCATGACCACTCAAGACGCATGGCCTATCAGAACCTATCCAGTTTCATCGGCCGCCTTGAGGACGACGGCGACATCGTGCGAGTCGCGGCGCAGGTCGATCCTGCCTGCGAGATTGCCGAGATCACCCGGCGGGTCTGCGCATCTGCTGATGGAGGGCCTGCGCTCTTCTTCGAAGACGTCAAGGGCAGCACGATCCCCGTGGTCACCAACCTGCTGGGCAGCGAGCGCCGCTTATGCAAGGCCCTTGGCGCCGAGTCGTTCGATCACGTCGCTCAGCGCATCGCGGCAATTCTGCAGCCCGATTTGCCGGCCGGACTGATCGAAGGCCTCAAGCTGGTTCCCCGATTGTCTCAGGTGACAAAGATTCCTCCGCGGAGCGTCAAGAGCGGCGACTGCCAACAAGTCGTCAAGATTGGGCGCGACGTCAAGCTCAGCGAGCTGCCCGTCGTGCACGCCTGGCCTCAAGAGGCCGCTGCAACAATCACGATGGGGCAAGTCTATACGCGAGACCCAAAGTCTGGCCGCAGCAGCGTCGGCATGTACCCGCTGGAAGTCCGCGACCAAAGTTCGCTAGCCGTGCATTGGAACGCCCACGATGCCGGTTGGCAGACCTACGAGCACTACCGCCGCGACGGGCGGCAAATGCCCGTTGCCGTCGCGTTGGGCGGCGACCCGGTCCTCACGTACACGGCGTTTGCGCCGTTGCCTCACACAACTGATGCGTGCCTGTTCGCCGGGTTCTTGCGTGGCGATAACGTCGAGTTGGTCAAGTGTCGCAGCGTGGATCTCGAAGTTCCCGCCGATGTGGAAATTGTGATCGAGGGCATGATCGACACGTCGTCGCGTTTGGAGCCCGGGAGTTTGGTAGCCGCTCCGACCGGATATTATGCCATGGCCGGTGATGCGCCCGTTTTGAAGGTGACCGCACTGACGCATTGCTCGAATCCCGTGTATCCCGCGCTCATTCTTGGCGGCCCGAGAACCGAAAGCTATTGGCTGGGCAAAGCCAACGAGCGGATTTTTTTGCCGTTGATGCGAATGTTTGTCCCCGAGCTGGTCGACCTGCACATGCCGCGGGCGGGCGTCTTCCGCAACCTCGCATTCGCGAGCATCGAAAAGCAGTATCCGCAACAGGCGCGCAAAGTGATGAATGCCTTGTGGGGACTCGATGGACTGATGCTCACCAAGATCATTGTCGTCGTGGACAGCGACGTCGACGTTCATGACGAAGAGCGCGTCTGGCTGACCGTGGGCGCCAACGTGCATCCCGGCCGCGACGTGTTGTTCTGCGAGGGGCCAACCCACATGGACGATCACGCCGCACCCGAGCGAGGCATGGGCCACAAGCTGGGCATCGATGCCACTCGCAAGCTGCCCGAGGAAGGCCATCCCCGCCGCTGGCCACCGCAGTTAGCAATGAACCCTGAAATCGTCGAACTCGTCACACGGCGTTGGGATGAATACGGCATCAGGAATCGTGACAGGTAAAATCACGGTGAAGAAATCGGAAGAATTGCGGATGACTCCGTAGTGCGTTCGTCAAAATCAACTGGTCAGTCTTGAGTGAATTCCTAAGCACGAAATCCGAATGTCGAAGGAAGCACGAATGACTTAAGCACGAAATGAATACGAGCCTTTTCTTGGTGCTTGGTGCTTCGGATTTCCTTCGTCATTCGGATTTCGTGCTTCGTCATTGCACAAGATTGCTCAAATGATGTTGACGAAAGCCCATGGCAGCTAAATTGGATGATCCATGTCGGTCGACAAGTCGGAATCGCGGATTCGCCGCATGTTTGCCGAGATCGCGCCGCGATACGACCTGCTCAATCATTTGCTCTCCGGCGGCACCGATTACTATTGGCGGTGGAAGACGGTGAAGACCGTCGCGCCCGAGGGCGATGCCCCCATCCTCGACGTGTGCACCGGCACGGGCGATCTGGCGATGGCCTATTGGAAAAAGACCCGCGGCCGCGTCATCGGCACCGACTTCACGCGCGAGATGCTCGAACTGGCCAACCGAAAGTTGGCGGGGCAAAAGGCGATCATCGAGAGCGGCCGGCCCGTTAGCTTTCTTGCCGCCGACACCCAGCGTCTGCCGTTCGCCGACGATCAATTTCAAATCGTCAGCGTCGCATTCGGCTTGCGCAATGTCGCCGACATCCAGCGCGGGTTGGACGAGATGATACGCGTTTGCAAGCCAGGCGGGCGTGTCGTGGTGCTCGAGTTCTCGATGCCATCCAACCCCGTTGTCGGCAGGGTTTATCGTGGATACTTCCGGCATGTCCTGCCACGCGTGGGCCAGCTTTTGGCCCGAAATCGGCATGCGGCTTACAACTACCTGCCGCAGTCGGTCGCCCAGTTTCCCGAAGGGAAGGCATTGGCGTCGGTGATGGAAGCCTGCGGATTGCAATCGGTCGCCTGGAAACCGCTGACCGGCGGCGTCGCGACGCTATATTATGGAAGAAAGCCCCAGCGGCACCGCGAACCGGAAGCGACATCGGTCGCGAGTTGATTGTTCGAACGCCGTCTATCCAAGCCGACGGCTTGCCGTCGTTTCCGACGACAAGTCGTCGGCTTGGATATTAAGCAAATCTTGCAGGGACGTTTTGCATACAGACTGCATACAGGCATATTGCAATGCATGATTTCGTCCTTGCCATCACCGGAGCGAGCGGATCGATTTACGCGGTCCGGCTGCTGCGCGTGCTATTGGCAGCAAAGCGCCGCGTGCATCTGACCGTGAGCCCGTCGGGCGTCGAGGTGATGCAGCACGAACTCGGAATTCGGCTCGACTTGAATCGTTTCGATCCCGAAACGCTGCTGTCGGCTGAACTCATCGCGCTCCGCGGATCGAAAAAGGGCACCGATTTACCCGATGTCCTCGCCGGCGAATTGATCTATCACCACTACCAGGACTTTGCGGCGGGGATTGCCAGCGGCTCGTTCCTTACCGGAGGGATGGTGATTTGTCCGTGTTCGATGGGCACATTGTCGGCGGTCGCTCATGGGCAATCGAGCAACCTCATTCAGCGCGCGGCCGACGTTCACTTAAAAGAGCGACGGAAGCTGATCGTCGTTCCGCGCGAGACGCCTCTAGGCAGCATCCAGCTCGACAACATGAAGCGGCTGAGTGAGGCGGGGGCGATCGTGTTGCCGGCCTCGCCCGGCTACTATCACCAGCCCGAAGGCATCGACGACCTGATCGACTTCATCGTCGGTCGCATCTGCGATCAACTCGGCGTCGAGCATCAACTGTTCCGCCGCTGGGGCGTTGAGCAGAAGTAGGGCCGGTTCCAGCAAAGGCAAATCGCCCACGAATTGCACGAATCGCACGAATTGCAGAATTCTAATTCGCGAGATTCGTGTAATTCGTGGGCAACTCTCTTCCGACGTTTGTGCAGCGCTAGCCGGCGCGCTTCTCTTTCCCGCGCTTTGACGATGATTTCTTTTTCTTGGTGGCCGGTTGCTTCTCGCCTTTGGCAGCCGCCTTCTTTTTGCCGGGAGTCTTCTTCGCGGCGGCAGTCTTCGGCACGGGCGACTCGGCGGGCGCTGGTTTGGCGGCCTTTGTTCGTCCGCGGCCGCGGGCACCGCGTCTGGGGGGCAAAGCCGCCTTCTCACGGATCCAGGCCACCGCTTCGTCGAGTCGGATGGACTCGATCTCGCGATCCTTGGGAATCGGGGCGTTGACTGCGCCGTGCTTGAGATACGGCCCGTAGCGGCCATCGATGATCGCAACAGCTTCGCCGTCGTCGGGGTGGGGCCCGAGTTCTTTCAGCACTGTCGGGCCCGTCCGGGAGCGGGCCTGCTTGAGCAGCTCGACGGCGGTGTCGAGATCGATGTTGAGAACGTCGTAGACCTTGTCGCTGCCCGCGGGAGAGTAGCTGCCGTCCTTGCCGATCGACTTGAACGTCTTCTCATGCTTGACGTAGGGGCCGAATCGCCCGACGCCCGCGTTGACCACATGCCCGGTTTCCGGATGGTTGCCGAGCTTCCGCGGCAGACCCAAAAGGGCAATCGCGGTCTCCAGCGTCAGCGAGTCGGAAGAGATGTTTTTGGGAATGCCAACCCGCTTCGGTTTCGGCACTTCCTCGGTAGGATCTCCCAGTTGCACGTACGGACCGAACGGCCCCGCCTTCACGTAGACCGGCAACCCTTCGTCAGGATGCATGCCCAGCGACTGCGGACCTTTTTGCTTTTCATGAATCAGCTTCTCGGCGATCTCGTTCGAGATATCGCCCGGCGCGACGTCGTCGGGGATCGACGCTGTGACCGTCTCGCCGTTTTCCTGTTTCTCGAAGTATGGGCCGTAGCGGCCGACACGGATGTCCGAGTCGATGCCCACCAGCCGCAACGTGCACGCGGCACGCGGGTCGATCGTCTCTTCCTTCGACTTCACCTGTTCATCCAACCCGTCGCGGCCGGCGTAAAACTGGTTGAGATACGGAAGGCGCTCGGCCTGTCCGGCGGCAATGTCGTCGAGCGTCTGTTCCATTCCCGCTGTGAAGCCCAGGTCGACCAGCCTGGGGAAATACTGCTCCAACAGCCTCGTGACCGCCAGCGCCGTGAACGTGGGAATCAATTGGTTTCCCGACTTTCTCACATATCCGCGGTCTTGAACCGTGCCGATGATGCTGGCGTACGTGCTCGGCCGGCCGATGCCCTCGGCTTCCAGCGTGCGCACCAGCGTCGCTTCGGTGTAGCGGGCCGGGGGCTTGGTCTCGTGCGCGAGCGCTTCGAGCCGCTCGAGCTCGAGCAATTGGCCTTCGGTCAGCGGAGGCAGTGCCGCCTCCTGGTCGTCGAGCGCCGCCTCCGGGTCGTCGACGCCCTCGACGTAGGCGCGGAAGAAGCCTGGAAAATCGACGTGCCGGCCTGTCGCCCGGAATTCAACATCCTCGGCGGAGATTGTCGCGGTTTGGAATGTGAGCCGCGCTTCGGCCATCTGCGAGGCGATTGTTCTCTTCCAAATGAGCGCATAGAGGTCGGCCTCACGGCCGGCGAGGCCAAGTTCCTCGGCGGTCTTCATCTCCTCGCCGGCGGGGCGAATGGCTTCGTGAGCCTCCTGAGCGTTCCGCGCCTTTGTGGTGAACTGTCTCGGCTCGGGGCTGAGATATTCGCTTCCGTAGCGATCTTCGACCAATCGGCGCGACGCCTTGATCGCTTCATCGGAAAGGTGAACGCTGTCGGTTCGCATGTACGTGATATTGCCGTCTTCGTACAGCCGCTGGGCGACGCGCATCGTATCGCGCGCGGTCAACCCCAACTTGCGGTTGGCCTCCTGCTGCAAGGTGCTCGTTGTAAACGGCGCATAGGGGTTCCGTTTCTGCGCCCGCGACTCGATTTTGGCAACGCGCCAGGGAACGCCCTTCAAACGGTCGGCCAGGGCGCGCGCGTCCGCCTCGGCCAGCAACAGCACGTCGGCGTCCTCTTTCAGCCGGCCCGTGGCTTCGTCAAAGTCTTTGCCGGTGGCGATCTTTTTACCGCCGACGCTTTGCAGTTGCGCTGCGAACGACGCGTGTCCGGAAGGCTTGAGCTGCGACTTCAAGTCCCAGTACAAAGCACTGCGGAACGCCAACCGCTCCAACTCGCGCTGCACGAGCAGCCGGACGGCGACCGACTGCACGCGACCCGCCGAAAGCCCTCGCGCAATCTTCTTCCACAACAGCGGGCTCAGCGTGTATCCGTACAGGCGGTCGAGGACGCGCCGCGTTTCTTGTGCCGCAACCAGGTTCTCGTCGAGCTGGCGCGGGTTGTCGATCGCCTCCCGAATGGCCTGCTTGGTGATCTCCGAGAAAACCATGCGCTTGACGGGGACTTTCGGCTCGAGCAGTTGGCTCAAATGCCAGCCGATGCTTTCGCCCTCGCGGTCTTCGTCCGTCGCCAGTATGAGCTCGGCGGCATCCTTGA
>JBBDVZ010000220.1:0-6023 GCA_040903115.1 Planctomycetaceae bacterium
CCACAGCGACATCCGGGATCCCGGCTGTGCGTCTGTTCGCTGCTTCAAGTCCAACGCTGTCCGCATCTTACAATGATAAGCCCCCGCCACTCCGAGCGCCGCGTGGTCATCACCGGCCTCGGCGTCGTTAGCCCCATCGGCAACGACGTCGAGACGATGTGGCAATCGCTCGTCGAAGGCCGCAGCGGCGTATCGATTCTCTCGTCGACGAACGGGGACGGAGCGACAGCCGCATGTGCGGGCGAGGCCAAGGCGTTTCGGGGAGAGATCGACGATTTCGGTCCTCTGGAAGCCGGGCTTAAAAAGGCGATCCGCAAGGGCATCAAGCTGATGAACCGCGAGACGCAGATGGCCGTCGCCGCCGCCCAACATGCCCTGCACGATAGTGGCCTGATGATTGGCTCGCCCGACCCCGAGCGCATCGGAGTCTGCTTCGGCGCGGGCTTCGTCTCAATGCTCCCGGAAGACTTTCTGGCCGGCGTAAGCTGCTGCACCAACAGCGACGCCGAATTCGATTTCGATCGCTGGGGCCAGGAAGGGCTGAATCAAGTGGCGCCGCTGTGGCTGCTCAAGTGTCTGCCGAACATGCCCGCGTGTCACATCGCCATCTACAACGATCTGCGCGGGCCGAACAATTCCATCACGCAGCGCGAGGCAGCCGCCAACCTGGCAGTCGCCGAAGCGAGAAACCTGATCGCCGATCGTATGGCTGACGCGATGGTCGTCGGAGCGACGGGAACCACGCTGCTTCCCTTCAACCGACTGCACACGCTGATGGAAGAAGACGTGGCTGCCGCCGGCGACGACCCGACAAAAGCCTGCCGCCCGTTCGACCGCAATCGCAGCGGCGCTGTGATCAGTGAAGGCGCCGGTGCGGTGATCCTCGAAGATCTCGACAGCGCGCTCGATCGCGGCGCTCAAATCTACGGCGAGATTGTGGGAGCAGGATCGTCGTGCGTCGTCGATCGTGAGTACGTTCCCCGCTGCGACCGCGCGTTGGCCAACGCCATCCGCATGGCACTGCGAAACGCACGGCTGCCGCCTGAAGCCGTCGGACACGTACACGCCCACGGCTTGAGCACGCGGCGCTCCGACCGCCAGGAAGCGCGTGCCATTCGCGATGTCTTCGGCAAGCGCGCCGAGCGGCTTCCCGTGGTTGCGGCTAAAAGTCACATGGGGAATGCCGGAGCCGGAGGCGGAGCAATCGAGCTGGTGGCCAGCCTGATGGCTCTCAATAAGGGAAAGTTGTTCCCCGTGCTGAACTACAGCGACCCGGATCCCGATTGCCCGATTTCTCCGGTGACATCGGCCGACGTCGAAGCCGGCCAATCGTTTTTGAACTTGAGCATGTTGCCCCAAGGACAAGCGAGCTGCGTCGCAGTTCGCACAATGGATTAGTACCAGGCGAGCGGGAAGCGTCAGCTTCCTGGTTCATTCAAGCGACCAGCCGGCTGACACCGGCCGCTCGCCGCAGGATCGCACAATGAGACGACGGGTGGTAATCACCGGAATGGGCTGTGTGACGCCGCTGGGCGCCAGCACCGCCGATATCTGGCATCGACTGACCGAGGGACGTTCCGGAGTTGGCCGGCTGACGCTCTTCGATGCCAGCCGCTTTCCCGTCCAGATTGCCGCCGAAGTCCGCGATTGGAACCTTTCCGACGTCGGCGAGGACCCGCGCCGCTGGCAGCATTGTCCGCGGCAGACCACGTTCGCGCTCGGAGCCGGAATCAAGGCTGCACGCGAGGCAGGGCTCGATCGCGCTCTCATCGACCCGCTGCGCTTTGGAGTCTATTTGGGATGCGGCGAGGCATTTGAAGACTTCTCTCGCTTTGCAGAGTCGATCTCCCGCACGACGAATGACGGCCAATACCGGCTCGAGCAATTCACCCAAACAGCCTTGCGCGTCTTCAATCCCGATGCCGAACGCGAATACGAGCCGCATATGCCGGCCTGTCATTTGGCGGCGATGTTCGATGCGCAAGGGCCCAACGCCAACTGCATTGCCGCGTGCGTGTCGAGCGCGCACGCCATCGGCGAAGCAGCGCGGCTGATTCGCCGCGGCGATGCCGATGTGATGTTGGCCGGCGGCGCGCACAGCGTGATCCATCCGTTCGGGCTGACCGGATTTCAACGCTTATCGGCCTTGAGCACGCGCAACTCAGAGCCGGAACGCGCGGTTCGCCCGTTCGAGAGAGACCGCGACGGGTTTGTGCTCGGCGAAGGTGGCGCGGTCTTCGTGCTCGAAGAACTCGAACACGCCAAGAGCCGCGGCGTCGAAATCTGGGGCGAGTTCAGCGCGTGCGGCTCTGCACAGGACGCCTACCGCGTGACCGACACGCATCCCGAAGGACGCGGCGCGGCGACGGCCATGAAACTGGCGCTCGCGGAGGCGAAGCTCAACTTCGACGACATCGACTACATCAACGCGCACGGGACCGGCACGATACTCAACGACAAGATCGAGACGCTGGTCATCAAGCGCGTGTTCGGCCAACAGGCCTATCGCATTCCCGTCTCCAGCTCGAAGAGCATGTTGGGCCACTTTACCACCGCCAGCGCTGCAATCGAGCTGGCCGTGTGCCTGATGGCAATTCGATTTGGCGTGATTCCGCCGACCATCAACTACGAGAACGCCGATCCGGACTGCGATCTCGACTACGTGCCGAATATTGCGCGCGATCTGGTCTGCAACCACGTCATGAGCAACAGCATCGGTTTTGGAGGCCAGAACGCGGTCGTGATCGTCTCGCGTTACAATGGGCGATCGTCGGCCAGCGCCACGTTGCGACGGGCCGCGTAGCGCAGAATCGACACTCTAACTGGTAGCCCCAGGCGAGCGGCCGGCGTCAGCCGGCTGGTTCATTCGAGCAACCAGCAAGCTGACGCATGCCGCTCGCCTAATAGTCATCAAATGAGCGACGAACTTTCAAGAAACATCCCAAACGGCTCGCGCTCTCGCAAGATAGCGTCGGTCGCGGTGATCGGCGCCGGAGTGATGGGTCGCGGCATCGCCGCGGCCAACATCGAAAACGGCATCGCCGTCACACTTGCCGACATTGATGCGCAATCCGTGCGAGCGGGCATCGACGCAATCCTGTTCGACGCTCCGAACGGAATCTCCCTCCCCCCCCGCGGGCCTGCGGCGAGCTCAGCCGAGCGGGGAGGGCCGGGGTGGGGGGGCGATTCAGCACCAGCGTCGATCGCACCAATTCGCGCGTGCACATCGGACGACGAGTTGCTCTCCGCCGATTTGGTGATCGAAACGGTCACGGAAAGGTTGTCAGTCAAGCAGCAAGTCCTCACCCGGTTGGAGCCGCTATTGCGACGCGATGTGCTCCTGGCGTCAAACACGTCGGGCATTTCGATCACCAAGATCGCCCGAGCGCTCACGCATCCCGAGCGGTTTTGCGGATTGCATTTCTGCCATCCCGTCCGACACCGGCCGCTGGTTGAAGTCGTGCCCGGAGAGAAGACGAGCGACCAAACCACAGCCGCCGCGGTCGAGTATGTGCGATCGCTCGGTAAGCTGCCGATCGTGGTGAAGGACATGCCAGGGTTCCTGGTCAACCGTCTGCTCACACCTTACTTGAACGAAGCTATCGAGCTCATTCTCGCTGGCGCATCGATTGAAATGGTCGAAGCATGTGCGCAAGACTTCGGCATGCCGCTCGGGCCGCTGCGGCAGTTCGACGAGTACGGCATCGACGTCGCGGTGCGAACCGGCGCGATGCTCTACGCGGCTTATCCCGACCGCATCGTCGCCTCCGAGTTGCCGATTGCCCTGTACAAGGCGGGCCGACTTGGCCGTAAAACCGGAGCGGGCTTTTTCACTTATGCCACCCAGCAGCCCTTCAACTCCGACGACGCAGGCTTGATTGACGGCGACGCACGTCGCCTGATCGACGAGCGACGCCGAACTCGCCGATGGTTTTCGCCGCGTGAGATCACGCTGCGATTATTCCTGCCGATGTTGTTAGAAGCCACGCGTGCGCTCGACGAACAGGTCGTGGGCGACACTGCCGCGATCGACGCCGCCCTGCACGGCGGTCTGGGGTTCGCTTCGCCTCATGGGGGCTTGCTCCGCTGGGCTGATGCGCTGGGCGCCGAGACGATCGTCAAGCTGCTCGTGCCCTTCTCTGCCCTCGGCAAACGCTACAAGCCGACGCCGATGCTGCTCCGCTTGGCCGCCGCGGGTCGCAGCTTCTACGAGACGTTGTCGAGGCCGCTGCATCTCGCAGTTTCGAAAACTCGCGCGGCCTAACCACTTGGCTGCGGCCGAGGCCTCGGGAGGCCTCTTTCGCTGTCGCCGCTCTTGGCGATGGCGATCGACTACAGTATGCATCAACAAAGTCTTGCGCGTGTTGGAGTATCGTTTCCTGGAGTGGCCCGAAGATGCAAGGTCGCTGCCTCGGCCCGGTCGGTCGCCGCGAGTTCTTACGGTACGGAGCGCTGGCGCTCGGCGGACTGAGTCTCGCCGACGTGCTCGCCCGCCGCGCTCAGGCGGGAACTACCGCCAGCGACACGTCGGTGATCCTGCTGTACTTGCACGGCGGCCCGTCGCAGTTGGAGACGTACGACCTCAAGCCCGCGGCCCCGAGCACGTACCGCAGCGTGTTCGCCCCCATCTCCACCTGCGTTCCGGGGATGGAAATCTGTGAGTTGTTTCCGCGACAGGCCCAGATTGCCGACAAGTTTTCGCTCATCCGTTCGCTGTCTCACGATATTCCCATCCATAGCGACGGCGGGATCATCGTGCTCACCGGCCATCGGCCCAGCAAACTCGACCCCACGTCGAATTCGAAAAGCGAGCACCCGGACTTCGGCTCAGTTGCAAGTAAGGTGCGAGGCACCGGGGCATCGGGAATACCGCCGTACGTTGCCGTTCCCAGCAAGCCCTACATGACGCGTCCCGCGTACCTTGGTCCGCAACATGCGCCATTTGAGGTTCGCGACCCGTCGGTCGCGCTGTTTCAACAGCCGCATCGTGGAATATCGGCCGGTGACGACGGCCGCAAACTCGACGATCGACGCACGCTCATCCAGACATTCGATCGCCTCCGCGCCGATTTGGATTTGAGCGAGAACATGCACGGATGCGACGAGTTCCGCCGGCTGGCCTTCGAGATGCTCACCAGCCAGACTGCCGCGCGCGCATTCGACCTCACCCAAGAAGAAGCGACTCTCCGCGACCGATATGGGCGCCATTTGTGGGGTCAGGGTTGTCTGTTGGCGAGGCGATTGGCCGAAGCGGGGACCGGGGTCATCAGCCTTTTCATCGACACGCCGAAATCCGGCCCCGAGTTCACCAACTGGGACGATCACATTGGCAACGCCGGCCGGCCGGGACACTTTGCCGGCTACATGCAGCGCAGGCTCCCCTACATGGACCAAGCGCTGGCGACGTTGATCGAGGACATTTACGAACGAGGCCTCGACCGCAAGATCATGGTCGTTGTCGTCGGCGAGTTTGGACGCACGCCGCGACTGGCCGTCAACAGCGGCGGCACCGGCCGCGATCATTGGCCGCAGGCTTACAGTGCACTCGTTTCCGGCGGCGGTTTGCGAATGGGCCAGGTGATCGGCGCAACCAACTCGAAGGCCGAGTACCCGACCGAACGTCCCTACACGCCACAGGATCTTCTCGCTACCGTGTACCGGCATCTGGGCATCGACACGCACCAGACATTCCGCGACTATTCCGGCCGGCCGAATTACGTGCTCGAAACCGGTGAGGCCATTCGCGAGCTGCTGTAACTGCAGCGCGAAGTGTGGCTTGTACAAGAGGGGGGGATGGGGGGATGGGGAGAGAGGGAGAAAACTAAGAAAACGGGATTTTCGGGCTTAGGGCATTCGGATTTCCTTCGTCATTCGTGCTTTGTGCTTTAGCAGCGTCTATTCGATCACCAACCGCTCCGCTTCGAACACCGGTCCCTCGACGCAGCTTCGGCGATAGTCCCACTCGCCATCGCCGGTGCGCACCGGCACGACCCAACTGAAACACACGCCGAAGCCGCACCCCA
>JBBDVZ010000221.1:0-5959 GCA_040903115.1 Planctomycetaceae bacterium
CCCTTCGTGCCCTCGAACAAAATCCCGTTGCCGTCCGGCGAAGCGTGCACGATGCGAATCTCGCCGCCGTTGGCAAATTTGCACACGACGGTGAACTCGGTGGCCGCGTTGTACTCGTTATCGACCGTCGGCCTTCCATCTTCGAAGGGGACCGGATGGACGGCATGAACCGGATCGACTGAAACCGGCCCGGAGTTATCCATCCCCAGCGCCCATTGCGCGATGTCGACGTGGTGAGCGCCCCAGTCGGTCATCTTGCCGCCGGAATACTCGTACCACCAGCGGAACTCGTAATGGCAGCGGCTGGGGGGATAATTGCGTCCTTCGGAGGGGCCGGAGATATAGTCGACCAGGGGCGCCTGGCCGAGCCACTTCTCCCAATTGAGTCCACTGGGCACCGGGACTTTCGGCAGCGGTCCGCTTTTCGACGAGCCGCCGATGTCACACGTCGCGCGTTTCACGTCTCCGATGCGACCGTCGCGAATCATGGCCAGCGCGGTGAGGAATAACTGCCCGGTGTTTTGGGAGGGTTCACCTTCTTTGATGTTGAATTGGCTGCGCTGTTGAGTGCCCACTTGAAAGACTTGCTTGGTCTGGTCGAGGACCTTGCGAATCTGCTTGCCTTCGAGAATGGTGAGCGTCAGCGGTTTCTCGCAGTAAACATCTTTGCCGGCCTGGAGCGCCTCAATGGCGATTTTCGAGTGCCAATGGTCAGTCGTGACGATGGTCACGATCTCGATGTCCTTGCGATCGAGAATTTTCCGATAATCTTCGTGCACCTCAATCTGCTGGTCGAAACCCTTGCGCCCCTGATGCTCGGCGACAATTTGCTTGCCGCGAGCCGCGTGGTTGGCGTCGACGTCGCAAACCGCCACGCAGTTGCCGAATTCGAGCGCGTTGGGGCCGACCCCGCCCCTGCCGCTCCAGCGGTCACCGGTGCCAATGCAGCCGATGATCGGGCGGTCGTTCGCGTTTTTGAAGTCAAACGCACGGGCGCTAGTGGGCGAGAACCAGACGGGCACGCTTCCCGCGGCGGCCGCCACTGCCGATGCCTTCAGAAAATCTCGGCGACTTTGATGCTTACCACTCACGGCGGTCTCCTTGAAGAAAGAAAAAAGCGTATTCTGATTGGTTCGAAATCGAAGGAAAAAAGCTGTAGACAGTCTACCCGCGCAGACAACCGGACGCAAAACGTCGCTGCTCGCGCGTGCCGTCGCGGCTAATCCCAACCCTTCAGGACGACGGGAAGCGTCAACGGGCCGTCAGTGCCGCGGCGGACCACCTGCAGGTCGATCTTATCGCCTGGCTTTTTGGTTTTGATAAGGTCCACGAGCATGTCGAAATTCTCGATCGGCTTGTCTCCGAACCGCGTGACGATGTCGCCGGGCTGGAGCTGGGCCTCCGCGGCAGCCGAGCCTGGGGCCACGCTTTGGACCTCGCAGCCCGGGATGGTGGCGCTAGGCTGTCCGACCATGCCGAGTTTTGCGGCGCCGCGTTCGTGAATGATAAGACCGGGAATGGCGGCCATGAGGCCGTCGAGCCCCTTTTTCGTCACCCCGTTGGTCCCGGGGATAAAGCGCACAATCTGCAATCGCGTTAGCCGCTGGACGTGCTTCAGTCCGGCGTCGCCCGCCTTCCACTCCTTTCCTAGATGCAGCATCGTGTCTTGGTAGGTTAGGCCGGGCGTTGCCGTAAGATCGACGGTTTCATCCGTCGTTCCGCGTTTGAAGATGCCGCCGGCCCGCTGAATCTCGGCGATCGCCCGACGTTCGCGCACCTCGTACCGCTTGGCCATCACGGCTTCCGCGCGGCCGGCAACCGATTGGTTTTTCAGGCGGCTAAGCTCCTCGAAGGCCGCCTCGGCGTCGTCGGCGGTCTGGTCGTCACCGCGGACGTAGATCTTTTCGAGGATGGAGATCGAGCGCGTCACAACTTCGAGGCTACCGGTTTTTGCCGCCTGGCTCAGTGGCCCGATCGCGGGGCGTCCGGCCTCGGACAGCTCTTTCGTCGCATTCCGTCTCACGGCGAATTCATTGCTGTCGAGTTCGGCGACCAGCTTTTGAATCTGTTCGGCAGATCGTTGAGCCTTCGGCGCCGCCTTGCTGCTCGCGTCGTCGCCCGCGCATGCCGTCGCTGCGAAAGCAAGACACGCCATCGGCACGAAGACGCTTCGAACGCGCCATTTCATGACATTGCTCCCTCGTCGTCCGACCAAGTAGCGACTCCAAAGGGCGAGAGTGAGCCGGCGGGTTTAACCCGCCGGAATGAACCGCGGGGATTAACCCCGCGGCTCAAAATCACTTTCGTCTCATTTATCTGTCGCAATGAATACGCCATTTGCTTGTCGCGTTACGGACTGCTCGGAGAAAGTTGCTCGCGGAGCCATCCCGGCCGGTCCGTCGTGATTCCGTCGACGCGGATCTTTGCCAGCCGCCGGGCCTCGGCAGGATCGTTGATTGTCCAACAGTAAAACTGCAAGCCTGCTTTCTTGAATGCATCGATGTACTCCTTGTCGACGGACTCCAGCTTGCCGATGTCGACGCCGTCCAGGCCCGCTCGCTGCGCGCAGCGAATCATCGCGCCGCGGTGGGGTAGCCATTGGCCGGTTTTTTTATTGTGTTTGAGCTGCACGATCCAGTAGACCTGCAGCTCGGGCATCGCTTTTTTGATGACCTCGACCGTCTCCAGCGAGAACCCGATGACGGCGGTTTGTCCCGGCCTTTTTCCCGATGATTTCAAAACGCGCGCGAGCTCCGGGGCGACTTCCGGGCCGCATTTGACCTCGATGAACAGCCGCTTGCCGTCCGGAATGGTGTCCAGAACTTCCGCGAGAGTGGGAATCCGCTCGTCCTTGTACTTTTCGTTTTTCCAAAGCCCCGCGTCGAGCGATTTCAGTTCGTCCAACGTTTGTCGCACGACGAGCTTCTCTTTTCCGGCCACGCGTTTCGTCGAGTCGTCGTGAATCACGACGATTTGGTGATCTTTGGTCAAATAAATGTCGATCTCGACGGCGTCGGCATTCTGCTTCCACGCCAGCTTGACCGACGACAACGTGTTTTCCGGCGCATCGTAAGACGCGCCACGGTGGCCGACGATTTCGACAGCAATCCCCCGATCAGACATGAGCGTTCCCACAAGCAGCAGCGACAGACCAACGGGTATCGTCGTAACTCGCATCAGTTCACGTGCCTCGAAAACAATCGAAGGAAATGTGCCGCTCGACAGGATCCCGCCGGTCGAACCGGGTGACGGTTGCTAATCCACGTCGTTCAGCGACAGCACTGCCAGCCGAGGCGTCTGAACTCCGGAAGTTCCAGTATAGGGGAACGGGGTGGCCCATGTCACCGACGAAAACACACTACCGGTTTTTGGACCGAGCCCAGAACCCTGTTCGCCCCGCTGAGAACATATACCATCTAGAAGGCATTTCAAAACCCCTCTCCCCTCAGGGGAGAGGTTGGGAGAGGGGTGAAACGTCGAGCGTCTCGACCCTCCCCCAACCCCTCCCTGGAAGGGAGGGGAGTTTTGGAACCGCCTCTAGGCATACGACGCTTGCACTCGTGCCGAAATCTCCATTTTGCCCGCATTTCTCTCGAACCATGCCGCGTCTGCCAATCACCTCGTTTCGCTCAACGTTGCGGTTTCCGCTGGCATTTTCTTGTATCACTTCACAAGATTACGCGGTCCGGAAGAGGTGCAACCCAAATGACCACGCTAATCGATCGTTTTATTCGCTACGCGAAAATCGACACGCAGTCGGACGAGAACAGCGCCACATCGCCCAGCACGGCCAAGCAGCTCAATCTATGCCGATTGCTGAAGCAAGAATGTGAGGAGCTGGGCCTGGCCGACGTCGGCATGACGGAGTTCGGAATCGTCACGGCGACTATTCCGGCGACCGTGCCGCACCGCGCGCCGACGATCGCCTGGGTGGCCCACGTTGATACCTCTCCGGAATACTCGGGCACGAACGTCAAACCGGTCGTCCATACGAACTACAACGGAGCCGACATCGTTCTGCCTGCCGATCCGTCGAAAATTCTGCGCGTGGAAGAAAACCCCGCGTTGAAAAACCTGATCGGCGGCACGGTCATCACCACCGATGGCACGACGCTGTTGGGCGCCGACGATAAATCCGGGATCGCCGTGATGATGTCAGCCGCCGCACACTTGGTGGCTCATCCGGAAATCGCGCACGGCCCCATTCGAGTATGCTTCACGTGCGACGAAGAGATCGGTCGCGGCGTCGATCATGTCGACATCCCATCGCTGGGTTGCGTGTGCGCGTACACGCTCGACAGCGAGGGGATGGCGCGGATCGACAATGAAACCTTCTCCGCCGACCGGGCCACGGTGACCGTGACCGGCGTCAACACGCATCCGTCGGTCGGCAAGGGGGTGATGGTCAATGCGATTCGCATCCTCGGCGAGTTTTTGTGCCGGCTGCCCATCACCGCGCTCAGCCCGGAAACCACGGATGGACGCCAGGGGTTCCTGCATCCATATCACGTCGAAGGCGGAGTCGCCCGCGCGCAGGCGCGCATCATCCTCAGAGACTTCGAGACCGAGAAACTTCGCGAGCAAGCGGAGCTGCTGGAGCACGTCGCGGCCTCGTTGCGAGCCGCTCATCCCAGGGCCCGCATCGAGATCGAAATTCAAAAGCAATATCGCAACATGCGCGAAGGCCTCGCGCGAGAACCGCGCGCGCTGGCGAAAGCGGTCGCAGCCATCGCGGCGGCCGGCCTCGAGCCGCGGCATTCCATTATCCGCGGCGGGACCGACGGCTCACAACTGACGGAGCGCGGCCTGCCGACGCCCAACTTGTCGTCCGGGCAGCACAACCCGCATTGCCCTCTGGAATGGACGAGCGTCGAAGAGATGCAGCGGGCGGTCGACATTTTGGTGCACCTGGCCGTTTTGTGGGGACAGGAAACCGCGTGACCGGCGAACGAATGCGGGGAAGGAACGTCACGCTTCACATCCCAAGTGATTGCACGCCAAGCAGCCGCGCGGGTACGATGTATTTGCGCATCGATGCTTTCGATTTCGAAAGGTTACGCCATGACAACGTATTTCGCGCGGCGAATTGGGGCTACCGCGATCATCGCCTTGGTGTGCGTTTCGTCAATCGGTTGCGGCAAAGCACCAACGGCCGGAAGTGCTCAGTCGGGCGCTGGTGCGACGCCGGCTGTCAACGGGAGCGCGGCGGATGAAACTCCGGCGATCGATCTGTCGAAGCCGTCAGTGCCGCTGCTCTTGAGCGCCAAAGAACTGCAAGAGCTAATCCAATTCCACCGCAAGGCAAGCCTGTCCTTCCAGCGAATCCTCGATGCCCGATCGAAGGAAAACTACGATATGGGCCACATTCCCGGCGCCTTCCACGTCAACGTCGACGATTGGAAGAAGCAGGCGTTGGCCAAAGGGGGCTTGCAGAATGCCGACGCGTGGTCGAAGAAGCTCGGCGACATGAGCATCACTCGCTGGTCGCAAGTGGTCGTCTATTCCGACAAGCCCGCCGACGCGGCTCGCATCTGGTGGACAATCAAGTACCTCGGCGTCCGCGATGTCTCGCTGCTCGACGGCGGCTGGGATCATTGGCTGAAGGAGGGTGGAGCCATGAGCAACGACCCACCCCAGCTCAAACCCCAGTACGCGCCCGTTCAATTCCAGAAACAGCGTCTGGCCGACATTGAAGATCTCAAGACATCCTATCAATCGAAGACCGTCTCGGTGGTGGACGCGCGCTCGCAGAGCGAATACGACAGCGGCCGCATTCCAGGAGCGGTGCGACTCGAGTGGAGCGACTTGCTGACGGATGACGGGCGCTTCAAGCCGCGCGACGAGATGCGAAAGCTGTTCGCGGATCGAGGCATTGTCGAGGGCAAAACTGCGATCACCTACTGCCAGAGCGGAGGCCGGGCCTCGCTCGACGCCTTCGCGCTCGAGTTGGCGGGCTTTC
>JBBDVZ010000222.1:0-33498 GCA_040903115.1 Planctomycetaceae bacterium
CAATATTGCCTCGCTCTGGACCGGCAAGTCCGAAAAGCCGTCGGCTCAGGAGTTGCTGCAAACCGTGGTTGCGACCTTTGCCGTTGTCGATCCGCAAACCCGGCAGTTCGTCGAGAGTTGCTCGCTCGATCAACCGTCGCTCGTCCCTCCCGACGGGACGTTTCTTTTGGATGATGCCGCACATCCTCACTTCGCCGCCAACATGCGGTTGTTTTACGCCAGGTATCTCGCGCAGCGCAAGATGTACGACGAAGCGCTGCGGGTCTTCGAGAAGGTCGATCCGGCTTACGTTGTCGACCCGGCATCGTGCCTGTATTTCAAGTCGGTCTGCCAGCACCAGTTGTTGATGAAGACCGAGGGACTGGCGACGATCGAGCTATTGCTGAAAAACACCGCCGACGTCCCGGTTCGCTATTCGTCGGTCGCCACGCTGATGCAATACGATCTGGAGGCTCTCAAGGAAAAGTCGCTCGACGAAATCTCGCGCAAGATGCGAGACTCGGAACGCCGCCTCGAACTGGCACGCAGCGGGCCGAAGGCGCAAAAAGTTCAGTCGGAGATCATCGCCGGGCTCGATGAAATCATCGAGGAGCTCGAGCAGCAGGCCGGAGGCGGCGGAGGCGGCGAGGGAAGCGGAGGAAACCAGAACCAGTCCAGCAACCCGGCCAACGATAGCGTCATCAAGGGCGCCGAGGGGAAGGGTGATTTTGACAAGAAGAAGTTCAGCAACCAGGGCGGCTGGGGCGACTTGGATTCCAAAGAACAGGCGAAAGCGAAAAACGACATCAACCAGAAGTTCCCCGCCCACTATCAAAAGCAGAACGAAGAATACTTCAAAAAGCTGGCCAAGCGACGGGCCAAGTGAGAAAGATCGCAGTATGGGAATAGCCGGCTATGTTCTCTTGGCAACGGCTTTGGCCGCGCCCCAGGTGGAAGTTTCGACGCTTGATGGCCGTCAGCAAACCGGTCCGCTTGCCGCCATCACGCCGCAACACGTTACCTTGGCTGCCGAGCCGAACGTCAACGTCCCGCTTTCGGAATTGCTGGAAGTTCGCTTTTTGGAAAAGGGCGAGGGCGATGACGCGTCCGGCGGTTCCATCGTGCAAATGACCGACGGCTCCCGCCTGACCTGCAAAGAGGTGGCCGCCAGTTCGCGGAAGGTGTCGTTGGTGGGCGCACATCTGGGATCGTTCGAAGTAGCTCCCACCGCGGTCACCAGCATCCAGTTTGTCCCGGCCGACGACCGCATCGCCGGCGAATGGCAAAAATTGCTGGCGCGAACCCTCAAGCGCGATCTGCTGGTCATCCGCAAGGGCGACGTCCTCGACTTTCAGGACGGAATCGTCGGCGATATCGACGGCAAGGTTGTTAAGTTCCTGCTCGAAGGCGAGGAGCTGCCCATCCCGCGCGAAAAAGTTTTCGGCGTCATTTATGCACGACGGCAACCCAGCCGCGCCAAACCCGTTTGCCGGGTGACCCTGGGGCGTTCCGACGAGCTCTTCGTCGGCGAGTTTGCCTGGGACGGCAAAACGGCGCAAGCCAAACTGCTCGACGGGTCGCGTGTTGAGCTGTCGCTGAACTCGCTGCGCAGCCTCGATTTCAGCTTGGGAAAGGTCCTTTACCTGTCGCAAATCGAGCCGCGCGAAGTGAAGTACACGCCATTCTTCGACATCACCTGGGAGTATCGCCGCGATCGCAACCTGGACGGCGGTCCCATTCGCGTGGGTAAAAAGGAGTACGCGCGCGGGCTGGCCATTCACTCGCGCACGCTGCTGCGCTATCGGATCGGAGGCGAGTACCGCCGGTTTCAGACGGTGATGGGCATCGACGAATCGGTCGCCGGCACCGGCCGGGCCGACGTGCACGTCGTCATCAGCGGCGACGGCAAAGCGCTCTTGGAGGCTGACGTGCGGGCCGCCGACGCCCCCCGGACGCTCGATCTCGACGTGGCCGGCGTGCGTGATCTCGAGATCCTCGTCGACTTCGGCGGAGACCTCGACATTTCCGATCATCTCGATCTCGCCGATGCCCGCGTGATCAAGTAACCCGCTCTCAGGGGGAGCGCAGCGACATGGTTTCTAAGGCTACGATCTTTTCGGCGGTGCTGCTGTTTGCAGCGGCATGGTGCCAGAGCGCGCTTGCCGTCGATTCCGCCGTCCTGCAGGCTCAGCAGCAGCGGATTGCGGTCATCGAAAAAGTCGCTCCAGCGGTCACCGCCATTTTCGGTCCGGCCGGCGGCGGCGGCGGCTCGGGCGTTGTCATCTCGGCCGACGGTTATGCCCTCAGCAACTTCCACGTCACAGGCAGCGCCGGCGACTTCATGAAGTGCGGCCTGAACGACGGCGTGTTGTACGACGCGGTGGTCGTCGGCGTCGACCCCACCGGCGACGTGGCCCTGCTGAAGCTGCTGGGCCGCGAGAACTTCCCCTTCGTCGAAATGGGCGACAGCGACAAGCTGCAAGTCGGTGATTGGGCGTACGCGGTCGGCAACCCGTTTCTCCTGGCGACCGACTTCCAGCCGACGGTCACGTTCGGCATCGTCAGCGGCGTGCACCGGTACCAGTATCCCGCGGGAACGTTTCTCGAATATGCCGACTGCATTCAGGTCGACTCGTCGATCAACCCCGGGAATTCCGGCGGCCCCTTGTTTAACTCCGACGGCGAGCTGGTCGGCATCAACGGGCGTGGCTCGTTCGAAAAGCGCGGCCGCGTGAACTCCGGCGCGGGATACGCGATCTCCATCAACCAGATCAAACACTTCATGGGCCATCTGCGCAGCGGACGCATTGTCGATCACGCGACGCTGGGGGCCGCCGTCTCGAGCGAATCGGACGGCGCGGTGACCGTGATCGAGGTGCTCGAAGAGTCGCAGGTTTACCGGCGCGGCTTAAGGCTCGGCGATGAGATCGTCTCGTTCGCCGGACGCCCGATCCGCAGCGTCAACCAGTTCAAAAACATCCTGGGCATTTACCCGAAGGAATGGAAGCTGCCGTTGGTGTATCGGCGCGAGAATCAAAAATTCGAGATCCTCGCTCAGTTGCGCGCTTTGCATCGCGAGAGCGAGATGGCGGAACTTCAGGCGCGCCCGGAAGGCCGGCCTCCCAAACCTGACGACAGGAAGCCCGAGGGACCGAAGAAACCCGATGACAAGAAGCCCGACAAGAAAAATCCGGACAAAGAACAGCCGGACCCTGACCTGCCACTCATGCTGCAGGGGCCGCCCCCTCCCCCGGAAAAATACAAGCACATGCTCGTCAAGAAGGACGGGTACGCCAACTACTACTTCAATAAGCTTGAGCAGGATCGGCTGATCGCGCACCTCAAGGCGCTGGGCGACTTGTCGGCAGCTCAGGGCGTGTGGCGCGTATTGGGCAGCACGGCGGCAGGAGCGCCGGTTGAGTTCATGCTCAGCGATCAGGCCGTCACGCTGGAAGTCGGCAAAGAGATTTACATCCAACAGTCGGGCGAGGATCTGAAGGACGAACCGCCGAAGTCCGGAGGCTTGCTTGTCGCGATGCAGCACTTGCGGCAGATGCTCGGTCGTGGCACCGAATCATTCGACGACGTGTATTACCTGGGTCGAGAACCGCTGGACGGCCACGACCGCATGACCGACGTGCTGATCGCCGAGCTGTCGTCGGCCGAGTCGCGTTGGTATTTTAACCTGGAAGACGGCACTCTTGTCGGCCTGGACCTGCGCCTGCAGGAGAACGCCGACGAGTGCGAGCTCCGCATCCTGGAGTGGGGAGACTTTAACGGTAAACGGCTGCCGTCGCTCGTCTCGGTCCGCAGCGGCGGCGTGGATTTCGCGACCATCAAGTTCACACAAATTGACTTCAAGGCGCCCAACGCAGGAAATAAGAACCCGTCCTCGCCCCCGCCCCCGCCCGCTCCGCCGAAGCAGGAGACCAAGCGATGACAATCAGGGTTCTCCGTTCGCGTCGGGTCACCCGAAGGGTCCTTTCCGGCATCGTAACCGTCGGCCTGGCGTGGATGATCGCCTGCACCACGCTCCCTCGACAGGCGGCCGCACAGTCGTCGCGCGAGGCAATCGACAACACGCTGCCGAAGATTGTGAAACTCTTCGGAGCCGGTGGATTGAAAAATCTCGCCGCGTACGGCACAGGCATCATTATTTCCCCCGAAGGGCACATCGCGACGGTGTGGAGCCACGTGCTTGACACCGAGCAACTTTCGGTCGTGCTCAACGATGGCCGCCGGTTCCGCGCCGAGGTGTTGGGCGCCGAACCTCAGCTCGACCTCGCCGTTCTCAAACTCGACGCCGAAAACCTGCAGCTTCCGTATTTCGATTTAGCGGACGCCGTCGCCGCCGAACCGGGAACCAGGGTGTTCGGGTTCAGCAACATGTTCAAGGTGGCCACGGGCGATGAGCCCGTCTCTGTGCTGCACGGCGTGATTGCCGCCCGCACCAAGCTGACGGCCCGGCGCGGACGTTTCGAGATCCCTTACGCCGGGCCGATCTACGTGGTCGATGCCATCACCAATAACTCCGGAGCGGCCGGCGGCGCCGTCACGACGCGAGAGGGCCGGTTGCTGGCGGTCATCGGCAAAGAGCTGCGGAACTCGGATAGCAACACGTGGATCAACTATGCCATTCCCATCGGCGAGCTGCGCGAGGCGATCGAGCAGATCAAGACCGGAAATTACACTCGCCCGCCCGAGCCGACCGAGCAGGAAGCCAAGCCCAGGCGTTACTCGGCGCTCGACTTTGGCATTGTGATGGTGCCCGACGTCATCAGCCGCACGCCGGCCTACATCGACGCGCTCGTCCCCGGTTCAGCGGCGGCAGAGGCTGGCCTGCAGCCCGACGACCTGGTTCTCTTCGTCAATGATGAGTTGATCCAGTCAACGCGAATGCTGGCGACCGAACTGGGAAGGCTCGAAGCCGATGACACGCTCAAGCTCATCGTGCGGCGAGGCGACAAACTCGTCTCCGTCGAACTCACGGTGCCGAAAAAGGCAACGGAACCAGAGAAGTAGGCCGACCGATGTCGGGCCAGTTGACGAGGTGAAAAAGGCCTTGAAAAACCAATTTTGTGCGAAAGCGTCCAACTCAGGATCCCCCTCCCCCCTTGCGGGCCTGCGGCGAGCTCAGCCGAGCGGGGAGGGTCGGGGTGGGGGGTCCGAACTTGTGTCGTTCGCGTGCCTCTTACTAAAACCTAATTCACTCGAGAAACTTGTGCGTTCGATTTTCCGCGTCTCTCTGGTATTGGCCTTGATCGCATTGATCGTCGCCGCGATCACGCCGGCGGCTCAGTCGGCCGATGTCCCTCTCGAGGGCCTCGAAGAACAAGCCTTTCGCGAGGCCGCCGCACTGGTAGCGCCCTCGGTGGTGCGCGTGCAGACGGTCGGCGGCCTCGACCGCGTCGGTGAGGTCCTCACCGGGACGGGGCCGACGACAGGAGTCGTTGTCTCCAGCGACGGTTTCATCATCTCGAGCGCGTTCAATTTCGCTTCGAAGCCATCATCGATCCTCGTTCAGCTTGCCGACGGCCGGCGATTGCCCGCAACCCAGGTTGCCACCGATCGGGCGCGAATGTTGACGCTGCTTAAGGTCGAAACCGACGGCCTTGTGCCGGTTCAAGTGTCCGGAGACTCGCCGGTCCGTGTCGGCCAATGGGCCATCGCGCTGGGCCGCACGTACGAGGTCGAGCAGCCGAGTGTGTCGGTGGGAATCGTCAGTGCGCTCAACCGCATCTGGGGAAAGGCGATCCAAACCGACGCGAAGGTTTCGCCCGTGAATTACGGCGGGCCCCTCGTCGATATTGAGGGACGCACCCTCGGCATTCTCGTCCCGCTTTCCGTCGGCGAAAATGAAGAGACCGCGGGCGTCGAATGGTATGACTCGGGAATTGGCTTCGCGGTGCCAATGAAGGACGTGCTCGCGGCGGTCGAACGATTGAAAGCGGGTAAAGACCTTCATCCTGGCCTGATGGGTATCACATTCAAGCCCGGGTTGTTGGATGCCGCCCCGCAAATCGACCGCGTGCGTTTCGGCTCGCCTGCCGCCGAAGCGGGGCTTAAGCCCGGCGATTTAATCGTCGAGGCAGACGGCAAACCGGTCGCCCGCCCCGACGACGTCAAGCAGGTCATCGGCCGAAAGTACGCGGGCGAATCGGTGGCCATCGCCGTAAAGCGAGGTGAAGAGACCGTCAAACGCGACATCACGCTCGTCGCGGAACTGAAGGCGTACGAGTCGGGATTCTTGGGGATATTGCCAGCACGAGAGCCATTGGCCGGCGAAAAAACCCCCGGCGTGGGAATCCGCTACTTGTATCCGGAAAGTCCAGCGGCAAAGGCGGGGCTGCAAAAAGGCGATCGCATCATCCGGTTCGCCAACACCGCGGTCGCCGGTCCGCAGGCCCTTACCGATTTGGTTGGCCGTCTACGACCCGAAGAGAAAGCGCCGCTGGTTTACGTTCGCGACGGCAAGGAAACTTCCGTCGAGGCGACGCTTTCCGCGATACCGAATGCCATTCCCGCCGACCTGCCGTCGTTTGCCATCGAACCACCTGAAGCCCTGCCGGCCGGACAGAAGCCGCCGCAAACGGGCCGCTTCACAGTCACGATGCCCAATCACGAGCATAGCTACTGGGCCTACGTGCCCGACGACTATAACCGAAATTATCGGTATACGGTGATGGTCTGGATCCATCCCGAAGGGGACACGATGGAAGCGGCCGTGCTGAACCGATGGAAGGCGATCTGCGAGCAGCGAGGCATCATCATCGTCGCGCCGAAGGCCGACAAGATCAGCGGCTGGGAACCCAACGAAGCGGAATTCGCGAAGGATGCCCTGGATGAAGTGGCCAAGAATTATTCCGTCGACTCCAGCCGCGTGTTTCTCCACAGCTTCTCCAGCGGCGGCGGGTTTGCATCTTACCTGGCGTTTCGATATCGCGACCGGGTTCGCGGGTTGGCGATGGCGGCCGCGCCCCTACGAATGCGCCCCCCGGAGAACGACCCGGATCATCGTCTTCAATTTCATCTGGTGGTGGGCGACCAGGACGACGTGGCCAAAGCGGTCGAAGAGACCGCCAAGGCGCTGCAGAAGCTGAAGTTCCCGGCCAGCTTCACCCGCGTCAACGATCTCGATCATCAGTACCCCGCCGCCGAGATAGTGGAAGAAATCGGCCGCTGGGCCGATTCGCTCGATCGCATTTGACGCGTTCGCCTGTAAGGGCTGCTCTGGACTTTCGACCACAAGTCGCTACGATTTGCCGCCGTCGCCGCAGGTGCTGCCGCTGATGCGTTGGACGGGCGACGTCGGTCCTCATGACTCAAGAGCCAAAAGCCGGTGCGCGAATATATCGCAGCGATCATCCTTGGAATCGTCCAGGGCATCACCGAGTTCCTGCCGATCAGCTCGGACGGGCACCTTGTGATTGTCGAAAATCTCCTTGCCCGCGCCGGCGGAGGAATCGATACAAAGGGCAGCCTGCTGACTTTTGTCGCGCAACTGCACATCGGCACGCTGATGTCGATCATCGTGGTCTATCGCCACGATCTATGGCGCCTGACCAAACAGCCACGCACCTGCCTGGCCATCGTCGTGGCGACGATTCCCGCCGTCATTGTCGGCTTCACGCTCAAGGATTGGATTGAGACGAGCTTGCAGACGCCGATGGCTGCCGGCATCGGGTTGCTCGTTACGGCGGCATTCCTGTTCGCGGCGACATTGTTCGAGCGCAAAGAAGCGGCGACAGAAGACGTATCGATGCCGACCGCGCTGGCAATTGGAGTTTTTCAAGCTCTGGCGCTGCTACCGGGCGTCTCGCGTTCGGGCACGACAATTTCAACCGGCCTGATCGCCGGATTGCGGCGCCAAATATCGACCTCGTTTTCATTCCTCATAGCCGTTCCGGTCGTGTTCGGGGCAATTGTTCTCACGGCCAAAGACGTGATCGAAGGCAGCGCGACTATTGCGTTCCCCGGCGCGCTGGCGGTTGGCATCGCAGTTTCGTTCGTGGTCGGCTGGGCGGCCCTGCGGTGGTTGATACGGATCGTCTCGCAAAATAAGCTCCATTGGTTTGCCTGGTACTGCGCGATCGTCGGAGTTGTCACGATCGTATGGCAGCTTGTCGCGTGAGCCCGCGCATCGTGCCACCGTGCAGATTGTGGCGATGATTTACGCCGGGAGCCATCGCGGCCGACGCGCGCCGCGGCGTCGCCGCTGCGACAGTCCGCCATAGGCCGCCAAGAGAATCAACACCAACCCGAGCGCACTGTTTGACAGACACAGCCACCAAAACAGTCCCAAGAGCGCCCATGACGCCGCCGAACGATCGCTGAGGCCGATGCTGATGTTCTTTCGGAGAACCTTGAAGACCAAGAATATGATGGCCGTCAACGCCAGCGCGCACAGGACGAGCGCGACGAGGCGATTGTCGATCACCCAGAGGCCAAATCCGGCTTCACCGCTGCTTTCCGGAAATTGCGCGAAGACAAGGTTGTCGCCGGCAGCCGTCACCGGCTCGGAAATTCCGAGTCGCTCGAGCGGTTGCAGAGAAAGTGGATCTTGCGACACTTGTGGAGATGAACCAACCGATCCTCGCAGCGCCTTGATTTCCTCTTCGACCTTTTGCAGTCGATCGTGAAATGCGACGGTTTGAGCGTCCCACCGGTCGGGGCTGCCGGAAGACTCAAACCCCTCTACACACGCCGCGTGCGACTTGGTCGTCAGCTCCCACAGCGCCTGCGGGAGCGTCTCTCCGCTGCCGCTCTCCCAGAGCGTTGCCACGAGTCCCTCCAGACGGATGACGGAATGTTCTAAACGGCCAATCGAGGGAAACGCCTTGCGCGCCACGAGACTGGCGTTTTGCGGCCCCACCACGGTGCAAAGCGATCGCTCGATCTCGGCATCGACCGGCTGCGGGATCGACTGTGCGACCGTTCCGAAACGCGGCAATGTTTTGCCCACCGGTTGCGACCACAGCACGATGATGACATGCGCCTTGGGCGTCGGCTCGATGGGAATCATCAACTCGTCGGCCTGCGGATACTCGGCAGCCGTTGAAATCCCGTCGACATACAACGTGTCGAGTTGGGCGTCCACGGGCCAACGCAGAGCGACGCTGCGGCCACCGGTTGAGACGGCGAAGAGCTCCATTCTCCCCGCGAGACGACCATCGTGTTGCAGCCAGCATTCACTCGCACATAGCGGGACGCGGACCCCGTCATCCGCCGTTTGAGCCTGTTTCTTCTTCAGCGTCCACTGCCCGGTGTCGCCCGTGAATGCACTCCATTGGCCCGGCTTGATTGCAACGCCGCTGGCATCGCCGATCCATTGAGGAATTGCCTCCGGAAGCACACTGCTGGCTCCTTTGGCGTCCGGCTCGAACGCATCAACCGGCGAAATTAGCAGGTAATGCGTCCCCGAGACGGCATCGATTGCCGACACGCGTGGAAGCTGCCACGAACCGCTGGGAGGTGTGATGGGGGCCGACACCGTCGCGATGACAGCGTTCTCGCCCGCTGCGGTCGGAGTCAGAATCAACTCCACCGATCCGTCATCGCGCACCTCGCTACGACTCTCGGCGTTCACGAGCCGGAGTTGATGCGTTCCCGCAAGCTCCGCCGGCACTTGTAGCCGGTAATGCGGCACACGGACGGCTGAGCCTCGAAAACGCATTGTCGTCGAACACGACCAGTCGCCCGAGGGCCGCCTGTGCACTAGCATCGCCGTGTCGACGCCCATGTGATCGCTGCGGCGAATAACCTGAATTTGCGGTCGCTGCGCGTTCGGCTTGTCGCGAAACTGCCCGACGAGGACGTTTCCTTCAGACGTCGGACGGCGCTTTTCGGCCGATTCGATCGGTTCGAGCGCTGCGGTGTCCGTCAACTCGACCGCCACCTCGGGTTGCCTGACGAGAGTCAGCGTCGAATCGACGATTCGGGCGTCTTCAAGCCGCACGAGAGGCAAAGGCGAAGTCGCCGGAAGGCGAAGTGAAAGACGTCCGCGAAGCTCGATTTGTTGGGTCCCGGTTGTGGCGTCGCTTAAGAACAGATGAACGCGTTCGTCGTTGCGCGATGAGCGAACCAGCCGCTCCGCTTTGTCCTCCTGGACCGAGATGGATTCGATTCTGAGACCACGGTCGACATGCAACGTATGTTCGAAGGCCGGGCTTCCGGTGGTTTCGACTTCGGCCGAATAGGTCCACACGACGTCCTCGGCGCCGATTCGTCCCACCTGCGACTGTCGGACCTTGCGAAGGGTGGGTTGCAAGGCCAGATCGAAAGAGAGCACCGCGGTCGACTGCAGCCGGTAAGCGAACAGCGGCGTTCGAGAGCCTTGCGCGTCGGCCCGTGCGGCGGCCACGAAAGAATCGGCCGAAACGCGCGCCACGTGCTCGCTTTCGATCGTTTTGGCCGTCAGTAGAAACTCCGACGGAGCGACGATTCCTATCTGGTTGACCTGCCGTGCGACTCCCTCTTGCTTATCGAGAATATCGGGCGCCGCAACCATGATCTCCTGGCCGGACGTCTCCAGCGGCACCAGCAAAACGGCGTCGACGGAAAACGCGCCGCTTTGGGGCTCAGGCAGATCGATAAAAAGTGTCGTCCCATCATTGGGCGCAGGCGCCTGAGTGTGATCAAGAGCTCGCGACTTACTGGTGACTGCGCGAACGACCGACCTCGGCGGAACGTGCCACGTCATGTGCTCCATCTGGCCGCTGCGGACTCGATATTCGACGTGATACCTGTACTCCAACCAGGTGGGATGGGTTTCAACGAGACACGAAACGGTAGCGTCGGCCGCGACCGACGAAAGTCCCGTGGGCTGCAAGCTCGACCACATCACGTCGAGACCGCCGGTCTTTCCAATGTTCGGCGTCTGCGTCTTGCGATCTGCAACGACCTCGCCGACACTTCCCGCAACGATCAGCGTGGGATACTCGTCGGCAAACGTGAGCGAGAGCCGACCGACGGATGCAGCCGGCACCTTCGCCAGCAGCCGGGCTCCGCCGGCGACCGCGGTGGTTACGGGGCGCAATCTCAACCGGATCGTAAAAATTTCCGGCGCGGCGCGAGCGGCCGCCTGGGTCGGAGCGTCGACAGCGCTTGCCGCCGGGCCGTCGGGCGTGCGAGCCGCGATCGGCGTCGAAGGATCGCTGCGTGTTAAATCGAGCTGATAACCCGACTGGTCGTCCGCCATAAAGACCGGATGCGGCTTGCCCTTTACCAGGCAGGCGTCCGGTCCGCCCAGATTCGCATTGGTCAACGGCAGCAGGATGCGGGTGGTGGCGGTCGGCGCCAACACCGCGACACGGAACTCCGCATCAATCGAAACCAGCGACTGATCGTCGACCTGGCCGCGGTAATCGGCCGACGTTATCAAATATTCGTTTGCGTTTGCATTTTGCGCCGCGGCACGCCGCAGTTCTTCGAGCAATTCGCGATGGACGAACACGAGAGATGCTGTGCCTGTTGTTCCCGACTCGGCTGCCGGAATTAACACGGTGCGGCTCGCCTGGCCGGCCGGCAGCAAAGGAGGATCCTCGGCGGGCGTTTGCGCGCTCATGTCGAAAGCGATCGTGGATACGAACGCTGCCGCCAGCAGCAACGGAAGCGAGAACGACGACTGTCCCAACGTGGCCGTGCTTCCGAGAGAGATGCCATCGGTTGCCGTGGTCGACGGTCTTCGAATGACGACGCTGCGGGGAAGCAAGAGCGCGATCAGAGTTCCCGATACCGCTCCCCCGATCGACGGCGCGAATGCCGGAGGGGCGAACGCCGCCACGACCAGCGCCCCGCCAAGCCACAATGCGGCCAGTCGCGTCGCATTTGCCATTCTGCGACGTCGCAACACAAGCGCAAGGGCGCCTGACATCAACAGGCTCACGCAGCCCAGCACTCGCGCCCGCGACACCGACCAGGTGCGAAGCGTCAGCGAATCGGCCGACCACGGGAGGCGGGCGCGAACCACTTCAAACCCGGCGGGGGGAAACGTTGCGAGGGCACGGCGATTTTCCAATAGCTCGTCTGGGCTGAAAAAACTTTCCTGTCGCCACGATGCCTTCGAGAAGGGATTGAAAACGCCGTCGCCCGCCGCTCGACCGATCGGTCCAAAAAAGCGTTCCGACCATGTCACGCCGCCAGGCTGGCGATTGACAACGACCGCATGTTTCAAGGGTGCGACGCCCAAGTCGCGCGGGGCAGCAATCTCCCATTCGCACGAGAGAACCTTCGACGAACTTTGCGGAATTGGAACCGAGCGGCTCACAAGCAGCAGCCCGGCCGATGAGGGTGTTTGGTATTGAATGTCGATGACGATCGGTTTTCCGTCCGGCGGCAGAGGGAGAGAGAATTCATCTTCGTGCTCGGACGGCGCCGTCACTCGCTCGTTGACTCGAACGGAAAGGAAAGTCCCCGGCGAGGGAATCTTGAAGCGGAACGGACCGTGCGGCCTGTCGTTGACGATGCGGAACGTCGCAGTGTGCAGGTCGATGCCGCTCCCGCCGGCTTCCACAATCGTGCGCAAGCTCAACGTCGCGAATTGATTGACATCATCCGGCGCGTTTCCCGCCGTCGCGGTGACTTCGAGCGACGCCTCCGGGCTTTCGTACTTCCACGATCGACGTGTCGATCTGGCATCCGGCAAGATTAAAGGAGCGCCGTCATCGGCGTTTTGTTCATTGTTGTCGTCTATTTCGCGGAGACTATTGGCAGTAATCTGGGCGTCGACGCCGGTCGCGATACCGAGATGAACGGTGCCGGAGAAATCGTCGGAGTTGGGAACAAACATCATCGCAGGATTGTAGGTCTTCGCCGCCGGATTTTTGCGCGACCCTTTAATGCGAAACTCACGGTCTTGCGCCGCCGACAGTTGGAGCTCCCAGAGTTCGCCGTGCGGCGGCAAACTCCATTCCGCGTGTTTTGCCAGGGGGATCATCGTCGCCGAGACAGTCGCCGGCGATGCCGAGGCGATTTCCCAGTTGGGCCGGGGTCCGGACCTCGACAAATAGACAAGCACTCGGCCAACGGGCTCCAACTTTGGAGTGATCTTCGCGACAAACGACTCTCGGGTCGCGCCGGCCTCGACTTCGACGAACGTATCGGCTTCCGCGTCGATCGACGGCTCGGCGGTGTCAATTGTCAGGCCCGTTTGAAGCGCAGCAGCCGACTTGACGTTCAACAGCAGTCGGTTCGAATCACCGCCAGCCAATTGACGCCACAGCGACGACTTCGTGACGAAGTCGGGCAAGGCCGCCTCATCGATGGGGTCGACAGATGCGTTCGCCTCCAGCCTGGGAACTGTTTTTGTGCTGTGGCTGACGATGAGTCTGCTATCGACAACGCCGCAATCCAGTGGTTGCAAGACCGGCAAAGCGGCCAATTGCTCGTTGCCAGCCGGCGTTCGTTCGCACGCCACGCGCAAAACCTTTGGGACGTTAAGAGTCAGTGCGTCGACAAATTCCACCGAGAGCACGCGTGCTCCATCGTTTGATCGTTTCACGCCCCAGTGATTGATTTGCGAGGTCGCGTCTTCGGCCGGAGACGACACTTCGGTGATCTGCCACTGCGGCGGCAGGCTGCACCGGACGGTATACGTCGAACCCGCATGTGCGATCCACTCGATTTCCGATTGAAGTTTCCAGACTTGGCCCCTGGTGTCGAAATGGTTGACGACCCGGGCGCCCAGATCAAGGAGGGCACTGCCCGTCGAGACGATCATTTCGGCATCGCTGAGCAGACGGCGAAACGTGTACGATCGTCCCTGCGAACTTTTTGCAATCGTCGTGTCCCGCCGAAAGCCCTCGGTGTTCTCGAACGATTGCAGTTCCAGTGGCGCTTCGACGCGTAGATGCAACTGGCCCGACAAAAAGCTGGAATGCCGCAATTTGAGCGTCGGCAACTTCCATTTGTCGTCGGCCGGACGCGGAAGCATGCCACTGATTCGAATCGGCCGGCTTCGACCGATCAGCGATTCAGGAAGATCGACGACGACTTGGTGCCGGTCCTCCAGCACGCTGTCTTTCCAAGCGATGGTCTCGTCTTTGCCGTAACCCACCGAGAAGACCCGAAAATCGGCCGGCACGACAAACTCGAAGCGATTCACGGGCGACTCGAGGACCTCGGCGTCAAAAATCGCCAGCACTTGCAGGCCGTCCTGTCGCAGCACGTGCGAAACGTCGGCGTCGACAAAGATCATCGCCTGCCGTGAGGCGCTCGCCTCTTCCGGTATCACGCTGAGGCGGCACGACGTCTCGCTTCCAAGCTGCACGTCCCACTGCTGCCATCCGGGCTCGCCGCTCGACGTCGGCCCCGAAACCTGGCCGACAGCGGATGTGAGACGAAAACCATCCGGCACGCGAAGCTGCAGCGACGAAACCGCTGCCGGTGCGACTCGAAGATCGAAACGATAACCCCGCGAAAACGGCTTTCCGTTAAAATCCCAACGCGCTTCGAGTTGTCCGCCGGCACGATCGACGAGAAGCTTTGTTCGGCCATCGGGAGCCGTGCCCCAGGTCGTGGCGCTTCCGTCGGACCATTTCAGCTCGGAGAGAGCGACATTTAACGGATCCAGCAGCATCAGGTCCGCATCGACGCCGTTGCGCACGACGTCAGCTTTCAGGCGACCATCCCGCAGCGTGCCGCCAACCACCGTGGCGGAATATTGAGCATGGGAAATCCAGGCGGCGGCTTCGCGCGTTTTCGCGCGAGCGTTCGCGGCAAGCTTCCGATACTCGTCCATTAACACCGGCTGCCAGCCGCGCTGGAGCCACGGTGCCAGTTGCGCTTCGCTAATCGGGACTTCACGAATGTCGTCGTTGCCGGCCGGCTGCTGTGCAGCCGGCTCTGCGGCCACGGTGGCGAAGGCGAAAATCACGCTCACGCCGATTACGATGACGGCGGCACTCGCACCGATCGAACGAATGCGGCCGCTCATGACGAACCACTCGCGTCAGAGGACGAGACGGGCTCCTGAGGCGGTCCGGGCGCGTGATGCAGTGTGGTCGGCGCTTCCGATGTCGGACTAAACTCAACCGGCTGCTGAACGAAGGACGACACCGAGGGAAGCAGAAAGTCGCTCGGCGACGACAACGTCAACACCGTCGACGTTTTTCGTTTTTTCAGCAGGCTATCGATCGATAGCGCAACGACCGCCAGAACCAGGCCTAGCACCGCGGGCTGCAATAGCAGCTTGATCGGCGCGGAAAACCACAGCGCCAAAATCGCGAGCACGAAGGCGAACCCAAACAACGATAAAACGTTCCTTAGCGCCGGCAACTTCAGCAGGAAAAATCCAGCCGCCAGCATTAATCCCGCGCCGAACAGCACGATCACGGATTGGCTCATCGCGTTAAACTCGATCGCCGGCGCCGACCCGAATCGGCTGAACGGGTAAGCGTTGCCATCTTTCGATTCGTTGCTCTCGTTGGCGGTCCAGCGGGCCAAATCGGCGTAGGCCGGCTCGGCGCTGCGCCGCCAAAATATTCCCTGTCGTTCCCAACGAAAGCGCGGCGTGTAATCGCTGGGAAGCTGGAACAGATGTTGGTCTCCCGGAAGTACGAGTTCCCAGACCGATTCGTCGATCCAAACCTGCGCCGGAAAAACCGGAGCGACGAGGCGACAAGTCCGATACCACGACAGCGGCGATTCGTCCCTCGCGTGAAAACGAACCGTCAACAGGTTCTCGCGACGGTCGGTGAGACCCGCAAGGTCGAGGCGATAGCGGCCCGATGCGTCAGGAACCTTCACCCACGCGGCGTCGGTCAGTTTCACCTTGTTCCACCAAAAACCTTCGGGTGAAATCTCCCGCGGAAACGTGATGACCAAGAACGAAACGTCTCCCTCGATCAGGTAATGGCCTCGCGAGCGAGACATGCCGTTATGATCGAACGTCGTTTGAATCAACGATCGCTTGATCTGATAGTTTCCAGCCGCCTTGGCGAGGGAGTACGTCAACCGCAATGGAATTTCGGGTTTCGGTTTTTGCGCGATCCAGCTTGCCCTTTCATCACTGGTCGCTTGCTCGGCCCACGTTTTGTCGTCGATGGAAGCCGTAATCTGATCGTGATGGCGGAGACGAAGTCGGCCGACCAGAAACTCAGCCGCGGTGGGCTCTATGAGAGGCAGCTTCAGACTCACTGCGGCTTCGGGTGAAAGCTCCTCCGGCAGTGCAATGGCATAGCGGGCGATGACATCGAAGCGTCCAATGCGCGGCTCGGTTAGCGCAATATGCGCCAGTCGTGATTTGTCCGCCTCGCGCGAAGTCCATGTGGGGACGAGGACAACGCCGGGGTTAATGTCGGGATTATTATCGGATGCACGATCCTCATTCAGGAAAAACTCGACCGGGTCGTTGATTGTCGAGGGGACCGACAACTGGATCTCCTTCAACGGTTCGTATGCAACGTCGAACGAAATTCGCTGTGTCACGAGCACGCGATCGTCCCGCAATTCGACCGTCGCAGTCGTTTCGGTTTGCACCCTCTGCGGATGTACGGTGACGTGAGCCCGGAATGAATGCCCGGTCGAAAAGACCTGCAAATCTTGGTCGTTGGGTCGAGTCGATTCCCGGAAACCCTCCGGCACCGAAATTCCAGTCAGAATCGCCTTGGGCAGCGGCCGCACCGACGTCCCAGCGATGGGTGTGATGTCGTACTCGACGTTTTCATCGGCCGACACCAACACGACTGAGGGAGACACTCGCGTGGCCGTTGCCAGCGGAAGCGTCATCTCGAACGGTTCCTGGCCGCTTACAATACCGCGACGGGCCCTCAGCGAGATTTCAAAGGGCCCCGTCATTTTTTGGACGAGCGGAATTCGAATGGTGTCGCCATCCGTCTGACTGGTTGTGTCAATCCGCCCGCTGGCGCCGCGCGTCTCGATCGGATCGAGCTCCCAGTTCTCCTTGGCGCGATTGGGCCACTGCAGCTCGACTTGCTTCACGGCGCCGCCCGGGACGTTGAAACGAAACGTCGCGTTCAGATCGGCCGCGTCGGGAGATAGCCGCAGAAACAACCGCGGCTCGACCGTGAAATACGGCTCGACCTCCGCGATGTCGAGGACCAGGCGGAAAGGCTGCTGCAGGAACGTAAAGGCGCTCTCCAAGGGCCCGGCCGCCGTCACGTCACTCACGTTGATTCGCCACACAAAAAGATTGTCGGGAGGACGTTCCGAGAGGCTCACGCGCAGGCCCTCGAACGGTTTGATGGCGATCGTCCCTTCTTGTTCCCGCGCGTTGGGACTTTCAACCGCAAAGCCTTGGAGCGTGAGCCGGTTGCCCTCGATGGGAAATTTCTTCTCGAGCACCCAATTCAATTCGATCGGGCCGCTCGTCGTCTCCAAAAGTTGCACGGTGACGCGATTGGACTGGCCGACTTTCCGATCCCGATACTCCTTGCCTTTGACTTTCAGCAAGTCAAACCCGGGCGGCAGCGCAACGGTGACCTCGGAAAAACTGCCCTGCAGCGCGACGATTTTTTGCGTCGCTTCCATCAGCAGCGATTCACCCGTGGGTCCGAGCGTAATCAGCGTTTGCGACTGAAGGGCCGTTTCGACGTGCACGTTCTCGGGCATGACTTCCCACTGCAAATCGAGAACGTTGCCTAAGCCAAACATCTCAATCAGCGATGCATCGGCACCGGCCGACGTTTTTCGTTGCTGCGAGTTTTTCGCGGGCTTGACCACCAGGCGAGCAAGCGGAACGCCCACCGTGAGCTTCAATTGGCTGACGGCGGTCGCCGGCAGGGTCAGCAAAAGTCGTCGGGCGGGGGCGGGCGCGGGCTTCAAAATCGGCACGATGATCGGCAGAACGAGCGTGTGCTCCCCCTTGCCGCGAAAACGCCAGCGATGCCCGGCCTCCCGCTCGAACGGCGTGACAGGCTGATATTCACCCTTGCCGACGTATTTCACCTCGCGTAGCACCGCCTCATTGAGTCCGATGGGCACTTGCACCCACTCGTTATCCCGGTGAACGACGATTTTCACAGTGACGGTGAGGTTCGCGCGGTCCCCGTCGGCGTCGCCTTCGAGCGCGACTTCGCTGACGTGGGAGGCATCACCCTTTTGCAGGGCCTTCCATTTGAGGTATTTCAGGTATTCGTCAAAATTCACTTCCTTGGGAATCTCACCCGACTTACCATTGGCGCCGGGCAATTGTCGCGACGGCCCTTCCGCCGCATTCGTTGAAGTGTTGGCCTCTCCACTGACTGGCGTTTTGGCGTCATTCGACTGAGATTTAGCCGCGTCGGCAGCCGGGGCGTCTGCCGCACGGGTTTTCGGCGCAGGCGCAGCGGTCTGTGCCAAAGCCTCACCCGCGGCTATCGCCGTGGACAAGCACGCCAAAATCAATAACCGCACAAAAAACACGCGTGGTCCTCGTGCGCGAGAATTGGAATCGTTTGAGATCGCAGCCAACGGATCGAGTCACAGCGGGTTATGACACCCAAGTTGGCCGACGCGGCCTGAAGGAGCAGAAAGAGGGACGCCTGAGTTTTCGGACGACGAGGAGATTTCTGACTCGTATTGCTGCCGTTCACTTCATCATACCCGCGAGAAAAAGCCGCGAAAAGCCGCAATCCCTTCGACTCCGCCTGGTTTCCCCGATGCCACGATCACTTTGCCAGAAACTGCTGCAATTGCTGGTGGATGTCCGTTCCATTGCTGGCCAGTACATCCGGGACCTCGAGTTCGAACGGCGTGCCATCCATTTTGGAAAGCCGGCCCCCGGCTTCCTCGACAATGACCGCGCCGGCTGCCACGTCCCACGGTTTCAAGCTGCTGGACCAAAAGGCCTCGATGCGTCCGGCAGCCACGTAGGCGAGGTTCAGTGATGCCGAGCCCGTGCGCTGCACCGACTGCACATTCGGCAAAACCTGCAAAAACCGCATGACCGCCGGATCGTCGCGACTGCTTCCCACAGGCAAGCTGGCAACCACCAAGGACTCTGAAAGCGTTGCGACCTTGGTGGGGTGAATGCGTTTTCCGTTCAGACGCGCGCCGTGGCCGCGAATCGCGGAAAACATCTCCTCGCGGTTCGGGTCGTAGATGGCACCCAAGCGCAATTCGCGGTTCCGCGACAACCCAATCGACACGGCATAAAAGGGGAAGTGATGGACATAGTTTGATGTTCCATCGAGCGGATCGATGATCCAGCAATACGGCGAATCGTGCTCGAATCGCGACAGGTTCTCTTCGCCGAGAAGGTTGTGGTCGGGGTACCGTCCGCGAATGATCGCTACGATCGCCTCCTGTGCCGCAACGTCGGCTTCCGTCACCAGGTCTGCGCGTGCCTTCTCGCGGACGGTGAACCGCAGGGCCCAATCAGCCAAAACGGCTCCGGCAGCCCGGGCGGCTTCTTCCGCCGTCGCCAAGAAGTCCGTTTCGCTCACCAACCCACTCCGCCTGGCAGAACTACCTTCCATCGCCGCCAATCCGGGCGACCGTCGGATTCGGCCCATGCCCGCCTCCAACAATAGTGGCCTGGCGACGATAATGCAAATTCCCGGCGGATTCCGGGAAACTTTTCGGGGCGATAATCGTCTGAAAGGTATGGATTCATCCTGCGAGTAATAAATTGCGCCCGTATTGAACGGAAATCCGTTGAAGGAATTCACTTCTCACAGTGAACTTTGATTGGTCACGCGGCACTTCGACGCCGTAAGAAATATCGTGCCAGGCCGTCCCTCGCCGCCTGCAGCAGCCCGTTTCTGCTCAAGTCCAGAAAGGTCAGTCATGTGCATCCGCCGTTCCGCCGGAATGTGGATTGTCTTGCTCGTTGTCGCCGTTTGTCTGGCACCCTTCAATCAAAGAGGAATTCATGGCGATGAAAAAGATAAATCCTCGTCGACGGCCGGATCGAACGCGGTCAGCAATTTGCCCCACATCTCCACCGCCGTGCACGATGCCCTTCAGAGCCAGAACTTCGAGGCAGCCGTCGAGCTGATCGACGCGGAGCTCAAGCAGGAAAAGGTGGCAGCCGCCGATTATCTGCTCTACCTTAAAGGCCGGGCGCTCACCGAACTTGGCCAGCATCCGCGAGCCGTCGAAACGTTTGCCCTTCTGGAAAAAACGTACGCCGATAGTCGCTGGGCGGCGCGGGCGAAATTCGGGCGAGCCGACGTATTGGTGAGACAACGGAACTACCAGGAAGCCGGAGAAATCTACCAGGCCGAAACGCAGCGGCTCTTATCCACCGGCCGCAGGGACGAGTTGGCCGGCATCTATCTCGAGTTCGCCGATCGATATTTTTCGGGGATCACCTCCAAGGACCCGTCGGCCGAAAAGAAGCCCGATTTCAACCAAGCGCTGGCCTACTACGAACAAGCGCTCACACTCAAGCCGAGCCTCGTGAGCCGCCAGCAAATCGAACTGCGCATCGCGCGTTGCCGCCAGGAATTGGGGCAGCACGCCGAAGCCATCGCTGCCTATCAACGATTTCTGCAAGTGCATGCGTCCAAGACAACCAAGCCCGACGAAAAGGTCTCCGACGCTCTGGAAGTCGAGGCGCGTTACCAGTTGGGCAGCGCGCAGCTTGCCGCCGGCCAGCCCGCCGAAGCGCGCAAGACGTGGCAGGACTTCCTGAACTCCGAGGCCGCGAAGAAGGCGGGGGGCGATTTCGTCGCCGAGGCCGCCTACCGGCTGGCGACAACCTACGGAATTCCCCAGCCCGGTACCATTGGCGACCTCGAATTGGGCGTGCGCGCGCTGGAAAAGTTCGTCGAATCGTTCTCGCAGCACAAACTGGCGCCAAAAGCCGAGTACCAAATCGCCCAAAGCTACGCGCATCATTCCCGGTACGATCAGGCCATTGCGCGGCTGACGGCTCTCATCGGCAACAAGCGCTACGAAGGCACGGCGGAAGTCGCCGAGGCCCGCATGCTGCTCGGTCAATCGTATTTCGCCCAGCAGAAGTTTGCGGAGGCCATTGCCGCCTGGCGTGAGTTTCTCGATAAGCATCCCACCGATAAAAACTGGAGCCGCGTGCAGCAGGCCATCGTCGACAGCGAGTTTGCCACCGCCGAAGTCGAGCGCCGGCAAAAGAATTACGACAAGGCGCGCGAGCTCTGGTCGACGTTTCTCAACAAGTATCCGCTCGATCCGCGTGCGCCGCGCATTCTGTTCGAGTTTGGCCGGATGAAATACGCCGCCGCCGTTCGACTGCACGAAGAGCAACTGAAGAAATCGGGCCAGGATGCCAAACCGGTGAACGAGCGGGTGCTCAGCGACGAGGTCCGCGCGCTATTCGAGGAGGCCATCGCCGACTGGAACCGCCTGGTCAGCAAATACGCCGGCAACGCGGAGGCGTCCGAAGCCGCCTTTATGATCGGGCTGGTGCTCGAAGACCAATTGGGCCGCCTCAAAGACGCGCTGGAAGCCTACAAAAAAGTCGCAGGGCCGTTCGCCGATAAGAGCAAGCTGCGCATCGCCAACCTCACCGAGAAGCAGCTCGAGATTGTCACCGAGCGGAAGTTCCGGACCAGCGACAAGCCGGAAATTCGCGTCACCACGCGCAACCTCAAAAACGTTTCGGTCAAGCTGTATCGCGTCGACATGGCCGACTATTTTCGCAAGATGCACCTGGCGACGGGCGTCGAGTCGTTGGACATCGCGCTCATCGACCCCGACAAGTCGTGGGACTACAAAATTGAAGACTTTGCGGAATACCGCCGCTTGACGAATTCCATCGCGATCCCGGTGGAAGGCCCCGGGGTGACGGCCGTCACCGTTTCCAGCGATACGCTCGAAGCTACCACCATGCTTGTCGTCAGCGACATCGACGTCATTGTGAAAAGCTCTCGCAACGAGTTGTTCGTCTTCGCCGAAAACATGCTGACGCAAAAACCCGCCGCCGGAGTGAGCCTGCTCATCAGCGACGGCAAGAACGTGTTCGCCGAGGAGCAGACGGGCGCGGACGGCGTGCTGCAAAAATCCTACGATCAACTGAAGACCGTGACCGACCTGCGCGTCTTTGCGATTCACGAAGGCCATGCCGCCTCGACCGTCACGGGTTTGCAAGGCCTCGACTTCGCGGTCGGGCTGTCGGCGAAGGGATACATTTTTTCCGATCGTCCCGCGTATCGTGCGGGGCAACTCGTCAACCTCAAGGGCATCATCCGCTGGGTGTCTGAAGATCGCTACGCGTTCAAGGACGGCGAGAAGTACCGTCTCGATGTCTACGACGCGCGCGGCCGCGTGATTCATACGGCCGACGTGGCGCTGAATGCGTTCGGCACGTTCGCCGATCACTTTCTGCTGCCCGACACCGCGCCGCAGGGAAATTACCGCGTTCACCTGTTGCAGCCGGGCAAAGAGCAGTCGTACGAAACGAACTTCCAGGTGCACGACTTCAAGCTCGAGCCGATCCACATCGTCGTCGACGTGCCTCGCGACGTGTACTACCGCCGTGAAAAAATCGAAGGCTCGATCGCACTGCTTTACTACTACGGCACACCTCTGGCCGGGCGAACGCTGCAATACCGCTTGGGCGATGGCCCGATCGAGACGGCACAAACCGACGCTGAAGGCAAGGTGAAGTTTTCGTTCGAGACCGAGCGGTACAGCGAAGCGCAGCCGCTCGTCCTGGTGGTGCAGTATCCCGAGCGAAACCTGGCCACCGCCAAGCAGGTGTTTTTGGCCACGCGCGGCTTCGACGTGGGCGTCAAGACGCTGCGCGGCGTGTACATTGCCGGCGAAACGTTCGACGCCACCGCCTCCGTCACCGACCCCGCGGGCAAGCCCGTCGAAACAGCGCTCAAGCTCGAAGTATTCGAACAGACCGAAACCAACGGCAAGCGGGGCGAAAAGCTGATCGCATCGCACGACGTCAAGTCCCTGAAGGATTCCGGCGAGGCGCGACAAACTCTGAAAATCGAAAAGGCCGGACGATACATCGTTCGCGCCACCGGCACCGACCGCTTCGGCAACCCCGTCAGCGGCTCGCACGATTTGCTTGTTTCGGGAGACGACGACACGGTCCGACTGCGCATTCTCTCCGAAAAGCATTCTTATAACGTCGGCGACCAGGCGCAGGTGCAACTCCACTGGCGCGATCAGCCGGCCTTGGCACTCGTGACGTTCGAGGGCGCGAAAGTCCTCGGTTACCGCATCGTCGAGTTGAAGCCGGGAAGCAACGCGCTTGCCGTGCCGCTCGACTCGGCGCTCGCGCCGAACTTCGTGCTCGCGGCGGCGGTGATGGACAAGAACCGCTTCCACGAGGCACAGAGCGAATTCCGCGTCAGCCGCAAGCTGAACGTTGCGCTGACGCCCAAATCCACCACGGTCAAGCCGGGCGATGAGCTCACGGTCGACGTCGTCGTCACCGATCCACAGGGAAAACCGGTGTCGGCCGAGTTGTCGCTGGCGATGATCCGCAAGAACCTGCTCGAACGCTTCGCGGACGACCGGCAGGCCATCGACGAGTTCTTCGGCGCCGGTTATCGCAAGCCCTCGGTCAAAGCGACCGCCAGTGCCACATTCCGCTATCAGCCGAGCACCCGGGCCATCAGCGGCACGCTGCTGGCAGAAGAACAGCGCCGTGAGATTTTGGCGATGGAACGTGTGTCGCTCGACAGTTGGCCGGCGAGTGGAACCGTTGTCGGTATGTCGCAGGCGCCAGGTCCAACGGTTGACGGTCCCGGTCCCGGGATCCTTCCGCCGGCCGGGGGCGCTGGTTTTGGCGGCGGCTTCGGAGGTGGCGGTGGAAACGAGCCTCAAGAGCCGGAGTCGGCACCCGCGGATACGGATGGGCTGGCCGAACAGTTGTCGCAGGAGTCAGACGCGGAAAAAGAATCCTCTGCGATCAAAGGAGCTGAATCGCAGTCAACCCGGAAAAAGCTGGGGCAGCGTTCGGGGAAGCCATCCGGCACCGACCGATTGAAGCGTTCGATCGCCGCCTTCGACGAGAGCGTAAACGGCGCAAGAAGAATCGCAGGCCCCGCGAACGGCAACGGTTCAGGGATCGATGCCGACGGCCGTTTTGAATACTCGTTCTCCAGCAGCGGGCAGAAGAGTGAGCAACTGGGAGCGTTTGTGCTAACCGACGGTTCGGTGAACTTCACTAATGATTTCTTCGTCGATCACTATCGAAATTCGCAATGGGGCTTTTCGGCGATCAACGGTCGCGGCGAGTTGCAAGTCCTGCGCGACTTTACCGACACCACTCTCAAGACGGTTGCTCTGGGCGAGTCGCTGCACATTCTTCCGCCCGACGTGACCGCCGAAACCGCTTATTGGAACCCGGTGATCGTGACCGACGCGGCCGGCAAGGCGACCGTCAAGTTCACAATGCCCGGTGAGTCGACCGCTTGGACGCTGATCGCCAAAGGCACGAATGCCGACACGCTCGCCGGCGCTGCGCAGGCCGAAGTCATCGCCAAGCGCGACTTGTTCGGCGACGTGAAAACGCCCCTGGCCTTCACCGAAGGCGACAAGGCGAACATCCTCGTCGAAGTCCACAATGCGACGCTGCCCAAGGGAGAAAAAATCGCCGTGCGGCTGAAAGCCACCATCGGCGAGCGCACGACAGAGCTGCGAAACGAAGTCACCGTCGACGGGCCGGGCGTCAAGGAAGTGTTCTTCCCGCTGGAGATCACGCGCGGCAAGTCGGTCGAGTTCGAGCTGACCGTCGCCCATGGCGACGCGAGCATCGTCTCGCGGGCCGCCGTCCCGGTTCGCGCCTACGGCATGCCGATTTTCGCCACCAGCAGCGGCTCGTCGGCGCAGAACACAATCGCCTTCGTCAACCACGACAAAGCGTTGCCGGTTGAGGATGCCGGCCTGGAAATCATCATCGGCCCCAGCATCAACCGCACGCTGCTCGACGCGGTGCTGGGCACCGGCATCAGCGTTTGCGAAGTATCGTTGCCCGGCAGCGGACTGGAACGCGCGATCTCCGACACGCTCGGCGGCGTGGCGCTGCTGAAGACGGTCGGCAAATCGAGCAGCAACGGCAGCCCGGAGGCGGCTGCCATGGCCGCTCGCATTCAGGGAGCCGTCTCGCAACTTGTCAGCGGACAGCGAGACGACGGCGGCTGGAGTTGGACGGGACGCCCGCAAACGGAGAAATCGGACCGCTACCTCACAAGCCGCGTGCTGTGGGCACTTTCGGCGGCGCGAGCGGCGGGCTATGCCGTTCCGAACGAGACGTTCGACAAGGGCGTCGCGAATCTCAACACGGCATTCACCGCCAGCATTCGCTCCGATCGCGAAGCGCAGGCGATCATGCTGCACGGGCTGGCCGAAGCCGGACACGCCGATTTCGCGCTGGCCAACCGTCTTTATCGCGAACGCAACGACCTGGCGGCATCGGGTTTGTTGCACCTGGCGCTGATTCTGGCGCGGCTCGATCGCAAAGAGATGGCTGCCGACGTTTTGAAACTCGTCAAAATCGACTCCGATCCAAAAACGGCCAACCAGGCAGCTTCCGACGCGGCCGTGCGCAGGGTGATCCCGTGGATGCAAAGCGGAGTCGAGCTGCGCGCACTGTACCTGCTGGCGTTGGAGCAAATCGAGCCGGGCAACGGCCAGACTGCGAAACTGGCCGACTGGCTGATGGCCGCCCGCCAAGGATCGCGCTGGATGCCCGAAAAGTCCAACGGTCCGGCCGTCGCCGCCTTGGCCGATTGGTTCGGCCGCACGCAGCACACCAACGAAAAATACGCGTTGTCGGTCTTCGTCAACGACAAACTGGTCGAGAAGATCTCGGTCGATCCGACAACCGACGGCAGTCGCCGCCTCGAAGTGCCGCAGCGCATGCTGGTCGCGGGACAACAGAAGATCAACTTCGATATCGAAGGTCGGGGCCGCTTCAGCTACAGCGCCGTGTTGGGCGGTTTTGTGCCGGCCGAGAAACTGACCGGAACGACCAAATCGTGGGGAGTCTCGAGGTATTACGAGCCGGCTCAGCGCATGCTCGACGGCGAGCTCATTCCGCGCGGGTTCGACGTATTGACCGGCGGCTACAATACGTTCCGCAACCCGCTCACGCAGTTGCCGATGGGCGAACGCGGCGAAGTCACGCTCAACATTTACCGGACCGAAGTGCGGAACACGAAAGACGAGCAGCTCGATTACCTGGTGCTCGTCGAGCCGATTCCCGCGGGCGCCACCGTGCTGGCCGACTCGATCCGCGGACCGTACGAGCGCTACGAGATTTCGCCGGGCGCGATCACGTTCTACATCGGCGATCGGCCGTACATCGGCAACATCAATTACACCCTCGTGGGTTATCTCCCGGGCGAATACCGCGCCGCGCCGACGCTCGCGCGCAGCTTTTACCGGCCCGAGCGCATCGCGGTCGCCGAAGTGAAAAAGCTCGACGTGCTGCCGCGCGACGGACATTCCCAGGACGCGTACAAGCTCACCCCGATGGAGTTGTACGAGTTCGGTAAGCGGCTGGCGGCCAAGCGGCTGTACAAACAGGCCGCAGAACATTTGACGACGCTGTTTCGCGACTATCGTTTGAAACCCGAAATTTACCAGGAAGTAGTGCAGTTGCTGTTCGCGGCGGCACTCGATGCCGGGACCGATAACCTGATTGTCGAATACTTCGAGGTCATCAAAGAGAAGTTCCCCGAGGTGGAGATCGACTTCGCATCGATTCTGCGGGTTGCCGCCGCCTACAAAAAGTTGGGCGAATACGAGCGGAGCTATCTCGTGTACCGAGCGACATTGGAGGCGGCGTTCGAGCGCGAAAGCCAAATCGCGGGCTTCCTCGACGATCGCGGCGAATTCCTGCGCTCGGTGAGCGTCATGGAACGACTGTTGCGCGAATACCCGGCCGAATCGTACATTGCCACTTCGACCTATGCGCTGGCGCAGGAAGTGTACGGCAAGGCGGCGGAAGTGGCCGCCGATGCCAAACTTCGCGAGGCGAAGATCACGCGGATCGACCTTATCGCCACCTCGATCAATATGCTCGATCACTTTCTTTCGACGTGGCCCAAAGACCCGGCCGCCGACCAGGCTGGCTTTTCGATGGCCACAGCCTACCTCGATCTCGAGAAATACGAGTTGGCCATCGCCCGCTGCGATAAGTTCGCCCAGCGCTATCCCAAGAGCCAACTGCTCGACAGCTACTGGTACGTCATCGGCTTCAGCCAGTTCGCTCTCGGCAAGCACGAGGCGGCGCTGGAAATGTGCCGCAAGGTCGCCGACGCGAAACGCAAAGACCCGAATACCGGCATCGAGCTGGCGGCGGCGAACAAGTTTCAGGCGATCTACATTATGGGGCAGGTGTATCACAGCCTGGGCAAGCCCCGCGAGGCCATCGGCGAGTACGGCCGCGTGAAAGACAAGTTCCCCGACGCCGGCGAAGCCATCGACTTCTTCACGCGAAAAGACATTCGCCTGCCGGAAGTGACGACGGTCAAGCCGGGTCAAGAGGCAAAGGTCCCGCTTACGTTCCGCAACGTCGCCTCGACGAACGTCAAGGTGTACCGCATCGACCTGCTGAAATTCAGCCTGATGCAGCGCAACCTCGACCGCATTACGGCCATCAACCTCGCGGGCATTCGCCCCTATCACGAGCTCACGCAACCGCTGGGCGACGGCAACGACTTCCGCGATCGCGAGCAGGTTTTGTCGCTGCCGCTGAAAGACGAGGGCGCTTACCTGCTTGTTTGCCGCGGCGAGAACCTGTATGCCAGCGGCCTGGTGCTGGTCAGCCCATTTGGACTGGAGATTCAGGAAGAAGCCGCCAGCGGACGCGTCCGCGTGACGGTGAAAAATACCGTCGACGACCGCTACGCCCACAAAGTGCACGTCAAAGTCATTGGCAGCGGGAATAGCGAGTTTGTTTCGGGCGATACCGATCTAAGAGGCATCTTCATCGCCGATGCGATTGCCGGGACGAGCACGGTCATCGCCAAGGCCGACGAGAATCGCTACGCGTTCTTTCGCGGCAAGACCGTTTTGGGTAGCCCGCCGCATCCGGTGTCAAACGTGCAGGATCAAGGAAAGGACAAAAAGGAGGCCGAAGGTAAGAAGTTGCCGCAGTCCGGGAAAGAGATCCTGCTGGAGAACGTGATCCAGCAGAACACTGATAACAATGGCCGTCAACGGCAACAGTATCGCAGCTTGATCCGTAATCAGAATCAGGGCGTCAAGGCCAAGGCGGCGTATTGAGGTAGCGGTCAGCGTTCAGCCTCGGCGTGCCACTGCTGAGCCGCTTCGGCTCAGCAGTGCTTGGCCGGGCTGGCGTTAAAACTCCGGGGGCAGGGCGAAGGCGTCGTCGAGTTTTTCGCCGATCGAAAGCAGCCAACGCTCGCCGTCGGATTCGAGGACGACCTCGGACTCGTCAATCTCAACGACCGTCCCTTGGAACTGCCCGACGTCGAGGCTTTGCCCCTTTTTGAGTTTCACGATCTTGTCGTCGGCGCGCAGGTCGAACCAAGCCTCGGGCTGGCCGTTCGTCGCGGTGATGCCCGTGAGAACCGTTTGGCTCACCGGGTCGAAGCCGCCGCCGACACCAAACAGGTCGCGCTGGACGATGCCGCGATAATCGCCGAGGCCCGCGAAGGCGAGGCGGTCGGACTTGCCGGTGCTCAAACCGTCCTTGTTTTGAGCGGTCGGCAACAGCAGCGCTTCAATGGCGATCGACAGTTCGAGTACGCCCCGATTGCGGACCGGCGTAATTGCCAACGACCGAATCTGGTGCAGGTGATCGCCATTGTAGAACTCGTATAGAAACCGCGTCAGCTCGGCGAGCGTGGCCTGGCCGCGCACCGAGAACGACAGCGACTGAAACATCCCCTTATGGTCGACGGCCGGGCCGGAGTCGACGTTCGGCGACCGGAATTTCGCACCCTCGACCAATCCCAACAGCCAGGCCCGATAACTCGAACGTGCGGCTTCCGGATCGGACGGCAGGGATTGCTTTTCCCAGACGGTCAACTCCTCGGCGGCATTGCGGGCGCGCTTGAGGTCGTTGGTCTTTTTTCCGATGTCCTTCACCAGATCGTCAATGCGGGTGGCGCGGCTTTGCCGCGGCGTTTCGACGTAACGTCGGTAAAGATAGTCGCCCCCCTGGGCAATAAGCACCAGCCCGAGCAACGCGTATAGGATTGTTTTTCGATTGGTCGACATGATGAATCAGCTTTGCGGCTGCGACTCGGCGATTGTCACGCCTCCAACGCGAGACTGTGACTCTATTTTCTTAACTGTGGTGTCGTGTTCTCGTCCTTGGTCGCGTCGCGCTCGCCTTGTTTCGCTTCCGGTTGGACCGCGAGCGGATTCGCATATTGTTCCTTGGTCCGTTTTGCGACGGCAATCGAAGTGTCGAAATGCCAGGCGTAGTCGTCGCTTTGTTGGCGACCCTGTTCGTGCGGGATGCGCACCTCGTGGAATTCATCGCGCAGGTCTTGCTCGAGGCGTTTGACGACCGTCCACCCACGTGCCGAGCCTTGCAGCGTGATCACGCCGCCGCCGGCACGGGCCGGGCTCATCGACATTCGCAGCACGGTCAAATCGCGACTCGGCGGGAACCGCGACGAAAGGTCGCGCAGCTCGTCGAGCCAAACGACGTCGCCTCCTTGCCAATCGGAAATCGAATCGACGATCGCCTGCTTTTTGCCGGCACGGTCGAGGCGCTGCTTCAGGCCGTCCAGCTCCTCTTTCAGACCGCTAATCTGAGCGTCAGCCGTCGCGAACTCGTTCCAGACCGAGTAGCCGAACGCCATCACGAGGGCCGCGACGACTGCGGCGCCGGCCATCAACGGCTTGCGATAGCTGCGGGGCGGAGCCTGTTTGCGAGGATGTAAAAAGTCGATCGTTTGCGTGCCGCCGCGCGCTTCGACGGCAATCATCCCGAGCAACGAGGTAAACCGTCCCGAGCTGCCCCCAACCGTTTCCGGGGAGCCACCGACGGCGGCGAAGGGATCGAAGCTCTCGACGTTTGCATCCAACTTATTTCGAACCAGCTCGAGCAGCGGTCCATGCTCTTTTGCGCTTCCGCAGATCAAAACCGAACGAACGGGTCCGGAACCCGGCTTGTTTTGCGGTGCAACCAGCAAGGTGCGGGAGATCTCGGCAAACAGCCTCTCGTAACTGCGCTCCGTTGCCGCGGCCTCGGGCACGCGCACGGTGCGTGAGAACGTGATCTTTCCGTCTTCGACAATCGTCAAGTCGACCTCATCGTCGACCACATTCACGAGGAGACAGGCCTGCTTCGTTGCCCCCTTCGTCTCCGCATACAAGGCCGCCGTCGCATACGGCCTCAACAACAACCGATGCGCATTCAATCCGGCCAGCGAGCATACCTTGCGGATCGATGCAAGCTGCGCGGCCGAAAGCACGGCGGCCGTGACGTCGCGCGGTGCACCAGGCTCGGCGCGTTCAGCGATGAAATCGATCACCGACTCCTCGGTCGCGGCCGACGACTCGCGCGCGACCTGGTTGGCGACCAACAAAGGCAGCTCGTCATCGGTCGCAGGCGGCAGAGACAGGTGATGCAGCTCGATGCTGGCCCGGTCGATGCCGACGAGCGTCCTGGTTTTGCCAACCTTGTAGGGTGCAAGCGCGTCGCCCAAGGCGCGCGCGACCACGGCCGGCTGCGTTTCTTCATCGATTTCCGTATCGGCAAGGGCAACGGCGCCCGCCGCCTGAACCTTCAGCGACGCCCCATGCGCACTGGCCAAAACGTACCTGGCCTCATGCCGGCCCCAATCGATCGCCAGGAAATCGGCCATCAGCGTTGCTCCGAATGGAAACTGGCACGCTTGGAATTTTGACGCGGAAGCGACGCGGATTGACGTCCACCCACGTCATCGCGGCCGCCAAGCTCGTCGAGCGAAAATCCGCGGCCCAACATCCGCAAGTCCTCACGACACAATCGTCGCGGCTGGCCGGTCGTCGCGTCAATGATGACCTCGACGCGTGCCGTCGGCGAACGGTCGGCACCGGCAAAGCAACCGACAATCTGTGCCCGAAAGACATCTCCGCCGCCGTTGACATACGGCGCGAGTGCCTTCATCTTCGCGAGGTCGACCAGGCCTTCAGCGAGCAGCCAGGCCGCATCCCGCGACACCGGCTCATCCTGCCCGCGCTGGGCCTGCCGCGCGGAGACGATCTGTTCGGCGAGCGCATCGTCGATTCCGGGAACGCCGGCAAGCACGGCCTGCGGCGCACGATTGACGTTGACACGGCCGACGGTCACCGATGCGTCCGAAACGGTCGTCAGGTCGAGCAGCTTGGGCAACGCGATGCGCATCGACTCGCGGTCGTCGCGAAACGGGCTGGCGAGAATCTTCGCCGGCTTTTCCTTTGAAGAAGCGGGAATTGCGACGCGCGCCCCGATCAGATCGAAAACGGAGGCGATCCGAAATTTCGCGGGATGCGAAAGATCGAGCGCAAGCCCATCGTCTACAACTGTCGCTTCATTCCCCTTGTGCGGCCCGTATTGCCGAAACGCGATAATGAACCGGCTCGATTGCGGATTCAGAAGAACGCTGAGCGACTGATGCAGCCGGCCCAGGTTGCCGTCGTTGAGATTGACGCGCGGACGTCCCTGGCGGCTCATATTGCCCTCGGCACTGTACACGGTCAGGTACGAGGCCCAAGGGCGCGACGCGTGCGTCGCTGCTGACATCGCATTGTTCACGGTCGTTTGCGATTCGTACTCGTCGACGCGATAGTTCCGATCGGCGTCGCCCCCAAACAACAACTCGCGGGTGGCGTCTTTTACCAGCAGCAGCTCTGCGAGAGACTGCGGTGGGGCGTTGCGCGGCTGGTACGATGGCTCGAGACCCGCGTAGTATTCCTCTTCCGCTCCCTGCGCACGCGGTTGCGTGTCGGCGTCGATCCAGTCGAGAATCGAGTCGGCCGCCGACTCCGTCATCCCGGGCAGGTTTATCAACGCGCGTCTGGCCGATCCCGGCTGCTGCTTTTCCCATGCGTCCAGCACGGCCAGGTTCAGCCTGCTGGATTCATCTTCGATGCCGAACCGAAGACCGACCGTCTCGTCGTCTTCCACCCGCGGCGATACGACGCTGAACAAAGCCTGCCGCGACGATTCGTCGCTGGCCGCGAGCGACACCGCGCGAAATAATTCCGGATTATCGTCGGTGCCGCCGGCGAGCTCCCGTTCGTGTCGCGGCTGGGCGAGGATCGACCTGAGCAACTCTTCACCGGAATCGACCGCATTGACGAGTTGCAACTCGTCGCCGTGAAGCGCGACGGCTTTGCGCTCGGTAAACATCAGCGCCGCAAAACTGAAGCCGGCGAGGCTGACGATCACAATGACGATCATCACGATGATGAGCACCATTCCTCGCCGCGGCGAGCCGTCGGCGTGATGTGCGGAACGATGCGGTAGGAATCGAGGCATCATGGGTGAGTGGCCTCGCGCTGGTCACTGTTTTCGACGCTTGCCGGAGTGAATGCGTCGTCGCGGAGGGACGCGTCGGAGTGTTGGCTTTTGGTGAGTGACGACAGCGAAACGATCTGACGGATGACGGGAAGATGTCCTTCCTCGCGGCTTGGGTCGTTGACGTCCGAGTCATCGAAGTCGAGAGAATCGAGCGTATCATCGTGCAGGTTCGCCGATTTGCCGCTGTCGGCGCCTTTGTCGCCGAATTGGTTCCTTCCCCCTGTTTCGGCGGCACTGAAGCGATCGGAATTTGACCCGGCGCGTCGGGTGGTTTCGACGGGCTCGAGGCGGTACGCGATCTCGACGGCGGCGGGCAACGCGTTTTGTTCGCGGCTGTCCCAACGATCGTGCCAGCCATGTCCGTCGGAGTACCGGAAGCGAAGGGCGACGATCTCCGGGGTCCAAGTGGCAGAGTCGTCGTAGCCGTCGGCTTCGAGCAAATCGGCCGACGTCAGGGGCGCGAAGCCTTCGGTGAGCTCGCTTTGCTCCGCAGACTGCGACATCGAGCCTGCACGGCCTGCGGCTTGTGCAATCCCGCGGGTTTCTTCCCACGTCAACTCACGGCGAAGCAGGCCCGGCGGCGGCTCGCGGTCGTTCGCCGAAAGCTCGCGCGGCGGCTCGAAGCTGTAGACGATCGTGCGCAATTGCGTGGCGCGCGGCAGCGATGCCGAGTTGAACCCGCGAATGTCTTGTCTGGCTATATCGGCAGACGGCAACAACGGTGCGCTCTGCAGGACTTCGAGCCTCAGAATGCGGCTGTTTCCGGCGAGCATGAACTGCGGAGTGCGAGCTCCCGCGTGTTGTGAGTCCGGCTTTGATCGCACTTCAAAGTTTGCCTCATCCTTGGACATCGTCGTTGAACTGCCTGCACGATCGCCTTGCGGCGGCACGACGCTTTGCAGATCGACTGTGAACTGGCTCGCCAATGCCCGCAGCAGGCAAGAACGTTCGACGCGGGCTTGCCCGGTTTCGAATAGCCGAAGATACGTGCCGAACAAGCTCCACAACCCGGCCATCAATGTCGCCGACAGGATCGCGGTCAACAGCACTTCCAACAGCGTGAACCCGGAGTCCCTTCGCCGTTTTGGAAGAGTGGTGAAACATTCGCGCGTTTCGACCCTCGACTCGACTGAGCTCGCCGAAGTCCCCCAGCCCCTCCCTGG
>JBBDVZ010000223.1:0-5912 GCA_040903115.1 Planctomycetaceae bacterium
GTCCCCGTGTAATCGACGATGCGGCCGATGGCAACGATCTCGGCGTTGCTCGATCCGGACTTCACGACAACCTTGTCGAGGGCAAATTGGCCCGCCGCTGGCGCACCTTGTCCGCGACAGAGTTCCGCGGCGCCGAACAGCGCGATCACGAAAGCTGTCAACATGCAGACCTGCGGGCCTCGTGCGACAATCACCGCGTGAACTCGCTGATGTCCCGATAGACGTACCTGCCGCCGTTCTCGGCGGCAAGTTTTTCCATGAAACCGCGCTCATCCGCGAGCTCGGTGCCCCTGCCAAACTCAATGCAGTGGATTCGGACCCGGCCGCCGTTGAGCGTCCGAATCTTCTCGCGGTCCGCGCTATCGAGCTGGGGTTGTCCGGCGTCGGTCAGAAAAAACACGACGTCGGGCTTTAGCTCGAACGCCTTGCGCAGCGCGGGAAGATGGTCGGTGCCCAGTTCTGCCGTGATGCCACCGATAAACTGCCGCGCAAGCGTCCGGTTGACATCCGAAGCCCAGTACATGGTGTCCTGTGAATCGCCGCCCAGGTGCATCACCGTCGGGTTGATGTTGTAAAAGATGATTTGAAACTGCTGGTCGGCCGTCAGCGCCTGGAGGCTCGACATGAGCTCGGCTTTGGCGACGCGGATGGCGTTGTGGCTGGTCATGCTGACCGAACGGTCGACGACATAAACGAAACGCAGTCCCTTTTCTCGAATATTGAAGAACTTGGTTTCGCCGGGGCCCAGACCGCCGGCTCCGGTTCCCGCGCCAGCGCCCCTTCCAGCCCCCGTACCGGTACCGGCGCCTCCGCCGGTTCCGCCGCCCGTTCCCGGTCCGCCTCCTCCCGGTAGGGTGCTCGATGCCTTCGACACGCCGCGCAAATCGGGCGGCATTGAAACGGATGACGGCGGGCCCGGACCAATGATGGAAACCGCGGCATCCGGCAGGGGCGTCAAAAGCGGGACCGGCGGCTCGTCAACAGGTTCTTTGGAAGCTGAGGCCGGATCATTGGAAACGAACGTTGTCGTCATCTCGCTGGGTTGTTCGGACGGGTCTTCGACTTTGTTCGAGTCGGACCCGCCGCCCCCGGGTGGAGACATCACGAAGACGCCATCGATGCCGCCGTCTCGTTTCACCAGCGAACCGTCGCCGGAACCTTCCAAGCCGGAAAGGAGCAAAAGTGCGATGAAGTAAGCGGCCCCATGCAGCAGCAGCGAGGCCAACAGGCTCAGGAATCGCGCCAGCGACGCGTCGGGGGGCGTTCGCGGTTCGTCCGCGAGAGCAGCAATCTGGCCTGTGTGAGTCATGCGCCTCTCTCGCGGAAGTCGGCCCCCGACGATTGCTGCCGAATCCAATGAAGTGCGGAGCGTGCGCAGAAGCAATACCTCAGCATTCGAGCGACCGCTCGGGTGGGACGACTGTAAGTCTATGAGTCGACTGAAAATGAGTCAACATGAGGCGAACGGGCGAAGTCCGCAGGGTGCCATGGCCACGGCTCTGCGTGGCCATGTCCTCGTGGGGCATGCCCACCCAAAGCGGTGAGGGTGTCCGGGAATTCAAACGAAATGGTTGGTAAATTTTCGTCTTGCGGAATATGATCGCCACGGTTTTGCCCTTTCAGGGCGAGTGTGCCTCGCGACGAACCGGACCCAGGGCGTTGCCCTGGGCTGTCATGTTGTGCTCTTTCAGAGCTAATGAATTCACTATTCACACACTTTCAGTACCAATGTCAGACGCACGCAATTGTTTGCTGCGCGATGACCTCAATTCACGTACAAAAACTCATTCGTGTTCAACAACATCTGGCACAAATCGACGAGGGCCGCGTCCGCCGCCGCTTGCGGGGATGACGGCGACTCGGCGGCGTACCGCGCGCATTGTTCGTCGAGCAGTTTTTGAGTCAGTTGCAACTCCTCAGGCGACACCTCGCGCCCCAGGGCGATGCGAAATGCCTGCCGAATTCGACCCGGCCCGTCTGCGCTCGCCGATTGCCGCACTCGTGCCGCGAATCGCTCGGCTTGCTCGAATAAAAACTTGCCGTTGAGCATCGTCAGCGACTGCAACACCACCGCCGAACTGCCGCGACGCGTGCAATTGTGCGCCACGCTCGGCTGATCGAAAACGCGCATTTCGGTGAGTTGATAGTTGCGGCGGGCGAACAGATACACGCTGCGCCGATATTGGTCGACCGCCCGCGGAAGTTTGTCCACGTCGATTTCCGTTTGGCCGTCGGGCAACGATTTCAGCGGCACCGGTGGGCCGCCGGGAGTCGGTTCCAAAATGCCGCTGACCGCCAGCACCCTGTCACGCACGGCTTCCGATTCGAGCCTTCGCAGCGGCATTCGCCACAACAGCAAGTTTTCGGGGTCGACCGCGAGGCCGGACTTGCCGTCCTCGCGCGAAACCTGCCGGTACGCGCTCGACGTGAGAATCAGGCGATGCAAATGTTTGAAGCTCCAGCCGCCGCGGACAAATTCCGTCGCGAGCCAGTCGAGCAGTTCGGGATGCGTGGGCTTGACTCCCGAAGCACCGAAGTTGTCGGGGATTGCCACAATCCCGCGTCCGAAATACTGCTGCCACACACGGTTGACGATCACCCGCGCCGTGAGCGGATGATCGGGCTGAACCAGCCAGCGCGCCAGGGCCGTTCGGTAGCCGCTGGTAACGGCTTGCGATGGCGGCTGCGGCAAAACGAACGGCCGACTTGGGTCGTCCAGAACTTTCAGCACACCGGGCGTTAACGGCGCACCGGGCGTCTGAAAATCTCCCCGGCGATAAAGGTACGTCGGCGGCGGTGAGCCCGCGTCCCAAAACGCCTGAATCACGCCGTGCGACTGTTTGCTGTTTTCGAGAGTCCCGATGCGTTGGTTCAACTCTGCCGTCTGTTGCTTTGCGGTGCCATCGAACGATTGGTCGACTTCTTGCGGCGAGACCACGAGCAGCGAACCAAGCTTCTCGGCAAGATATTTCTGAACTTCAGAGCGTTTCTCCGCGGGCGTGTCGACGGCCGTTTTCACATCGGCACGAATGGCTTCAGGCAGACTTTGCAGCTTCGCGGCCGCCAGCTTCGCTTCGAACGGGCGGCGGACAACGGCCATTTGCTCCTTGAGTGAGGCAACCTGCTTATCGACGTCGGCGTTATGGGCGTCGATTTCCGACTTGCGCGCGGGCGCGACATCGGGCACGCAGCGTAGTTTGGAAGTCTGCCAATTCTGAACGTCGTAACCGCCGGCGAAAACTCCCATCAGCCGATAGTAGTCGGCGTGCGAAATCGGATCGAATTTGTGAGTGTGGCATTGAGCGCAGTGCACCGTCAGCCCCAGCACGTTGGCCGAAAAAATCTGCACCGTGTCGTACAGTACCTGGTGCCGAATGTCGGCCGTGTTCAGCTCGGGCGCGAACGTGACGTCGGCCGCCTGCCGCAGAAAGCCGGTCGCCGTCAGCAGCTCGATGATCTCGGGCGTGAACTCCTTCGCGTTTCTCCAGTCGACGAGCTCGTCGCCGGCAAGCTGCTCGAGCAGAAAGCGATCGTAGGGCTTATCGTCGTTGAACGCGCGGATCACGTAATCGCGATACTTCCAGATGCCCGGGCGTTCGTCGATGATGGCGGCGTCGTTGTCGCTGCCCATGGTATCGACATAGCCCGCCGCATCGAGCCAATGCCGTCCCCAGCGCTCGCCGTAATGGGGCGACGAAAGCAACCGATCGATGAGCCGCGCATATGCGTCGGCAGAGTCGTCTGCAAGAAACGCATCGATCTCATCGGGTTGGGGAGGCAAGCCGGTCAGATCGAAATAAACGCGGCGGATCAGCGTCGCCCGGTCCGCTTCGGGAGAAAAAGACAGCCCTTTCTCTTCGAGCCGCCCGAGCAGAAACGCATCGATGGGGTTGCCGACGCGCTCGGCATGCTGAACCTGCGGGACCGGCTGGCGCACCGGCTTTTGAAACGCCCACCACCGGCGGTTTTCTTCGGTCAGCGGTGGATCTTCGTCCGCGGCCAACGGACCGGCCTCATCGCGGGTCGCTGCTCCTGCGTCAATCCACTTTTTCACCAGGGCAATGTGTTCGCTGGTGGGCTTGAGCAGGTCGCCTGGCGGCATCTTTCCGGCTGCCATCTTTTGAAACAGCGGGCTCGTCTCCGCCGATCCCGGTGCGACGACCGCGCCCGATTTGCTCCCCTTGGAAAGCAGCGCGAACGTCCGCATGTCGAGGTTGGCCTGGCGACCCTCGCCCCCGTGACATCGCCAGCAATACGCCTTCAGGATCGGGACAATGTCGTCCTCGAAAACCGGCGCGCTTGCCGGCTTGGCCGATTCGGCGGTCTTGTCAGACGCAATCAATGCAGGCGTACTGAACGGGGCAACGATGCAAAGCAGCGAGATCGCAAGACTAATTCGCATCTTACGTCGCTCTCCGGCTTTACGTTCCCGCCTTCGCGGCCGGACTGCTGACCGACGCGGCAGCAATCGATCCTTTCCGATCATACCAAATCAAGGTGCCGTTTGTCGCCCAATTTGCAACATCGGAGGAAAGCTGATCGCTGAAAGCTGACCGCTGAAAGCTCCCTCACCATATCGTCATCGATTCTTCGAACAGCCGCGTTAGCTCCCCCGCTCCAGCCGGTCGCGGCGAGAGCTTCGTCACGCGATGCTGAGGCAGCGTTCCTTCGACAAGGGTGGGAATATCGTCGGTGGTGTACCCGACGGCACTCAGTCCGTTCGGCATGTTCAGCAGCCGCATAAAATGGATGACCCGGTCCGCCAGGATCTCTCCGGCATCTTCCGGACCGGCGTCCGCGACATCGGCCCCCAGCGCCTGCGCGGCACGCAGATGCCGTCCGGGATCTGCCGACGCTGTGAAGCGCACGACGGCCGGCGTGTGCAGAATCACCGAGATGCCGTGCGGCACGAGCGGGTGATCGACGTGATAGCCGGTGGGTCGAAAGTCGCGCACCATGCCGGACACCGGGTACGACATGCCATGTGGCAAATGAACGCCCGCGTTTCCGAAGCCGATGCCGGCAATCGCCGCGGCCAGCAGCATGTTGGCCCGCGCTTCGTCGTCGCTGGTGTCAGCCACCGCGCGCGGGAGGAAGTCGGCCGTCAGTTCCAGTGCGCGAAGTGCCCAAATGTCGCTGATGGGGTTGGATCCCTGATACGCGGGTCGTTCCAAGGGGCGAGCCGGTTTCGGCCGCCTGTCGAAAGGCAGCGCCGTGTACGACTCGAGCGCGTGGCTCAGCACGTCGAGCCCGGCCGAGGCCGCAACCGCTGCCGGCTGGGTGCGCGTGTTGTGGGAGTCGACGATTCCCAGCGTCGGCTTGAGATACCGGTGGGCGATGCCGGTCTTTGTTTTCTTTGCGACATAGTCGAAGATCGCGACGCCGGTCGTCTCGCTGCCCGTTCCCGCCGTCGTGGGGACGGCGATCAACGGTTTGAGCGGCGCGGGCACGGGCCGCCCCTTGCCGACCGGTGCGTTCACGTAATCGAAAAAATCCGCCGGATAGGTGGAATACAAGTTGGCGGCTTTGGCCGTGTCGATGGTGCTTCCGCCGCCCACGGCCAGAAACGTGTCGAATCGTCCGGCGACGGCGATTTCGGCGGCCTCGCGAAAACTGGCGTCGGTCGGTTCGATCGACACACGGTCGAAGACGTCATAATCGACGTGCGACTTTTTGAGCGCCTCGAAAACGGTGAGACCAACGGGCAGCGATACGAGCGCCGGATCAATCACAACCAGCGTTCGCTTCGCGCCCAAGTCGACCAGATCCATGCCCACTTCACGCGTGGCCCCGGCGCCGAAGCGGATATTTGACGCCGACATTTGAAACGCGGTATCGTTTGGCATTGTCGTAATGCAATATGAAAGGTTGGGTGCCATGCCCACGGCTTTGGGTGGGCATGCGATTTTAAG
>JBBDVZ010000224.1:0-5901 GCA_040903115.1 Planctomycetaceae bacterium
GCGATAAAGCCGTCGGCCAGTTCTGCCATCAATGCCTTGCGGGCGTGCATGTCGGCGACGCGGCGCATGTCGACGACGCCCGGATGCTGCAGCTCTTTGGTCGCGAGTGCGCGGGGGATCACGCCGATGACCTCGCCCGCTTCGGCCAGCACCGCATCGGCGATGACGCCCATCAATCCGACGCTGCCGCCGCCGAAGACAAGCGTTTGACCGTTGGCCGCGAGCCGCCTGCCCAAAGCTGCAGCAGCATCTCGATGGCGTTCGTCATGACCGGCTCTCGACCCGCAGAAGACACAAATTCGTTTCATCATTCGCCCCAACCGTTCACCGCGAAACATACATCACCCGTTTGGAAGCCGGGACTCGATTTCAGTATGATGACGCATCAGCCCGCGCGCGGAAACCTAATGAGCGCGAGGGTGCCACGGGCTTTGCCCGTGTCGTTATCAATCGTGAGCACGGGAATTCCGTGGCAATGGTATTGGCGACCGAGACGCCGACCATTGATGAAAAGCACGGGCGGAGCCCTTGGCACCCAACTGCTAAGTGCCGTGAAATTCTTGGAGTATCAAAAGCTTGCCCGAACGATTATTGAACAAGGTGGCCGTCATCACCGGTGCGGGCAGCGGCATCGGTCGGGCGATCGCCGTCCGCTTTCTCAACGAGGGGGCCAAGGTGGCGATCTTCGGCCGGCGGCGGGCACCGTTGGACGAAGTCGCCGAGCTCGCTCCCGCGCGCGTCTTGGCCGTCGAGGGAGACGTGACACGGCCCGCTGACCTCGAGCAACTCGTCAAAACCACGAACCGCCGCTTCGGTCACGTCGACGTGCTTGTGCCCGCCGCCGGGATGGCACGTCTGGTTCCGCCAGCGGAATGTTCGCCCGCTGACATTTCCGAGCAATTCGCTGTCAACTTCACCGGGGCGATTGAGACCGTGCGGCTGTTTCTTCCCTCGCTGGCATCTCCCGCGGCGGTGCTGTTCGTCACGGGCTCATTGGCGACTAGCGGACAGCCCGGTCTCGGGCTTTACAACGCGAGCAAGTCAGCGTTGGCCGCATTTGCACAAAGCCTGGCGGTCGAGTTGGCGCCGCGAAAAGTGCGGGTCAACTGTCTCTCGCCCGGCCCGGTCGATACGCCGTTCTGGGGCAAGCTTGCCTTATCAACGGCGAAATTGAAGGAGCTGAAGGAAGAACTCGCGCGACGCTCGCTCACGCGCACATTGGGCAACGCCGACGACGTCGCCGAGGCCGCGGTCTTTCTCGCCTCCGATGCCGCCAAAAGCATCTGCGGCCAGGAAATCATCTGCGACGGCGGATATTCGGTGGCCTAACTCGTAGTTCGTAGGGTGGGTGTCAACCCATCATGAACGCGAACACGCGCTCGAAACGGTGGGTTGACACCCACCCTACAGACGTTGACGTCATGGCGGCGGTGTTTCCGACAATTCCGAAACCTTCAACGCGATGCTCCACTCTTGGATCTGTTGTTCGGGTTCGGGGTGGTAGAGGTGGATCTCGATGACGTCGTATTGCGTCACGTCGTGATGCAGGCGCGAGAATTCGGCGATGCGGTGGGCGAAACGCGTGGCCTCTGCGGGTTGGGTGTTCGGGTTGAACTGCACGCGCATCACGATCCGGAGAGTCTTGGGCGTCCCCTCGTTCATTTTCGTCTGCCCGCCCTCGACATTGGGGGCCGACTTTTCGAACTCGCGCGCAAGCGCCTGTCGCAACGGGCGAAACGGGGCCGTGTGACGATCGATGTAAACCCACATCGAGCCAACGACCAGCGCGGCGAACGCAAACATCGCGATCACAACCCAGCGACCGGAATGACGTCCAGCCTCGTCGTCGTTAGTATCGCCGTGCCCGCTCATCGACTCCATTTGCATCGTCAGGCTCCCATGGTTGCTTACAAACTTGATTGTAATGCGACGCGGCGTGGGTGCCATGCCCACCGCTTTGGGTGGGCATGCCTATCGAGGACATGGCCACGCAGAGCCGTCCGCCGCGGCGGATGGCACCCGGCGAGGTTTCGCATCGTGGCCCAAGATGTCCATGCGGGCGGCAATTGACAGTTTCGTTCGCGCGAGATAAACCTCAAAACTCCCCTCCCTTCCAGGGAGGGGCTGGGGGAGGGTCGAGATAATTGTGGATTGTGGATTGTGGATTGCGGATTTCGGATTGAATCAATTGCGGAATGCGGAATGAATTCCATCGAGCCGCGGGGTTCATCCCCGCGGTCTTCGGCGATTGTTATCAAACCCGCCAATTGCATTCGCCCGTCGCACGGATCGGAACGCGGAACGCGGAATGCGGAACGCGAAGCGCGGAGCTATCGTTTCCTCCCCGCGTCACCGCGTCTCCGCGTCTCCGTTTCTAGGATGACCGCACGATGACGCAACGCAAGGCGGTAATCTTCGACATGGACGGCGTGCTGGTCGACTCGTATCACGCCCATTTCGAGAGCTGGAAGATCCTCGCCGCGGAGACCGGTTGCGAGTACTCGCGCGAGAATTTCGTCGCCGGGTTCGGACGCACCAGCCGCGAAGTCCTCGCCGAACAATGGCCGCCCGAAATTCTCAAACAGCAATCGATCGAAGAGCTCGATCGCCGCAAAGAGGAGATTTTTCGCGGGTTGATTGCGGCCAAATTTCCCGCGATGCATGGTGCCGCCGACCTTATCAAAGCCCTCTTCGACGCAGGCTGGCTACTGGCGGTGGGCTCATCGGGGCCGCCCGAAAATGTTTCGCAGGTGCTGGCGAGCCTCGGAGTGCGGCAGTTCGTGCACGCATGCGTCACGGGCGCCGATGTCACGCGTGGCAAGCCCGATCCTCAAGTGTTCCTCATCGCGGCAAAGAGGCTTGGCGTCCCTCCTTCACGCTGCGTCGTCATCGAAGACGCCCCGGCCGGAATCGCGGCGGCCCGAGCGGCCGGCATGACGTGCGTGGGACTCGTCAGCACCGGACGGACACCGGAAGAACTCGCCGACGCCGACCTTGTAGTTCGCGCATTGACCGAATTGGACTCCGTGGTACTCGAAAGGCTATTATCGGATTAGGTCTACTGATGGTGCACGCTCGGAAGCACAAAATGCATCCGCGTGATGAGCACTCCGTCCGAACACCCTCATCGCGCCCAGCATGTCGCGCCAACTCGCCGAATGAACCGTCAAAAAAGCCAGGCCCATTTTCAACGTGCTTTGAAGTCGATCCCCGGCGGGGTCAATAGTCCGGCACGCGCATTTGGCGCGGTGGGCGGCACGCCGCTGATTATCGATCGGGGACAAGGGGCGCATCTTTACGATATCGACGGCAACCGGCTGATTGACTACGTCGGATCGTGGGGCCCCCACATCCTCGGGCACCGGCATCCGGCCGTCGTCGCGGCGATCGAAGACGCGCTGCATCGCGGCACCAGCTTTGGCGCCCCGACCGAATTGGAGACGGAACTCGCCGAGCTGGTGATCGAGCTCGTCCCGTCGGTCGAGAAGGTGCGGATGGTGAACTCGGGCACCGAGGCGACGATGAGTGCCATCCGCCTGGCGCGCGGTTTCACCGGTCGCGACGTCGTCATCAAATTCGCGGGCTGCTATCACGGCCACGTCGACAGCCTGCTCGTCCAGGCCGGCAGCGGAGCGTTGACGCATGGAACGCCTTCGAGCCCCGGAGTTCCCAAAGGATGCACCGCGGATACGATCGCGCTCGAGTTCAACGATGCGAGCCAACTCGCGGCGACGTTCGATGCGCGTGGCGACGAAATCGCCTGTGTCATTCTCGAGCCGGTCGTCGGCAACATGGGGGTCGTCCTGCCGCAGCCGGGCTTTTTGGAGTCGGCGCGCGAGCTGTGCACCCGCCACGGCGCGCTGTTGATCTTCGACGAGGTAATGACCGGTTTTCGGCTGGCATTGGGCGGAGCGCAGTCGCTCTTGGGGATCAAGCCCGATCTGACGACCCTGGGTAAAATTCTGGGGGGCGGAATGCCGGTCGGCGCGTACGGCGGCAGAGCCGACGTCATGGATGCCATCTCGCCGGTCGGGCCGGTGTATCAGGCGGGAACGCTCTCGGGAAATCCGCTGGCGATGGCGTGCGGCATCGCCACGCTGAAAACTCTCCGGCAAACCAATCCGTACCAACAACTCGCCGATTCAACGCAGCGGCTCGTCGAAGGGATCGACAAGGCAGCCGCCGCCGCGGGTATTCCGCATACAGTCGCACATATGGGGAGCATGTTCGCGCTGTTTTTCAACGGGGAGACCGTGAGCGATCTTGCCACTGCTATGCACAGCGACACGAAACGGTTTTCGCAATATTTTTGGGGCATGATGGATCGCGGCGTCTATTTGCCGTGCAGTCAATTCGAGGCGAACTTTGTATCGGCCGCGCATTCCCGCGAAGATATCGACGCGACCATCGCGGCGGCAAAGCATGTTCTGGCTGAAATGAGTTAAAATGTGGGCCTTTTTACGCGGTGATCCGTCGCAGGTGGTGCGATTTTGCATGCCGCTTTTGATCGGCGGCCTGGTCGGCGGCTTTATTGTGGCGCACGTAGGTGCTGGGCACGGCGTCATCACCGCAATCTACGCCGGTACCCTCGGTGCGATCGGGGCCACGCTTAAGGATTGGCGGACGGAACGCGGACTCTGGATGTTGGCCGTCCTGTTCCTGCTGTTTTTCGGCTCAGTCGAAGTGTGCATCATTCTAAATGAACTCTGGGATGCATTTCGCGGCGCGCAGCCGCATGGATACGGATTAACTGTCGACGTTTCGATTGCTTCGCTGCTGTTGTCAGTGTTGATTCGTTTTCTCTTCGCAGTTGCACGATACAATTTCGCCCTCTCTCGTGCTGAACGCGACGCATAGTCACGCGCATTATTTCGGTGAGTAAATCGTGAATCATTATCTTGTCACTGGCGGAGCCGGATTCATTGGGTCGCACTTGACGGCTCGCCTTGTTCGTGACGGCGCGAAGGTGCGCGTGCTGGACAATTTCAGCACCGGAAAGCACGAGAACCTCGCCGGGTTGGAAGACTCCATCGAGGTGATCGAGGGGAGCGTTGCGGACGCTGCGCTCGTTGAACGGGCCGTCGAAGGTGTCGACGTCGTTTTTCATCAGGCGGCTCTCGCATCGGTGCCGCGGAGCGTCGAGCTGCCGCTCGAGACGCATGACGCGTGTGCCACCGGCACGGTGATATTGCTCGACGCCTGCCGCAAAGCGGGCGTTCGCAGGCTCGTCTACGCGGGGTCCAGCAGCGCCTACGGCAACCAGCCCGAGCTACCCAAACAAGAGCGGCAGCTTCCGGAAGTGGTTTCGCCCTATGCGGCCGCCAAGCTCGCGGGCGAACTTTACTGCCAGGCATTTGCCGCTTCGTACGGGTTGGAGACCGTTCGGCTGCGTTACTTCAACGTATTCGGACCGCGGCAGGATCCCAACAGTCCGTACTCGGCGGTCATTCCGCTGTTTATCGCGGCACTGATGGCTGGAAAGCAGCCGACCATCTTCGGCGACGGCTCGCAATCGCGCGATTTCATTTTTGTCGAAAACGTTGTGGAGGCGAACCTGGCGGCCGCGGAAGCGACGGGCGTCAACGGCAAGGTCTACAACATCGCGGGGGGCGAGCCGCTGACGGTTCGCGAGCTGCTCAAAGAGCTGTGCCGACTGCTGACCAAGCCGTACAGCCCGGTGTTCGCTCCGCCGCGTGCCGGCGACGTCCTGCATTCGTGGGCCGACATCTCCGCCGCCAAGCGTGATCTTGGTTTCCAACCCAGGATCGGACTGCAGGAGGGGCTGGAGCAGACGGTCGACTATTACGCGGCCGGGGGGGACTCGCGCGAAGCGGGCGAGTGACGGTCGACTCGCGACGCGGGGACGCGCAGTCGGCCCACAGAACCGTAGGTTCGAGCCGA
>JBBDVZ010000225.1:0-33203 GCA_040903115.1 Planctomycetaceae bacterium
CAACCTCTCCCCTGAGGGGAGAGGAGTTTGCAATGCCCTCTGAAGACTCAGTAATCGTGAAAGCAACAGCAATGACTGAACGGCCGGGTACCCGGACGACGATTCCTCGTATCTTGCTGGCCGCCGCGCTGCTGGCGGGGCGCGCTCATTCCGGGTTCTCGGCCGACGGCTGGCAAGCGGAACCCGAACCGGTGTTGATCGCGGGTCAACTGACGGACTGGGACGACTTTCAGGTGGAGTCGCCGTGCGTCGTCCCCGTCGACAAGGGCTGGCGGATGTACTTCGAAGGGACGCGCCTCGACGAAGAGGGCCTTACGCAGGGTATCGGCGTGGCAATGAGCGACGACGGTCGGAACTGGCGGAAGCACGAAAACAATCCGGTCGTGTCCCTCGAAAGCCCGGACGAACTGCGACTTCCCACGAAACGTCTCGTGCTGCCGGTGGTCTGCCGGCTGCCGGACAAATCGTGGCTGATGACGTGCACCGAAACCGACCAGAACCACGGAACGTTGCGCCTGCGCGTCCTGCGATCGGCCGATGGTCTCACCTGGCAGAGCTCCCCCGAATCCGATGCCGATCTCGCGAAAGCCACGTCGGGAGCCATGCTCTTCTCGCCGTCGTTCTGCCCCAATCCGCATCGCAGCGGCCGGCTACAACTGTGGTGCCTGAAACAGCCGGACGGCGGAAATATCAACGACGTCAAGACAATCAACACCGTGATGTTTCAAACGGTCGACGGCAAAGGCTGGAAGCAGGTCATCGAACGGCCGCTGACTGAGATCGAACCGACGGGCTCTGTCCGCGACATCCGATTTGTCGTTGACGGGGAAACCTGGGTCGTGTGCTACCTGTTCGCGGAAACGGACGCGCGCGAGCCGGCGCTCATTCGATTCCGCAAGTCGGCCGATGCGATTCGCTGGAAGCCGGCGGGCATACCCGATTACGCGCTTCCCGCAACTCCGGATGGCGAGAAGGGTGCCGCTTTGTCGCGACCCGGCCTGCTGCTCGGGGAGAGTGGAGTGCGGATCTATTACACCGAACAGCAGGAAAACGGCAGTCGGTGGATTGCGTCCGCGTTGATTCCGAAGGCAAGTCCGAGGACCGCGCCATGACTCGCGTGCAACGTTTGATCCTCGCCGTTGCGGCCATTCTGGTGGCAACCTGCGGGAATCCCGTCAGCCATATTGCGGGAGGGGACTTGGAGCCCAACGCGCAAATTCCCGATCGCATGTATTGGACGGCCACCATGAATCGGTGGGAGCGGGGCGACGCGGGCAGCATGAGAGGACACTGGGGCCTGGCGTTTTCCTCGCCACACGCGTACATCGTGAAGACGGCAAAACTCTGGTTCCACGAGGAGCAATCGAACGGTGTGCGCCGAATCGTGATGGATAAGGGGGAATGGGACTGGTCGATCAGCGATCTGTACTATCAGTTTCCCGACGGAGGCCGGGCGCCGGGCGGACCGAATGCCTTCAAAAGTGGCAAGCTCGACGTCAACCAATTTTCTGCCATCATCGACTACAGGATCGACAAGTCCACCGGCAAGAAAATCGTGCATGTCAGCTTCGGCGTCGAGGCCGAGGATCCTGAGGTGAAATATCAATACTTTCCGATGAAGATAGGGGAGAATCGGGATGATACAACCCGACCCGATACTAAGCTCAAGGACAGGGCGTTTCGCATGCAGCGGGAAGGCCAAAATTTTGCGGCGAGCTATACCGACGACAACAACATCACGCTGCGCTCGCACGTGGGGTCATCCAATCGCGGTGAAACCTGGATCGTTCGAGGCACGGGGAAAGCGGAAACGCCGGAGCTGGTGCTGGAACCGCTCGCTTACGATGACTGGTGGCCGGCCGGAGACCGCGACGAGCACACGCCCGGCAACGCCATCGCGGTAAAGGCAACCCTGAAGGGACCGGGAGACAGCCCGCCCCGCGTTCCAGCAAAGCGGATTCGCTTCGAGCTGGTTCGCGTCTCGCAAGAGCCCGGCGTCTCGCTGAACTGGCCTCCGGCCGATCAGTTTGCCGCGACGCCTCTGCCCGATTTCAAGATCGATCCCGATCGTAACGGGGATCTTTCGGTGACCGCGAACGGGCAAAAAGCCAGGACGCCCGATGGGGAACACTTCGAGGCCACGGTCGTGATATCGGCATACGACTGGGGCGCATTTGGCCGGCTCCGCGCGGTTGCCGACCTCACCACTGGAGGCACAGTCGTCGGCCATCTTAAGGGCGACCCGGGCCGAACCGAGGTCCTGCTTCCAAAACGGCAAGAGGATTCGCGGATTGCCGACCCGTGGAAAAAACATACCGACGCCGAGTATTTGGCCGACGACAGCGACGGCGAAGACGACCCGGTGGGCAACGGCTTCGAAGGCGACGGCCTGAGCCTGTATGAGGAATATCGCGGCTTTCACGAAAAAGGTGAGCACATCGGAGGCAATCCGAAAAAGAAAGATCTCTTCGTGCGCGATGAGATCAACACGCCTTTCTCGAAGCAGGGCATCACGCTATTTCAAACGGTCTCCGGCATCAACGTCCATCATCGGTTGCGTGAGTCGGAACTGTCAGGTGCGGCCGGTTCGAACAAGGAACGGGTCATCAACCTGAATTTTCGCAGCGCGCATCTGGTCGATCAGCATGCGCTGCTGATCAAGGCAGGGGATCCCGGCCATCGCGGAGGACACGCGATCGGCGGACCCGGGGTTCCGAGATCAATCAAGTTCCTGTTAATCCATCCTCTCGAAAGTCGGTTTTTTAGAGATTACAACGTGGCAACAATCCTGGCGCACGAGATGCTGCACGGCGTGAACGTCCGACACCACGGCGAGAAGGACAATCAAATCAACCGAGGCGTCAGAGACGACGGTTTCGTGTATTGGCGATTGGGGGAGGATCGAGGGATTCCGTGCATCAACGAATATCAACTCGACGACAGCGGCAACCCCGTTCCGTCAACGGCCCGACGCGTCACGGTCTATCGTGGAATCGGCACTTCGCGAGAGGTGGTCGCCCCGGAACGGTTTCGCCTCGGGATGAAACTTTGGGTGGCCGCAAATCAGGGTGGCCAGCACAGTGGAGACAAGAAATGTTTGATGGCCTACGACATCGCCTCCGCGGTCGCAGGCCCGCAATTGAGCGAATTCCAGGAGCGCAACCTGGGCCGGCAACGGACGCTTGTCCGCGCGCCGCCCAGAGCGACGCGTCTCTGTGACTCGCCGAACGGAACCAGCTTCTTCGGCGATGCCGACTCGAACGCCGAAGTGCTGAGACAGCGTGGCAACTGCACCAAGCAGATCTGCGTCAACGATAAATATCAGGGACCGTGATCGAGGGAACGATATTGACTGTGGCCGCAAGACGTCCTCGAATTCGAACTTCGGTGCCCGCAAGCTTGCTTGTGCTGCTCGCGTTAGCTTCGGGATGCAGCGACGCGCCGGCCGAGAGTTCTGGTGCGGGCGATCGCGGCGAGATCACCGCGGACGAGGCTGAGCAGAGTCAGCCCGGAACGACCCCCCAAACTCCGGCAGCATCGACGCCGGCGAAGAATGAAAATGCGATTCAACCACCCCCGCCCCCGGCCAAGCCTGGCGCGGATGCGACGGCGCACGCCGGACCCGAAGTAGTCGTCGCTTTCAACGGAGGGGCTTCCGACGTTTTTCGAGGCGTCCCCGTGATCGTCGACGTCGCTCTCTTTCCTGATCCTCACCAGGACGCGCCGAAGGATGCCAAGCCGCTGTCGCTGTCTCCCATCGGCGGCGATTGGTCGTCCGTCCTCCGCTGGGAAGTTCACAGCGAGGACGGCCAACCGCACGTCTGGCCCATTCAGTTGGCGCCCCCTGCCTCACCGACTCTTACCGCTTCGCCCGCTGAGCCGATTGCCCTGAAGGCGACGCTTTCCGCCGAAGAAACGCAACGGATCGCGGCGGCGGGATATCGCATTGTCGTCGCTATCGACCCAAAGGCCCTTTCGGGACCGCAATCAACCATGGCCCTGCGCAGCGAACCGGTCTCCCTCGCATTTCGCGACGAGCCGGCCGCGTTGAGCCCGGCTCAGCAGTCGGACAAGCAGCAAATCCAAGCCATGTTCTGGTGGCTGCGCGGCGATCGTCAGCGGGCGGTCGCCGAGGTCGATGAATACCTGAAGCGAGAGCCCAACGACGTTGCGGTTCTGGCGCTCAAGTCTGAATTGCTTGCCGAGGCCGGGGCCGTCGAGCCCGCGTTGGAAGCAACCGGCCTGGCAATTGACGCCTTTCTGAAAAAGTACGGCATGAAAGGGAACCCGCCCGCAGCACTCTTGATTCGACAGCGCGACCTCTTGAACGCCTTGATCGATAAAGACGCAACCGAACCGGCGCCGATTGTCGCGCAGCCAAAAGCCAAACCTTTGAGTGACGCGGATCTGCTCGCGCTCCTGCGCTTGGAGATCGGCGATGACCCTATCATCGCGAAGATCGGCAAAGACGGGGTGAAAATGTCCCTCGACGAGGCCTTGCGAAAGCGTCTGCGCGACGCCGGAGCCAGTGACAAGGTCATTGCTGCGATCGAGAAGGCTGCCGGCAACGCCGCGGGCGAGAAGCCGCTGACTGTCGAGAACATTGTCTCGCTGTTGCGTCTGGACATCTCATCGGATGTCATTCTCGATCGACTGAAGAAGTCGGCCGGCAAACCGATTCTGACATCGGAACAAAGGGAAGAACTGAAAAAGGCCGGTGCGTCGAACATGCTCTTGAACTACCTGTCCGACAAAGAATGACGAGAACAAATAACAGCGAGGGAGATGTGACATGTGCTCGAACGATCGCCATAGAGTCTTGTGGTTCCTGCTTCTGTCGGCTGGCCCCGGCACTTTCGGCATGGCCGACGAGGTCAAGCCGTTCGATAACGTGCCGGGTTGGGGACGAGTGGTTGACCCTGCGGGAGACTGTGCCTTCGAACAGAAGGACAACATGTTTACGATCCGGGTGCCGGGCGACGGACACGACCTGTGGCCGCTCAAGGGCAAAGTCAACGCGCCGCTCGTCCTGCAGGATGCCGAAGGCGATTTCACCGTCGAGGTGCTGATCCAGTCGGTCGAGAAGGCGGAGAACGGCACAGCCATTCCCGGCCTCGCTTCCACGACGGCATTTCATGCCGGCACGCTGGTGATCTGGAAGGACGCGAAGAACTTCGTGCGGCTCGATCGCACCGACATGAACAAAGACGGCAAAGCGATCACGTCGTGCTACTTCCACATCTTTAAGGAGGGGGAACGCGTCGTCGAGCTTTCGCCGATCGTTCGCGACAAGCCAACCAGCCTTCGTCTAACGCGAAAGGCCGATCGACTAACGGCCTCCTACAGCCAGGATGGCGGCAAGAGCTGGCGAGAATTCCCCGAGCAAGCGATCGACCTGCCGGTAAAGGTCAAAGCCGGCATCTCGGCCCTCAACAGCACCGTCCGCCCGAACACCGTCGTCTTCGAGTCTCTGAAAATCACAAAGTGATTCGGCCGCCCAGGCGAGCGGCCGGCGTAAGCCGGCTGGTGGCTGGTCCGTTGATCAACCAGAAAACCGAAATCCATATAGCGAGCCCTGCGTCAGCTCGAGCTTCAACCGGATCGGTTTGTCGCGCAGCTCCGAGAGCTTCGCGCCGCCGCGCCAGCGGATCGGAAGTTCCAGGCCGTCGCCAGTGAGCGACTCCGCGTCGGATGCTCGAAAGCCATCGAGCGGCCGGCCCGACGCATCTTGCAATTCGGCGGTGAGACGTCCCTTGCCGGCATTCGCATTCACCAGCAGCTTCTCGCCGCTGCACCGAAACGGGCGTGTGACGAGGCTGCCTCCGGCCGCAGTGGCGTCGAGGCTGACGTAACCGTCCCAGCGCATTGTCGCACGGGCGACGCGATGCGTGCGGAGAAAGCCCGGCTCGAACAGCGAACCGTCACGGTTGAACACCAGGTGATCGCCGTTCCACGCGCAATAGTAAAACCACGCCTCGTCCCCCACGCGCACGGGATAAGTCGAGAACACCAGCCGATCGAAACCTCGCGGGTCGTCGCTGCAGGACAGCCACACTTGCTTGTCGCCGACGCGCTGCCACGATCGGCCCGCGTTGCGGCTGATGACAAGTCGTACTTCGGTCGTGCCCTTCCGCCACACGTCCTTAACGGTGGGCATCATGTACTGAGGATCGCTGCGGTCGGAATGGAAGATGACCAACTGCCCGAGCCACGCACCGCTCTGCGGCCCGCCGGCGCGGTACGAAAGCATGTCCATGTACTCGATCCAGTCCTTGGGGTCGCGGCTTTCGTCGGCGGCAACCGCCAGCACATGCTCGGGACCGCGCCATCCGATCAGATCGCTCGTCGCGAACCGCGCGATGTCGCGTCCGCCGCGCGGAATCCAATTTCCAAGCCGGTCCTGGGACACCGCGAACCATTCGGCGGCGGCATGGTCAAAACCGGCCAGCGACTTGAAGCCGCGCGGCGAAAGCGAGCCGTTGGGGATCGGCGTCAATCGCTCGCGCCATTGGGGATCGCTGACGATGTCGGGCCATTCGCGGGCAAAGTAGAGCTGCGACTCGATGGCCTTCGCAAACGGATGCGTGTCGTCCATCTTCACCGCGCGCAGCAGGAACCGCTTTTCCGGATCGACAATGTTGCCGTGCGCGTGCAGGTCGTAGGCGAAATCGAACGGGCAGCCAAGGTTGTTGTCGCGCGACATGCCGGCCGGCGCTTCGAACGGAAACTCGGCGATCTTTTTGAACCCCGTCGGTCCGTCAACCAGCCCGAGCCGCGGCTTCTCCCAATGCAATCCGTCGTCACTGGTGGCATAACCGACCGACTCGCGGAACCAGTGCGCCTTGTCATTGCCGATGCTGGGGTGCAGGTCGCGCACGCTCGCATCCCACCACGAGTAGCGGTAAGTCATGTGAAAGCGGCCGCGGGCATCGCGGCACACAATGTTGCCTTGATAGACGCTGCCCAGGTCCCAATCCGATCCATCGGCGTTTTTGACGAGTCCCTTTTTTTCCGGCCGATGCAGCACGCGCTTCATGCCGTCGCTGCGTTCGACGATCCAGTCATCGAGAAACAACTGCGGCTCGGAGCCGATATCGAGCGCGTCCTCTGCGGCAAACGACGGACGTACTGTCAGCGAAACGACACCGCCAACAGCCGCAGCCGCGCCGACTTGCAGAAAGGACCGCCGATTCATCCCCAGGGGATCATGAGCGGTTATCCCCTCCCCCGCTCGGCTGAGCTCGCCGCAGGCCCTCGCGGGGGAGGGCAGGATGGGGGGGCAAGCGTCCGCTGACATCGAACCGCCAGACATCGTCGCATGGGAATCTATTGAGTGTTGCTGAGCCATGGCTGTCTCCGGTTTTGTCGCATTGATAAAACCAGAGTACCACAATCGAGCGCGCCATTCTGCTGTTGAAGCCGCACAAAAAAGAAGCCCGGCTTTTTGGAAAAGCCGGGCTTCTATTCGCGCTGGTTGTGGCTCACACCAGTTCCGGCAATGGCTTGGCGTCGTCTTCGACGATGTACTGCGGGCGGCCGTTGAGATCGCGCAGCGTGGCTTGCGACGAGTCGATGCCGAGATTGTGATACAGCGTGGCATACACCTCGCCGAACGTCACCGGGCGCGACGCCGCTTCGCCGGCGTGGTGATCGGTCGAGCCGATCACCTGCCCCATTTTCATCCCGCCCCCGGCCAACAGCGCGAAGTTCACGGGCGGCCAATGATCGCGGCCGACGATCGGGCTGATCTTCGGCGTGCGGCCAAATTCGCCCCATACCACCACGCTGCATTCTTTATCGAGGCCGCGCTCGTGAAGGTCTTCGATCAAAGCGCTCAGGCACTGGTCGAAAACGGGGAAGTCTTCGGCTTCGCGCGAGAAGATCGAACCATACGAGCCGCCGTGCCAGTCCCACTTGCTGTAGTTGAGCGTGACGACGCGCGCGCCGGCTTCAATCAATCGACGGGCCAACAGCAGGCTTTGCGGCACGCGCGGTGCGCCGTTTTCGTCCATGAAGATTTTCGGGTCGCCGGTGCCGTAACGAGCAACGGTGCGCGGATCCTCTTTCGACAAGTCGAGCGCTTCGGCCAGCCGCGACGACGTCAGTAGCCCCATCGCCTGCTCGGTGAAGTGGTCGAGGCCGTGCATCATGCGTACGCCGTCGGCATCGCGGCGAAACTGGTCGAAGCTCTGCATCAGCGTCCGCCGTTCGAATAAGCGGTCCAACGTCACTCCGTTGAGGACCATATCGTCCCGCGTCGGGCCCATGGGACGAAACGGCGAATAGGCGGGGCCAAGGAACCCCGGACCAGGCTCGTTATAGGGCGGATGAGTGCACGTGTAACACAGGCTCACATAGGGAGGCGTCGCGATGTTCGCCGCCCCCTGCAGCTTCGCCACCGCCGAGCCAAACTGCGGCCAGCCTCCGGACGGCGTGGGCTTGCGGGGATGGTGCCCGTTGAAAACCTGAATGGCGTCGTGATCGGCCTGGTTGCCGACCAGCGAACGAACGACGGCGAACTTGTCGGCGATTTTCGCCAGCCGCGGAAGCGCCTCACAGATCTCGAAACCGGGCACGTTCGTCGCAATCGGCCGCCACGGTCCGGAGATTTCCCTGGGCGCCAGCGGCTTCAAGTCGAACATGTCCTGATGGGGCGGACCTCCCACCAGGTAGATCATGATCACCGACTTGGTCGAACGGCCGGCGCCGCTTGCGGCCTCCGCTTTAAGCAGTTGAGGCAACGTCAGGCCGCCCAAGCCGAGGCAGCCGATCTTCAGGAAGTTCCGACGCGAGCGCCGGTCGCAGAATGCCGCCCCCGCATGCGATCGTCCCTGGAGCGTCAACATCATTGGCCTCCCAAGCTGTCGACGTAGCGTGCCGAGTCACCGGTAACCGCTCGCCCGACCTGTTCGGTCCGCACAAGTGTAGCAAATGGGACGCGCGGATACGAGACTTGTCGAGTGCAGTGAAGAGGAATGCACCACGGATGTCTCAGATGGCACTGATGAAGCGAGCGATCGACGCTTTCCTGGTTTTCCTGGTTCCCAAGCTCCGCTTGGAAACCCACTTTCCGGAAGCTCTGCTTCCCGTGATCTGACGCGGAATAGAACTATGCAACGCGGAAGTGACGCGAAGCGGAGCTTCGAGACAGTGCGTTCCCAAGTTCTCTGGTTCCAAGCTCCGCTTGGGAACCCACTTTCCGGAAGCTCTGCTTCCCGTGATCTGACGCGGAACAGAACTATGCAACGCAAAAGTGACGCGAAGCGGACTTCGGCGAGCTCAGTCGAGCCAAGCTTCGAGACAGTGCGTTCCCAAGCAGAGCTTGGGAACGAGTTAATTAGAAATATCAGTGACAATCCGTGCCATCCGTGGTCAAAGTTGACGTTCGACGGGTGACCGGGTCATTCGCCGACCTGCTCCTGCAACTCGCACCAACGCTCTTCGGCGACGGCGATCTCGCCGGCCAGGGCGGTCACCTCGGTGTGGAGCCGCATCGCTTCGGCGGCGTCGGTCGTCGACAGGAACTGCGCATTCAGCTCGCGCTTTTGACCATCGAGCCGCGTAATGGTCCGTTCGAGGTTCGACATTTCTTTTTGGAGATCGCGATCGTTGCGCTTGGCGGCGCGCGCTGTCGCCTTGGGCACTTTGACTTCCGCCGGCGCCTTCGACATTCCCGTCGCGCGGTCGCGCTCTCCCTCGTCAATTTCCTTGTTGACCGAATACAGGTACGCCTCGTAGTTGCCGCGGTAGTTGGTCACGTGGCCGTCGCGGACTTCGACCACACAGGTCGCGACGCGGCGCATGAAGTGCCTGTCGTGGCTGGTGAAGATGACAGTGCCCTTGTATTCGAGAAGCGCCTCGGCGAGCGCTTCGACGGTATCAACGTCGAGATGGTTGCCCGGCTCGTCGAGCACCAGCACGTTGCATTGGCTGAGCATGAGTCCCGCCAAACACAGCCGGGCTCGTTCGCCGCCGGACAGGACCGAGATCCGCTTCTGCACGTGGTCGCCTCGGAAGAGCAATGCGCCGGCCTGGTCGAGGATGGTTTGCGTCTTGGTGCCGGGCACTGCCTTGTGTTCGAGATACTCCAACACCGTCTGTTTCTCGGGCAGTCCTGTATAAACGTGCTGGGCGTAGGTGCCGATCTGGCAGCCGTAACCCCAACGGACCTGCCCCCGCAAGGGCGATAGCGACTCGACAATGGTCCGCAGAAACGTCGTCTTGCCCTGTCCGTTGTCGCCGACGATGGCGGCTCGCGTGCCGTGATCGATTTCCAGGTCGATGTCGATGGCAATCTCTCGCTCAGAATAGCCAATGGCCAAGTCCTGGCAGCGCAAAGCCGGCCCTCTGCGAGGTTCGACGACGGGTGCCCGAACATTCGCCGTTGGCTCGTCGCCGAAGACCTCGACCATTTCGAGTTTCTCGAGTTGCTTGCTTTTCGATCGCGCTCGCGTCGCGGTGGAGGCGCGCGCTTTGTTCTTCGCGATGAACTCCTCGAGATGTTTCCGCTTCGCCATGACGGTGGCATTCGTCCGCTCGTCGCGCTGGCGCCGCTCGCGCTGGTTCTCGAGATACGCGTCGATCTTGCCGGCAAACATGGTCAACTTGCCGCGCGACAAATCGAGCGTGTGCGTGCAGGTCGCCGCCAGAAACGCCCGGTCGTGCGAGACAATCAGGCACGCCTCCTGGTAATTTCGCAAAAAGTGCTCGAGCAAAATCTGCGTGCGCAGATCAAGAAAGTTCGTGGGCTCGTCGAGCAACAGCAAGTTCGGCTCGTGCAACAAGAGTGCCGCTAGCTTGACGCGCGTCTGCCAGCCGCCGGAGAGTTTCGCCAGCGGGCCTTCTAAATAGGCGCCTTTCAACTCGAACTGTCCGGCCACTTCGCCGCATTTCCAATCGGGTTGGCCGCTGTCGCGCATCAGAAACTCGAGCGCCGTCTCGCCGGGAAGAAACGGATCGTGCTGCCGCAGATAACCGAGCCGCAATCTCGGATGGCGAATCACTTCGCCCCGTTCGAGTTCCTCTTCGCCCAGCAGGATGCGCAGCAACGTGCTCTTGCCGGCGCCGTTGCGGCCGACGAAGCCCACTTTGACGTCGTCGATCAACGTGACCTCGGCGTCGTCCAGCAGCACCTGGCTGCCGTAACTCTTGTGGGCATTTTTGATTTGCATCAACACAGCCATCTGCGGTTGCACCTTTCAGCTTTTTGATTGAAAACGGTTGGTTCAAAGGGATAGGAATGGTAGCGAACGAGCCCGTTTTTGGGGAGGCAGACCGACGAGATCAAAGGTTGCCTTAGACGCGAACGACCCTAAAATTTCCAACGGTCGCGGGTTTGCAACCATGAGGCAAGGACGATGCCCAAGCAGAGTGCCGGACTTTTGCTGTTTCGCGAGACGGCGGGGCAGGTCGAGGTGTTGCTTGTCCATCCCGGCGGCCCTTTTTGGGCCAGAAAAGACGCAGGCGCGTGGTCGATTCCGAAAGGGGAGTTCGATCAAGATGAAGATCCCCTTGCCGCCGCGATCCGCGAGTTCGAGGAAGAGACCGGCTGCAAGGTTGCGGGTGAGGCGATTCCATTGAAACCGCTGCGGCAGTCGGGAGGCAAAATCGTCCACGCGTGGGGGATGAAGGCGGACTTCGATCCGGCACGCTTAAGGAGCAACACCTTTACCATGGAATGGCCGCCGAAATCTGGAAAGCACAAGGAGTTTCCGGAGATCGACCGCGCCGCCTGGTTTTCGCTTGAAGACGCAGCGCACAAGATTCTGAAGGGGCAGTCGGAATTCCTGGCACAGCTTCAAAACATAGTACGAGCGTGATCCATGCACTTCGTGCGCGCACTCGCAGATGTTTGAAATGGCATTTTCGTCGGCGACGTTTGCTGCAGATATTGGGCGAACGACCTCTTCCCGGTCAGTGCCTTGGCCTGCGCGAGTTTGGTTCGAGATGCCAATGCCAAAACCAACATAGTGCGTGCCGCGCATCCACCGCTCCGCCGACTGCCGGCAAGGCCTCGCCAGGGCATGGAAATTTGGGGACCCATATTGACCGATTCTCGTCGCGACAGTTAGACTCACTCCCAGGAGGTCGCCGGGCCGTTTATTGCGACAGTTGTTTGCCCATTTTTCTTATTTTGTCCGACTAACATTTCGGATGCTTCTTGCCGCGTCTCCCAGGGCGTGACTCCGGTCCTACGAGACGCCGGTGCGCTTGTGGGGGGCTCTTTTTCTCGTGGACGTCGCCTGCTCCGGATGTTCCCGAATTGTTGCAGTCGCATACCGAGTGGCGCGTGATATGGGAACCGGTCCGGAACCTGAAAATTGCACCTTTTCTCGACGAGTTTGCTTCAGCCGAGTCACTCAATTCGACCCGCGCGCACGCATTGCCGCGGCCTGCCGATCTTTGGCCTCACGCCTTGTACGCGGAAAACGTTCGGCGAGAGATCTGATCGGCTCCCTGGCCGGTCTTGAGAACTTCGGCAATGCACGGCTTGAAAGCCTTGTGGCGGTCGTCGATGCGGCTCAGGCGCTTCAGTTCGAAAGGATTTGGGTGGCGCCCATTAGCAGAGCGGACCGGGAAATTTGACCTCGGGCAGGGCCGCAACAATCTCAATTGGAGGGGAAAAATGATTGAAGTCAGTCACCGCCGACGCGCCGCATGCTCGTGGGCCTTTGCAGCGGCACTCTGGGGGATTCTGAGTTGCTGTTATCCCTCGGTCGGCGTCGCTCAAGACAAAAAGCCTGCGGATGGCGCCGCCAAGGCAGATGTTGCCGCCGATGAACCGGCCGCCGAGCAGCCGAAAAAGACGCAGTCCATGCTCGAATGGATCGTGCGGACTTCCGGATGGATCGGCGCCGTGTTGTTGTGTCTTTCCATCTACTTTGTGGCGAAAGTCGTCAGTTTGTTTCTCGAGCTGCGGTTCGAGCGGGCGACGCCTCCCGAGATCGTCGAGACGTGCGAACAATTGCTGGCGTCGAAAGACTTCGCGGGAATATTCAAAGTCGTTCGGCAGGACGATTCCTTCTACAGCGCGGTGCTGGAAAGCGGTCTGAAGGAATTGCCGCTGGGCTTAACCGAGTCCCGCGATGCGATGGAACGAACGGGCGACACGCTTGTCGTCGAGATGGAAGAAAACATCAGCATGCTGGCAGTGTTGGGGTCGCTCGGGCCCATGATCGGGCTGTTGGGAACGTTGAAGGGCATGATCACCGCCTTCAGCGTGATCGCAAGATCCGGCACGCAGTTGAACGCCAGCGAGGTGGCCGGGGGCATTTCGGAGGCACTCGTGCTGACGTTCGAAGGCGTCGGGCTGTCGGTGCCGGCGATTTATTTCTTCGCATTCTTCCGCAACCGCGTGGCATCGATCAGCAGCGCCACGATGCTGGCCGCCGACGAATTCATTCGCCGCGCGCACGCCGTGTCGCGAGGCAAGACCAAATCGACGGGCGGAGCGCCTGCGCCGACAGCCCATACGGCGGAGTGAGGCGTGAGCCGTCTCGTGAGTTTCGTTTAACGTTTTTTCGCACGAAAGACGCCGCATGGCGAGATCGATGTTGCATAGTGCCCGGGCGGAACCGAACCTGGTGCCCATCCTCGACATGGTGTTCCAGTTGATTACGTTCTTCATGCTCGTCGTCAATTTTAAGGGCGCCGAAACCGACCAGTCGCTGGAACTCCCCGTCTTGGGGTCGGCCAGGCCGGTGGATACGAAAGGCGAGGAGAACCTGCTGGTTCTCAACATCGATTCGCTGGGCCGGCTGAAGGTCTACGGTGCGATCAAAGACGTCAAGAATTACATTGCCAGCGAAGCCAGAAACGAAGCGGATAAGCTTGCCATCCGCAAGGAGGGCTTTAAGCGCGGCGACGACCTGCCCGCAACTGTCGTAATCCGCGCCGACAAGGCCATCCCGTTTAAGCTGCTCAACGAGATTGTGCGAGTCTGCCAGGAAAACGGGTACCGCAAGTTTTCGCTCAAAGCTGTCAGCCAACGGGAGGAGCGTTGACATGCGCCGCCGTCTGCGCCGCCACCGCTTAGACGCAGAAGTCCAACTGAACATGGCAGCCATGCTCGACATGGCCTTCCAACTGTTGGCGTTCTTCATCCTGACGTTTCGACCGTCTCCCTTCGAAGGGCAGCTATTGCTGCGCCTTCCCCCGCCGGTGCCTCTGGCAAGACCCATGATGCCCCTGCCCGATGACCAAGTACCGACGAACCCGAACGCCCTCTTTCAGAAGTCGCTCGACATTTGGCTGCCGGCTGATGCGGCCGGCGGCTTGTCGGGGGCTCGGGTCGGCTTGTCGGATGCCTTCAGCGGGCCCGCCAACAGCGTCAATTTGGCGAAGCTCGATGCGGTTCTCCGCCAGGTCTTCGCGCTGCAGGGAGACGAGGTCGATCAGGTCATGCTGCACGTCGCGCCCGGCCTTCTCTACGAAGACCTGATGAAGATCATTGACGTGTGCATGCGGCAGAAGCTGCCTGACGGGCGCCCCGTCCGCACGATCAACTTCACAGAACTCACACAACCCTCCGACGGGAATTGAGGCACCTCATGCGAAGCAGTCGTCGAGGTATCGGTTCTCCATTTCTGTCCGGCGGTTCAATGCCCCGCGTGTCCAGCATGATTATTATGCTGGTGATCCTCGCTTTGATCTATTCGCAAGCGAGAAAGCCCCAGACGTGGAGTTGGCTTGCCGGCCAGGACCAACAACTTGCCAACGACGCGCAGGACTCTGCCCTGCCGCTGCCCTCTTCGCCGGCCGAGGAAACCATCATTCCCGCCGCGACCGACTTGGTTCCTGCTGAAGCGACGGACGCGAGCCGGCTGTTCGAGGCGGTCTCCGATCGCTCGCCGATTTCGACGACCGATATGCCCGCCTATTGGCGCTGTTTGAAATGGGCCCTCGCACAGTCCTCTGCCGACCTCTATCGCCGCGCCCAGCCCGATGTGCTTTACACGCAGCTTTGGGAGCAGCCGCAGAAGTACCGCGGGAAGCTGCTGCGATTGCGGTTGCACGTGCGGCGGGTGCTCCAGCACGAGACGCCCGCCAATTCGGTGGGAGTCTCGCAGCTTTATGAAGCGTGGGGCGTGACCGATGAATCTCGATCGCATCCGTACGTGGTGATTTTCAGCGAGCTGCCTCCCGGCCTGTCAACCGGCGCCGACGTGCGCAAAGATGTGGTTTTCGTCGGTTATTTTCTCAAGACCATGTCGTACACGTCGGCCGACGCGACCCGCGCGGCCCCTCTGCTGGCGGGCCGCATGATGCCGCAACCGGCTGTCGCCCTTGCTTCCGAACCTAGCGGAAGCTCGAACGTGACCGAATGGATTTGGGTGGCGGCGGTGGTGGCGCTGCTTGCGGCGGCGATCGGGTGGCGGATCATCTTTCGTCGCCGCATCCGCAAGTCGACGGCACGTGCTCCCGCCGCTGAAAGCGATCTCGAAGAGTGGCTGAACCTTGAAGCCGCCACCGGCGAAAAGCAATCGCAGCACGTCCACACCAACGGCAAGGAGTAGGACGTATCGGCCATCGCTCGACTCGATCCGGGGGCTTGCAAAGCCTCGACCCCGGCCACGCGGCCGGCGGCATTTTACCGCCGCGGGTCGCGCTCCTTGTCGTAATTCACGCTTGAGAAGTACAATGATGTGAGAGGTTGCGGGCGGGACGCGTGGAACAACAGGATTTCCCATGCGCCGCTGTCGGGGGTTTACGCTCGTCGAGCTGCTTGTCGTCATTGCGGTGATCGCGCTGTTGGTCGCCCTGCTGTTGCCGGCCGTGCAAAGCGCGCGCGAGGCGGCCCGCCAAACGCAATGCCGCAACCATCTCAAGCAGATTGGCCTGGCGCTGGCCAACTACGAGAGCGTTCACAAGGTCCTCCCTCCCAGCTCGACTAGCATCCTCGACTTCGGAGTTTGGAGTCCCGAGCCGACGCAGTACCACCTGCACAGTTGGGCGAGCCTGATCCTGCGATTTGCGGAACAGGGCACCCTGTCGGGGCAGATCGATTTCGAGGTCTCTTCGCTCGACCCGCTCAATCGGGAAGTTGCGGCACGGGTCATCCCCGTGTACCGCTGCCCGTCGTATTCCGGCCCCGACTACAGCCGCTCGCCGCTGTATCTCGCACTGTCCGACCGTTTCGCCATCCGTAATTATGTCGCGATGGGGGCGACGACAGTCGGCAAGATTTGGCACGAGCCTGACGGCGTCTTCTACGCCAGTTCGAACACACGTTCGGCCGACGTGAGAGACGGCACGTCGAACACCATTTACATTGTCGAAACGCGCGAGCGGAACGCGGCCGTTTGGATTGACGGAGGCACGGCCGCCATCACATCGCACGCCTACGACGACAGCGACCCCCTCGAATACGCCGGCCCGGAGCTCGGCTTGAACCGCAAGCCGTACTTCACCGCCTTCGGCAACCAGGGCATCGATTGCGACTACGGCCCATCGAGCGAGCACCCGCAGGGGATCATGCACCTGTTCGGCGACGGTTCCGTGCGATTCATCTCCGAAACCATCGACGCCCTGCTCTACGACGCCCTCGTCACGCGCGACGGCCACGAAATCGTCGACGCGGGCGGTTACTGACCGGATCGTACTTCGCCGGCTGCACCTTCAGTCGATCTTCAGCGAGGCGAGTCACAGTCGACTGTGCTCAGTGCATCGGCTAAGATGTTCGGAACTCTTGCAGATTTCCGCGGCAACCCCATGCAGCTAACTGAACGGTCAGGCCACTAAGTTCCGGCACAAATTCGCTAGGGAAAGGCAACTTGTGAATCGAGAAGACGTACTGAAAAAACTTGCCGCTGGTGAGTTGAGTGTCGAAGAGGCGAATCGAATCTTGGCAGAAGCTGATGAGCAGAACCGGGGATCGCTGTACTGCAAAGTCAGTCAAAAGGGCGCACTGAGCGTCTACGGCCTTCAACGAATGCCCGTGACTTTGTATATCGAACAGTGGGAACGATTGCTGGATTTCGCGGAGGATGTTCGCAGATTTGCAAAGGAGCATGATGCGGAGCTGAATCGCAAAAAAAAGGCCTAGTTTTGTTCCTCGCATAATTCTCGTTGATTTCTCTCATTTTCTGTCAGCAGATCAGGGTAATCGTCCAAAACCTCTTTCGGGACGGGTTTCCCTTCTTTCAAAGCCTGTTCGACTCTGTAACGATGCGCAAAATCTGTCCCGAGGCCGCCGATCGCTCGCAACCCGTCCTCATCCTTAGCAATCCGGAGACGGTCCCGCTGTTCACGCCACGCCGCAAGAGTCAATTGCCAAACCTCTTTAAGCGCGTTTGCATGACCTGTCGCTTTAGTTGAGTGCCGCGGCTTCGAGGTTGAGGATTCGGACGATGTTTCAGCGGGCAGAATTTGCGGAGATCGACTCTCGTTCATATCTGTGCCTACCGATGCAGCTACCCCGGATCTAACTTCAGTTGACCCAGGTGAGTCGATTTCCGATTCCCCAAACTCGGTCGAACCTTCCGCTGTTTCACGAGCCCACTGAAGGCGAATCTCGGCGGAGCGACGACTGACCCACGCCACGACATCATCGGAGGCTCTTGCCTCTTCTGATATCGCGTCCGAGGTTGTTCCCAATGGAGGAATTTCCAGCTCCGCGAGCTTCCGAAAAACTGGCTCCAATGCTTTGTCGGGATCAAGAAGAAACTGAGTGCCGCGGATGCGAACGAATGTCCAACCAAGTCGCTCCAGAATCATCTGTCGCGCCATATCATCCGGAAGCTTTTCAGGAGGGTGATACCGGTCGCCATCACATTCAACAGCAAGGCGTCTTCCGTCCCCTTCAACGATCATGTCGATCCGGTAACCTCCCACGTTCCACTGCGGAGTCACGCAATATCCAGCTTCGATCAACCGCCTGCACACTTGTCGTTCGAACTCAGATTCGGCACGCACCACGGCTTTGCGAATCGCATCGTCGATTGCAGCAGGATTCAGCGAATGCTCGATCAGCCGTCGTCGCAGGTCGCCCGGCTTCAGGTCGACCTCCGGATTCAGCGAGTGGACGACCCACATTTGATTGCGAGCACGACTGGCGGCAACATTGAATCGCTGTTTCATATTGTCTTGCGAACGCATCGCCAGGGGACCATCGCTTGGCACGTCAACGAGCGACAGAAACATGACATCCCGTTCGTCACCCTGAAACTGAGCCGCGTTTCCAAATAGAATGTGCCGTTCCTCATGCTCTTTGGCTCCGACGTGCCGCCAGAGCAATTCGCCGATTGCGATCGCCTGTTCAACGCCGAGAAGTGAAACCACGCCGAACGTTTGCCCACGATACGCTTCGTGCTCCATCGCTGCAGCTATTAGGGACGCGACAGCTTCGGCTTCATCGCGATTCACGTTGTCCGATCGAGTATGGCTTTCGACCCGATAATGCACGACGTGAGGGAGAAGTCGGCTGGTGGTCGAGTCGCGGAGCGGCTTGATTGTACCGTTGTAGCAGAGGTGATTGCTGAACTGAATGATGTCGGACACGCACCGAAAGTGCTCCTGTAGACAAATCAGCCCACCGAATGACATTCGAGCCAAGTCGTAAACCGACATTTGTCCGTCATAAAGATTGCTATTGGGGATTCCGTCAAGGTGTTGAGCAATCAGCTTGTGCACCATATCCAGTTTCTGTCCGACCGCGGACGGACTGACTTGTTCGTGGTCGCCAACGACAATGACCTTTCGGCCAAGGGCAACTGCAAGCAGCGCCATTACGTCGCATTGACTTGCTTCGTCAATGATGACGACGTCGAACTGCGGTTTCTCAAAGTCGAAGTTCTCGACCACGCGAGCAAGCGGCATAATCCAGACTGGCACGGCATCCCGGCATTCTCCCATTTTCGTTGCCGCCTCGACTCGCAACTTTGGCGCATATTTGCCCGTTCCACGTCCGATCTTCCTTATCAGGCCCACCCAGCCAAGCAACGCCATACGCTGTCGCAAGGTAATTCGTCGGATTTGAGCAGCCCAGGCGCGACGGTCAATCAGTTGCACCGTGCATTGGCGTATCTGCCGTTGGATTTCCTCGATTTGTCGACCGAGCGCGTCAAGGTCGGTCTGCGACCTTCGATTGATCTCGTCATACAATTGCCGCCACTCCCAGGCCAACAATGGATCTCCCGGTGCTGCCTCTTTTCCATGAATTCCAGACCGTTCCCGAATTGCATTGGCCCATCGCTCGGCAACGGCCTCTGATTTGCGATTGGAATCGACGAGCTTCTTTAGCAAGTCACGACGCCGGAACGCATGGCGTCGACGCTCGTGCATACTCACAAGCGATTGGTAGGCATCGTCGTAATGGGGCGATTGCCGCTGCTCAATCGCCGCGCGAAGTTCACCTATGATTGGCAGATCAAATCTTTTGAGGTTTTCCGACACATCCCGCAAACGGTTGCGACCATCCACGAAGCGCAATCGTCGGCTACATGCCGAAACCTTCACGACTAACGGCTCGATTGCATCGCAGATTCGCAAGAGTGAGCCGAATTCACCGGCATGTACCGGACGTCGGCTCAGAAAATCGTCCCATTGAAAGCCCAAGTGGCTGAGTTCCTCAATCAGCGGCTGCCATTGCGTCGGAAAAAAATTCAAGCATTGCTCAAACCGTCCGATGTATTGTTCACAGACCCTTTCGATTTCCTCTCCGAACCCTTCCGCCAAAGGTAATCCACATCGTTCGGCAAGGACTTTCCAGCGCGCCGATAGTTCATTTCTACCCGCGACGAGGCGAGCAAACGCGAGCAGCGCCTCAAAATGCGCAAGGTCTGTTGCACCGCCGCCGCGACACTCAAGGTCGGGAAGAAGTTGTTTCCATCCGGTTTCACGCCACAGGCTCCACCAGCTCAAGCGGCCGCCTTGTTTGAGATGCTCGCAGATCTTGCTGAGAATCTGAATCTGCGTATCAAGCGGCACCTGTGACTTGATGCTCGGTCGATGCGTTGAGAGCAGCACGGACGAATCATCCGCGATCTTGCGGACATCCTGAATCAATTGAATCAGTTCAGTCCATGCATTGGACTTTGCATTGCTCTCTCGACCTGCCTCGACAATCGCAAGTTCCCATTTGGGGAACGCTCGCATCTCCGCTGAAATGCGCGTGAAACGATCAGCCAATTTGTCCAATTGAACGATCTGCTGGCGGGTGAACGACTGTTGCTTCCAGAATTTCGCATCGCCTTGGCCGGCGTGGTTGCTAAGGTCGTCAAGTTGTTGACACTGTTCGGCGAACTTCTCGGGCGTTAGCAATACATCGTCGACACTGGGCAGCACGACCTGTACCAGTCGGTCATCTTCGAGCGTTGTGAGGCCGTTTGTCGTGTAGAGGTCGCGCACTTCCTCGGCCGCCAATGGCAACGGGACGCCGACCTTTACCGGACCAGGGATCCAATCGTGAGTTCCAATGCCTGCCGCTACCTTGCGTGCCGCATCGGCTGGTGTGCAGGTCTTTCCGCCAAATACGATCTCGCGGTATTCGTCGGCCCGCGCTTCGAGCAAGCGCCCCTGCAATTCATTCAACTTTGCGATTAACTGCCGTCGCTCGCTTTCGAGATTACGTGCCTCCACTTCGAGCGAATCAGCATCAGCAGTTGATAGACGGTTGCTGATTTCTTGGACAGCGTCCTCCAGTTGCTTTCGACTGTCGAGATCACTTTCAAGGACGCTGACACATAACGGACGTAACTCTGGGACTACATGATTTCGCAATACCCGAAGAGCTTTCGTCGTATGGCTCGTTACGAGCACGCTTTTGTTCTTCGCCAACAAATGGCCAATTAGATTCGCAATTGTGTGGCTCTTGCCAGTGCCCGGCGGACCTTGGACCAGAACCGCGCCGAATCGGTTGAGGCGTCGAGCGATTCGGACCTGCTCAGGGTTCGCCTCTTTTCCAAATAGGATATCCTCGGTCGGCAAATGCTCAGCAATCCCATTGGTTGCCTCATCCGTAGGTTCGTTCGCTGACTCCGTCTCACAGCCGACAACATTTAGAAGTCCTGGTGGAAGTGCCTCAGAAATCGAAACGGAAGGTTGTCTCTCGATTTCATCGCAGCGTCGTAAAACACCCTCGATCGCCTTGCTGAAACCAAGAGTCCGATTGCGCAAGAAAAGGACGGGGGCTCGCCCGACCTTGGGAACATCTGAGTGTGATGTTGGTCGAGCGCTTCCCACGAACTCGCCTTGAGCATGGATGGTCACGGCGAATTGACGTAGGAATCCCGAGGCGCTTTCGGCCAACGGATGGTATCCGCCGTCTTCGAGTTCGCCGCGGCACCGGGCAAGGTTCTCTGGGGAGACATTTCCGATCGAGTGAAACAGCGCGGTGTAGAGCTCCGTCGGCTGATCTCCATCGACGATCGTGAACTGCGGGACGGCGTGGTCGAACTCAAGCTGTACCCGCGAAATAAGGATCGGATGAAACACCGTTTGCCCTTCGGTGGCCCAACCCAAGATCCCGTCACCGATCACCAGATCGAACCGCTCTGATTCGCGGGCAAGCTGGCCGCGAAGTTCGTAGAGCCTTTCGTAGATCGCCATGGCGGCCCTGGCCGGAATCTCCGCGCGACGCCATTCCTCGCGAGACGCCAACCATTCCTTCAGCTTGGATTCACGGATTGGTTGGTCCTCAAACCGTCGGACCACGGTTTCGCCGCCTTCATTTACGTCATTGATCGATTCGTGCCATCGCACTCCACTGGCTTCGGTCTGAGGATCGTTCCATCCAGCAACAAGCCATTCTGCAATCTCGCTCGGCGGTTTCGGAGCGTGCGTGATTCGCGGTCGCTTCACCTGAAGGATGGGTTCGGATTGAGCGACCTTCCCATCACCCGGCAACGACTCATTTTCGGTTGTGGTCCCTTTGATTGGGTCAGGCACAAAACCAACCCGAATTGTTGGATGCTCGGGCATTTCGTCTAGCCACATGCTCCAGGGCTGCGCCTGGATCATTGTGACGGCGGGGCTTCGATGCTGATTGAGTTCCTTCAGGTACTCAAACACCTTTCGGACTTTGCGGACGCATTGACGACGAGCATCGGGTGCCGCGTCACTCATCGCGGAATCCCCCTTCACAAATTTCTATGACTTTCTTCAGACCGTCACGCGAACCTAAACCAGTTTCCGAACAGTCTACCAATAATTGTTACGCAATTCAGGCACGGTGATCTGGATTACACCACTACGAGGTAACCTATGAGCTGCCCGGCATTTTCCGATAACTCGAGCTTCTGGCGGCCAAGCTACCCCTCTCCCGTACAACCGGACCTGCATTCCGGCCGGCCGGGCATTTCGAGCCTTTCTTTGTCACAACCGCCGTGCGGCTGCGATTAAGCATTTGTGGCGACCAAAAAAACCGGCTCGAAGCCTTTTCAATACGGGAGGATGACGAGATGGCCCTTAATTTGACGAACCTTGCGGCATCGATGAAATCGCTGGTTGAAACCGCCTGCAGCGAACAGAATCAGCAGAAAGCCAAAGAGCTGTTCCAGACGGCCACCAAAAAGGCGGCCGAAACCACCGCCAAGGTCAAGCAGACGACCGACAATGCCGCTGAGGCCACCGCCAAAAAGATCACCGAATGGACGGGCCGCGAAACCACCGCCAAGGAAGTCAAGCGGGCAGCGGTCGTGGCGAGCGTGGCTGTTGCGGCAGTGGGCGTCGCGGCGTGCATGCCGGGTCTGACGCCGGTCGCGGCACGAGCCGCCCGCGCCACGTCGGGTCGCAATAACTTCGGATCGGACTTTGAAGATCAGATCTGCGGCGCTTTCGCGGAGAACGGTCAGTCGTTGTGCTTTGAAACGCCGTACGTCGACTCTTGCGGGCAGATCTACCCGATCTAACACACGCCTTGAGCAGACGGGTTTAGCGCGCCAGTCCGAACGCTGGGATTCGCTCACAGGCGTTGGGGCGCTTTCTCATATCGCGGGGCGGCGACGTCGGCTACAATCAAGGTCTTCCGACCTCGATCAGCTTTGACGTCCCGCCGCCTTCAACGCCTTTGGATTGAGCCATGAGCCGCTTTCGATGTGAACGCGCACGCGCCGCACCGGCATGGTGGACGTTTTGGTGGGTTGTCGCGTGCACGGCGTGGCATATTCACGGCGCCGCCGATGCTGCCGAGCCGGTTCGGTTCAATCGCGATATTCGGCCAATCCTGTCGAGTCGATGCTTTGCGTGCCATGGACGGGACGAGAACCACCGGAAATCGGGCTTGCGGCTTGACGTTCGAGACAATGCGCTGAACGCCGCTGAGTCCAAAGCCATTCCGATTACTCCCGGGAAACCGGAGAGCAGCGAGCTCATTCGGCGCATTTTCAGCACCGACCGCGATGAAATGATGCCGCCGGCGGACTCCGGAAAGAATTTGACTGCGGCCGAGAAGGAACTGCTGAAACAGTGGGTCTCCGAGGGCGCCGAATACGAACCGCATTGGTCGTTGGTGCCGCCAATGCGTGTGCAGCCTCCAATCGTCAAACAAACGCAGTGGCCGCGAAACCCGGTCGACAACTTTGTCCTCGTTCGGCTCGAACGCGAGGGATTGCGGCCTTCACCCGCAGCGGAACCGGCGACGCTGCTTCGTCGACTTTGTCTCGATCTTACGGGTTTGCCACCGGCGGCTCATGACGTCTCGGCATTCCAGCGCGAATTAGCGGCGGCAGACATTGCAGACGCAAAGGCCGGTGATCGAAACCAACGAGCCGCCGAACGAGTTTACGCGAGCTGGGTCGATAAGCTGTTGGCGTCACCCCACTATGGCGAACGGATGGCCGTCGATTGGCTGGATGCGGCGCGATTTGCCGACTCGAACGGCTACCAGGTCGATCGTGACCGCGAGATGTACGCGTGGCGCGACTGGGTGATCGCGGCATTCAACGCCAACCAGCCCTTCGATCAGTTCACCATCGAGCAGCTCGCCGGCGACCTGCTGCCCAATGCAACGCTCGAGCAAAAAATTGCGACCGGCTTCCACCGCAACCACATGCTCAACGAAGAAGGCGGAATCATTGCCGAAGAGTTTCTCGCGGAGTACTGCTCGGATCGCGTCGAGACCACGGCCGCCGTTTGGCTCGGCCAGACATTTACGTGCACGCGCTGCCACGATCACAAGTTCGATCCCTTCACGCAGCGGGACTATTACGGCTTGTACAGTTTTTTTCATAACGTGCCGGAAGGAGGAATCGGCAATTACGGGGCGAACATCCGGCGGAACGCGCCGCCAATGCTGAAGCTGCCCTCGCCGGAAATCGAGGCAAAGATTGCGTCGCTCAACCGTGAGCTCGACGAAGTCAAGAAGTCGCTCGCCGCTTTGCAGGATGCGAAAAATCCGGAGCACGTTCGCCTCACCGAACGCGTCGCCGCTCTCAATAAACAGATCGATGAAATCGACTTGCAGATTCCCACCACGCTGGTGATGCAAGAGCTGCCCGCTGCACGCGTCACGCGAATCCTGATGCGCGGGGAGTACAACAAGCTCGGCGACGAAGTGACGGCCAACACGCCGGCCGCGTTGCCCGGCATGTCGCCCGATTCGCCGAAAAATCGGCTGGGGCTGGCGCGCTGGATTGTCGATCTGCGCAACCCGCTCACGGCCCGCGTCACCGTCAATCGACTTTGGCAGTCGCTGTACGGCGTCGGCTTGGTGCGGACCGCTGAAGATTTTGGGACCCAGGGTGAGCCGCCGTCGCATCCCGAGCTGCTCGACTGGTTGGCGACCGAGTTTGTTCGCACGGGTTGGGACGTGAAGGCGATGCTGCGACTGATGGTGACCAGCTCGACTTACCGTCAAAGCGCACGCTCGAATCCTTCGCTGCTGCAACGCGACCCGGAAAATCGGCTGTTGGCTCGTGGACCGAGATTCCGCCTGCAGGCCGAGTTTCTGCGAGACCAGGCGCTCGCAGTCTCCGGCCTGCTCTCATCCAAACTCGGCGGCCCTTCGGTTCGGCCGTATCACCCGCCGGGGCTTTACGAGCAGGTTGTCGCGGGGTCGAGCGCGAATACCTACGTTGTGGGGACGGGCGATGAACTGTATCGCCGCAGTCTTTACACGTACTGGAAGCGCTCGGTGCCGAATCCCGCGATGCTGACGTTCGACGCACCGTTCCGCGAAACGTGTGTGTTGCGGCGTCCGCGCACGAATACCCCGCTGCAGGCGCTGAATGTGATGAACGATCCGACCTATGTCGAAGCGGCCCGTTTTCTGGCGCAACGCATGGTTCGCGAAGCAGGCAATACGGCCGCTGAACGAGTGCGTCACGGGTTCCAGTTGACTCTGGCCCGCTCGCCGAGTGCTGCGGAACAGGCGATTCTCGTCGCCGCATTCGAGCGGGCGCGAAAAGACTTCGAAAACGATCCAACCGCAGTTGCCGAACTGCTGAAAGTCGGCGAGTCGCCAAGTGACACCGTGATCGAGCCGGTCGAACTCGCGACGCTGGCAACGGTCGCCATGACCATTCTGAACCTGGATGAAACTTTGACCAAGGAATAGCCTCGGGTGCCGAATTCGCTCGCTTTTCAACAGGCCCTTTCTCGCCGGCTGTTTCTTTCCAGCAGCTCGACGAGTATTGGCGCCGCCGCCCTGGCTTGCCTGCTGGGTCGCGATGCCCGAGCGAGCGCCGGCGGCTCGCCAACGCCCGCGCCGCATTTTCACCCGCGCGCCAAAACGATCATTTGGCTGACGCAGGCGGGCGCTCCTTCGCAACTTGACTTGTTCGATTACAAACCGGGACTCAAGGATCGCTTCGATCAAGATTTGCCCGAAAGCATTCGCAACGGCCAACGTCTGACGGGAATGACCTCGGGCCAGAAGCGTTTTCCGGTTGCCCCTTCCACGTTCAAATTCCGGCAAGTTGGCGAATCGGGTATCTGGCTCAGCGAAGCCTTGCCGCACACGGCGCGCATCGCGGATCGCTTGTGCGTTATTCGGTCGCTGTATACCGAGGCGATCAATCACGACCCCGCAATGACGTTGTTGCAGACCGGACATCAGATCGCGGGACGGCCTTCGCTGGGCGCGTGGCTGTCGTATGGGCTGGGTTCCGAGAACAACAACCTGCCCGCATATGTGGTAATGATCTCTCGTCCCAGCGGTCCGACCAATGCGCAGCCTTTGCACGAAAGAATGTGGGGATCGGGTTTCTTACCGCCTCGCCACCAGGGAGTGCGATTCAATCCGGGCCGAGACCCGGTGCTGTTTCTCTCAAATCCGCCGGGGATTTCGACCGAGCGTCGCCGAAAGATGCTGGACGACGTCGTCGCACTCAACCGCATCAAGCTTGCCGATTATCAAGATGCCGAGATTCAAGCGCGCATCGACCAATACGAGTTGGCGTTTCGCATGCAAGCCGCCGTTCCCGAGCTGGCCGACCTGTCGCATGAGCCCAAGTCGGTATTCGAAAACTACGGGCCGGAATCGCACAAACTGGGCACGTTTGCCGCCAACTGCATTCTGGCGCGGCGACTGGCCGAACGCGGCGTCCAGTTTATCCAGCTCTACCACCGTGGCTGGGACCAGCACGATAATCTTCCCAGCGGCATCAAGAGCCAATGCTACGACACCGACCAACCGACCGCCGCCTTGATCCAGGACCTCGAGCAGCGCGGGCTGCTTGACGAGACGCTCGTCCTCTGGGGGGGTGAGTTCGGGCGGACGGTGTACTCGCAGGGGACGCTGACATCGACCAACTATGGCCGCGATCATCATCCCCGCTGCTTCTCGATGTGGATGGCCGGCGCAGGCATCAAGCCGGGGCACGTGCACGGGGAGACCGACGAATACTCGTACAACGTGACGCGCGACCCGGTCCACATTCATGACCTGAACGCGACCGTACTTCACCTGCTGGGCATCAACCACACCCGCCTCACGTATCGCCACCAGGGCCGCGATTACCGGCTGACCGACGTTCATGGAGAGGTGATCAAGGACGTGCTGGCTTGAGCGCTGCGGAGTGGGGTGATAATCGCCGATTGCGCTCGTGGTTGCATTTCCCGGCACCGAAATCGTTGATACAACGACCGGATCGGTGTACGCTGACTCGCCACGGTCTTTGAGAGCCGACTCCACATCAATTGGGGAAATCCCGGTCAATGTCGCACTTCTCATTTGCGATTGATGGTTCAATTGTCGGACTCTATCTCCTCGTGACAATGGTCGCCGGGATCTTCGTGCGGAAGTACGTCGGCAAGGTCGAGCACTTCCTGGTCGCGGGCCGCGAGATGAATGTCTTCCTCGGCATCGCCTCGCTGGCGGCGACGGAGTTCGGCATCGTCACCTGCATGTACTCGGCCCAACTGGGCTACGATTATGGTTTTGCAGGCGCAACGCCGGGCATCTGCCAGGCCGTCGCAATGCTTGTGATCGGGGTGACCGGCTTCTGCATCAAGCCGTTGCGCGACTCGGGCGTGATTACGATTCCCGAGCTTCTCGAAAAGCGATTCGGACCGCGTGTGCGCTGGGCGGCGGGGGTGGTCATCATTCTCGGCGGGCTGCTCAACATGGGAATCTTCCTGCGAGTGGGCGGCAATTTCCTCGTAGAGGTGAGCGGCCTCGATACCAAAACTTTCCCCCTCGAATGGATGATGACCGCCCTCCTCGTCATGGTTGCCGTATATACGATTCTTGGCGGCATGCTCAGCGTGCTCGTCACCGACTTTCTTCAGTTCGTCGTCATGAGCGTGGGGCTGATTACCGTGACGGCGCTGATCTTGTATCAGATTGGATGGGACAAGCTGGCCGAAACGGTCTCGTCGTCGCTCGTGTGGGAGCGCGTGACGGACGCCGACACCGGCGTTGCAATTGATAGATCGGAAAAGCTGGGGACAGGAGGATTCAATCCGTTCGTCAATCCGAAACTCGGCTGGTCTTGGGTTGTGTTTCAAATACTGATCCAGACGGCCGCAACGCTGACCTGGCAGACCACGATTGCCCGGGTGTTGGCCGCAAAGGACACGGCTACCGGTCGCAAAATCTATACGCGAACAAGTTTCTTCTTCGTGTGCGGGTTCCTGCTCCCAGCCATCTGGGGGATCGCCGCACTCGTGGACTTCCCGAGGCTTCCGGAAAGTTCACCGGACTGGTCCAAAGACTACTCGATGCACATGATGCCCGCGTTCCTCAGCCACTTCCTGCCGGTCGGCTTGATGGGCCTTTTGCTGGCGGCGATGCTCGCGGCGGAAATGTCAACCGACTCTTCGTACATGCTGACCTGGGCGAGCGTGATCTATAACGATCTGTTGGCGCCGTTCCATCGGCATCGCTGGTCCGAAAAGACGGGCTTGTTGTGGAACCGGTGCATCGTCGCGGCCATCGGCGTGTTTCTGATGTTTTATGGTTTGTGGTACCCGCTTGAGGGAAACGTTTGGCAGTATCTTGCCATCACCGGTTCCATTTACCTTTCCAGCATGTCGATGTTGCTGATCGCTTGCTGCTACTTGAAATGGGCGAACAACTGGGGGGCAATCGGATCAATCATCTTTGGCGCGCTATTTCCAGCCAGCTATTTGGTTCTGCAACAAGTGCCTGCAACCAAGGAGTTCGCGGGAAGCATCGGTGACAACTACGCGGGCATCGCCTCCTATGTTGCCGCTGCCCTCGCGATGGTTGTGGGTTCGGTGCTGAAAAATCAAATTCGTCCGACATCCGCTTCGCCTACAATGCATGAGGTGCTCCCATGAGCTTTGCCGAAGGTTTCTGGTGGGCACTGACGATGGCCGCGGTCGTTTGGTACTCGACGGTGACCGTCTACGTCGCTGTCCGGGGCGCGTTCGACATTCGCAGCATGCTGAAACGACTTGACGATCAGCACCGCACCGAAAATGGCGACTCGACCTAGCATCAATCGAGACGCGCGACTGGCGGCTGCCGTGTTACGAGGCGATCGCTCATGTGGAACCCGTTGCGGTACTTCCAAGGGGGTTTGGTGAGCGACGAGGAGTTTCTCCGTCAAAAAGCGGAGCTGCTCTCCCATGCCCCGATTCCCTGCCTTTGGCTGTTTGGAAAGACCGGGAGCGGGAAGACCTCGATTGTCCGTTACCTCACGGGCGCGGCCGATGCCGTCATCGGCAGCGGCTATCGGCCGCAAACGCAGCACTCGCGCCTTTTCAGTTTTCCGGATGACGATTTGCCGATCGTCCGGTTTCTCGACACGCGCGGACTGGGGGAGGCCCATTACGACCCGACAGCCGACCTCGCGCAGTTCAATGAGTCTGCGCATCTCGTCATTGTGACGGTTCGGGCCACCGATCAGGCCATGGAGGAAGTCCATCGCCCGTTGCGTGAGATTCGGCGGGCCAATCCCAAACGCCCCACGCTGCTCGTCGTGACCTGCCTGCACGATGCCTATCCGGGGCAGCAACATCCAAACCCCGATCCGTTCGGTTCCGAACTGCGACCGCTGCCGACGTCGATTCCTGAAGACTTGCGGCGGTGCCTCGCAGCCCACTACCAGCGATTCGACGGGTTGTTTGACCGCGCAGTGCCCATCGATTTGACGCCGGCCGACGAGGGTTTCACGGAACCGGACTTCGGCGGCCAACGGTTGAAGCAGGCGATTCTCGATCTGTTGCCGACGGCTTATCGGCAGACGCTGCTGCAGATGGAGCAGTTGCGTGAAATACTGGGAGAGATGCATCAGCGACGCTCCACGCCCGTCATTCTCGCTCACAGCGCGCTGGCGGCGTCGGCAGCCGCCGTTCCGGTCCCATGGGTCGATCTCCCGGTGGTGATGGCCATCCAATCGCACCTGGCGCACCGTCTGGCGAAGTTGAATCATCAACGACTCGACGCGGCCACTTTTGCGCAAGTGAGTTTGGCCGTCGGCGGGGGAGTCGCCGTCCGGATGGGCCTGCGCGAGGTGCTCAAGTTCATTCCATGGGTTGGGATGGCCGCGAACGCCGCCGCCGCGTTTGCGTTTACGTATGCGTCCGGCTGGTCTTGGAACTGGTACTTCCTGCAAGTCAAACAGGGACACATCCCCACTGCCGATGAGTTGCGCCAGGTCTATCAGCAGCAGTTGGAGACCGGAGCGCGGCTTTGGCGCACGACGCATACGGAGCCAAAGTCGTGATCTCCCGCCGCTCCATCGTCCTGGGTGCGCTGCTGGCTCTGCCCGTATTGATTTACGTCGGCCTTGGCACGTACTCGCTGTGGACGACCGGCCTGCTCACGCGATTCTGGTGGCTGCTGCCGTCGTGCTGGGTGTTGACGTGGGTGCTCTCGAAAATCTGGCGGCCCCGACGTTTGTCGTCGCAAACGCAGCAGCACGACGTACCGATTCCATCGCACTGGACGGCGCGCGATCGAGCGGCTGCACAGATCATCCGCGATCATCAACGACGCATCGACGGCTTCACGCCCGAACAATTGATCGAATGGCAATTCTACCAAGCCGAAGCCGAGTCGCTGGCCGTCGATTTAGCCCGACACTATCACCCGAATACAACCGACCCATACAGCGCGCTCACCGTGCCGGAGGTGCTTGCCGCGGTCCGACTCGTGGTCGACGACATGGAACAGTGGCTGCTACGCACGGTGCCCGGCAGCAGGTTGCTGACGATCAAACAATGGAAAATGCTGAGGTCGGCCCCGAAGTGGTATCAACGCGTGCGGGACACGGCCTGGGTCGCTTCGATCCTCATCAACCCCGTGAGCCTCGCCAGGTATATGTCGTCGAAGCTCACGCTCGATCCCGTTTCGAACGAGCTGCAAACCGAGCTGCTCGCGGCGATCTATCTTCGCTTCATGCGGCAGATGGGCTTTTACCTGATCGAGATGAACAGCGGCCGGCTGCGCGGCGGGGCCGACGCGTATCGTCGCGCGTTTCAAACCGAGCCGACATTGTCGACTGTCGGTCCAGTGAAAGGGACGGTCGAAATCGCCGCCCAGCCGGTGACGGTTGCGTTGGTCGGGCAAGTGAGCTCCGGCAAGTCGAGCCTGATTAACGCCTTGACCGGCACAAATCAGGCCGCTGTCGACATTCTTCCCGAAACGCGCAGCGTAGAACGCTATCAAGTGGCCGTCGGCGACCCGCCGGTCACGGTGACGCTGCTCGATACGCCGGGGTTCGGTGAAGCCGGAGCGTCGACAGAGCAGATGCAGCAAATCCGGACGGCACTGCAGGAATCGAATGCCGTCCTGGTGGTGATGGACGCCCATTCGCCGGCCCGCGAGTCAGACCTCAACACAATTCGCGAACTCGAAGTCTGGTACGCGGCTCATCCCCGGCTCAAGCAGCCTCCGATGCTGGGCGTGCTCACGCACGTCGATTTGCTGCGCCCGACGTTCGAATGGTCGCCTCCGTACAATTGGCGCGAGCCGACCGCACCCAAGGAGCAATCGATTCACGATGCCGTGGATTACGTGCGCGGCGTGTTCGTCGAGTCGCTTGCCGGACTGGTTCCCGTCTGCGCCGGCGGGCGCGGAGAACTTGCCTGGGGAACTCACGAGGAACTGATCCCGGCATTGACGGCAATCCTCAGCGACGCCCAGGCAGTCGCCCTGCTCCGCGCGTTCGAAAAAGAATTGGACCGAGATAAATTCAAAATACTGCTGACCCAAATCCGCCGTACCGGCAGCGAGCTCTTGAGGTTCTGGCTCGAGGAACGACATCCGTCGGCTCGACGCGACAGCCAAACCGACCACGGCCCCGACCCTCAAAACCGACCGCTCAGTTCGTAAGGCTCTCGGCACTGCTAAGATGGTCTAGGCGCCCTCCGCGTGTTACGTAATAATGCGTACTCATTTATCAGTATGAGGTCCATCGATGACACGCCGCAAGCAGTTGGCAATTACCGAACGGCAGTTCGAAGTGCTGAGTTTGCTCTGGGAGCACGGTCCCTCGACCGTTCGCGAGGTGCGCGAACAGTTGCTACGCGACCAGGAGCTCCCCTATACCACCGTGCTGGGACTGTTGCAGGTCATGGAGAAAGAGGGGCTCGTCGCGCACGACGTCGAGAACCAAACGCACCGCTATCGGCCGTTGCTTTCACGTCGACAAGGGACCAGCCGGCTGCTCTCCGACTTCGTGCAGCGATTCTTTTGCGGGGCAGCCGAACGGTTGGTCCTTGGGTTGATCGACGCCCGCCAAATTTCCACCGACGATTTGCACAAGCTCGAAGCGCGATTGGCCGCCGAGTCGACGAAATCACCACGTCACTCCGACGCTGCCTCCAAATCCCGAAAAACGAAACGCACGAGGCGAAAAATGTGAACCAGTTGATCGACGCTTGGTTAACGCCCTGACTATGGTTGATAGGAATGTGGTCGCTGCGCTGGGCGGTGCGGATATTTGTCATTGCCGCGTGGTTCGCCGTTCGACCGCCGCAAACAGCCGCAGTGAGGTGTTGACCTTACGGCTGATCCTGGTTGCCGACCTGCTATTGCCCTGCGTGCCGCGGTTTTGGGGTCCCGCGGCGCCCGGACAATTACTCACCCAAACGGCCGAACCTCTTGACTCGAACGCGCCGTCTTCGGCACCCGCGCCGAAACGTGCCGCGAACGTGCGAATACCCTTTTCGACGACTTCGCGCATGCGTGCGGACAAACGGACAGCAGAAGCTGACAAATCCTGTTGACAGGCAGGCAGCCTACTAGCGAGAGTTTCTCGATCGAGTTTTCAGTGTCGGCACTTCCACTGGCGACTCTTCAATGCCGCCAGTGATCGTGCCGGAGTGCCGCATCTCTCACCGCCAACAAAATTCACGCCGCTGCCAATGAACACGATCTTTCGCCTTCGACCCAATAACAGAGGGCTTTCCGACGACGAACTCATTGAGGACCTGCGCCGCGTGGCAGCCCATGTGGGATCGCAGCGAATCACGCTGGACCAGTACCGCGAATACGGGCGCGTGTCCGAAACAACACTGCGGAACCGATTCGGCACGTGGACCAAGGCAATTTAGCTCGCCAGGCTGGAGCCATCACGCAACTACAACATCCCTAAAGAGGACCTGTTTGCGAATTTGGCGGATGTCTGGCTCAAGCTGGGGCAGCAACCAGGATATGACGACATGAATGGAGATGCCTCGCGATACCATGCGTCGACCTATGCCAACCGGTTTGGATCGTTCCGCAAGGCGCTGGAAGCGTCGGAAATCGCGACACCGACCCCGCCGACAGCACGGCGGGTGCCGGGGCCTAAGGCCGTCCGTCTAACGGAACGTCGAAGAAGCCCGGCTTTTTAGGAAAAGCCGGGCTTCTG
>JBBDVZ010000226.1:0-5847 GCA_040903115.1 Planctomycetaceae bacterium
CATCGCCGACGCGGCCGGCCAGCCGGTCGCGGGAACAATCGAAATCGACAACGACGAGACGCGCTGGAGATTTCGCCCGGCATCCGCGTGGAGTCCCGGATCGTATTACCTTCTCGTCGATGCGGCCCTCGAAGATTTGGCAGGAAACAGCATCGCCCATCCGTTCGAAGTCGATCTTCAGGCAACGGTTGAACGCGAAGCAGTGGCCAAGACCGTCACGCGGTCATTTGAAATTCTGCCGCTCGGCAAAGAACCGTAATAGCGTGATTGTCGAGCCGTGGGGTTTATCCCCACGGGCATTCGGCCGAGCGAAACCCGCCCGTAGCGCGCATTTCTCCATGCCCGCATCAGCGATCCAAAAACCGCAAACTTTCGCTCGGTATGACGGTGTTCATGCTTCCCGAGCGAAAGCCGTCCAGGTCGACGGTGACGAACTTAAAGCCCAGGGATCGCAAATACGCCGCCACCTCTTCGCGGGTGTCCGGTTCGAGCAATCGTGGAATCTCGGCGACCGGAACCTCAATCCGCGCCAGGTCGTTGGCTTCGTGACGCACGCGCAGCTCGCGTAAATTCAACCGCTCGCGCAGGTACTCTTCGGCCCGGTCGATACGGCGAACGCGATCCGGCGTCACTTCCTGCCCGTAGGCGATCCGGCTCGAAAGGCACGGGGTGGCGGGCTTGTCCCAAACGGGAAGCTCCCATTGGCGCGCCAGCTCGCGCACGTCGGCCTTCGTCAGCCCCGCTTCGAGCAGCGGACTGCGCACGCGATGTTCGTCGGCAGCACGCATGCCGGGGCGGAAGTCGCCGGTGTCATCGACGTTGGCCCCGTTGACGATGACGTCGACTCCCAATTGTGGCAGCATCGACTCGAGGCGCGTGTAAAGCTCGGTCTTGCAGAAGTAGCAGCGGTTCGTCGGATTGGCGAGATAGTTGGGATCGTCAAACTCCTGCGTTTCGACAATCCGATGGCGGATGCCGATTTGGCCCGCCAGCTCGACCGCTTGTTCCAGTTCGCCGCTGGCCAGGCTCGAACTCACCGCGGTGACGGCCACCGCATTGTCGCCGCACGCCAGGCTCGCTGCCTTCGCGACGACCGTGCTGTCGACGCCCGCCGAGAACGCAACCGCAACGCGGCCGTACCCGCGCAACAGGTCGAGCAGCTTTCGACGTTTTTCATCAAGCGGAATGAGCGAATCGGTCACGGCGCCGTTCCACACAATGGGTTCACACGCATCGTACTCCAACGGTTCACGATATCAGATAGGCAGAGGCCGAACAACGTGCATTCCCGCAGCCGTGTCGCTGGCGCAGCGCACGGCTATAATCAACCGAGCCACGGGGTTTATCCCCGTGGTCCGATTCCGGTTGGATGAACATGCCGGGACTCCCTCACTTTTTGGCTTCGTTAACAGGGCAATCAAGCAACAATGACGGACGTGGTGATCGTCGGCGGCGGAGTGATTGGGTTGTCGATAGCTTACGAGCTGGCAGGGCAGGGCGCTTCCGTCCGCATCGTCGAGCAGGGGACAGTCGGTCGCGAAGCCTCGTGGGCCGGCGCGGGCATACTGCCTCCCGGCAACCCCGAGTTCGCCCGCTCGCCCGAAGTGCGTCTTCGTGCCGAGAGCCACATCCTCTGGCCGAAGCTGACCGCGCAACTTTTCGCTGAAACCGGCATCGATAATGGATATCGCGTGTGCGGAGGCATCAACGTCCGGCTCGATGTGCGCGCAGGTGAGCTCGAGGGAGAGATTGCTTCCTGGATCGACGAGGGGGTCGAAGTCGAGCGCCTCGATCTCGATCGGGTGTGGCGGCACGAACCCGAGTTGAGCCGCGACATCCGACACTCCTATCGACTCCCGATGTTGGGACAAGTCCGTAATCCATGGCACCTCAAGGCGCTACTGGCAGGCTGTGCGGCTCGAGGAGTGGAGGTTGTCGAGGGTAACCCGGTCGTGGGATTTGACGTTCAGAACGATCGAGTGGTTTCCGCGCGGACGACGATGGAGTCGCATTGGGGCGGCCAGTTTTGTATCGCAGGAGGTCCCTGGACGCGCCCACTGTTGCGTCAGTTCGGTTTCGAACCGTGCATCGAACCCGTGCGGGGCCAAATCGTGCTCCTCGCGACACCCCCCGGACTGTTGCAGCACGTGATTGAAGACGGCCCGCGATACCTTGTCCCACGCGCCGACGGCCGCATACTGGTTGGCTCCACCGAAGAGCACGTCGGATACGACCGTCGGACGACGGCTGCCGGCGTTGCCGGCTTGATCCGTTTTGCGGTGGAACGCGTGCCGGCGTTGGCCGAGGCAAACGTCGAAAAAACATGGGCCGGCCTGCGTCCCGGTTCGCTCGACGGGCTGCCCTATTTGGGTCAAGTGCCGGAGACGGAGAACCTGTATGTCGCCGCCGGCCATTTTCGCAGCGGCTTGCAGATGTCGCCCTTCACGGCGGTGTTGTTGCGGGAGGCGATACTCGGCCAAAGACTGTCGATGCCGCTCGACGCGTTCGCCTGCGACCGGCATCAACGAACCGCCGTCGAGTGAGTCCCGTCAGGCCGACATCTGACACATCGGAGAACCTGTGACCACCGAGCGTCGGCGCATCGCCATCATCGGAGCGGGGCCGGTCGGTCTGGAAGCGGCCCTGTTTGCCGTCCGGGCCGGGTACCGCGTCGATGTTTACGAACGGAGCCGGGTGGGCGACAACATTCGCCGCTGGGGCCATGTCCGGCTCTTCAGCCCGTTCGGTTTGAACGCCTCCGCTTGGGGCCGCCGCGCTCTGCGAGAATTCCACGACGCCAAATGCACAACGCGAACTCCCCTCCCTTCCAGGGAGGGGCTGGGGGAGGGTCCAGATGCTCAAGTTCTCCCTGGTGGCGACGACCTACTCACCGGCTCGGAGTTCGTCGAACGGTATCTGCTTCCGCTGAGCCGCCTGCCGCGGTTGGCGGATTACATTCACGAGCAGGTCGAAGTTTGCAGCATCGCGCGCTCGCATTGCTTGAAACGAGATTTCATCGGCAAACCCGAACGCGGCCGCGATCCGTTTCGCCTGCTGTTGCGAGACCGAGGCGGCGAGCGCGTCGCCTTTGCCGACTGCGTGCTCGATTGCTCCGGCACGTTTGGAAATCACAATTGGGCCGGAGCAGGGGGGATGCCGGCCGTCGGCGAGACGTCCGCTTTGACTGGAGACAATTATCTGCTGCCGGATATCACGGGTTGCGATCACGAACGGTTTGCCGACAAGACGACGCTCGTTGTCGGCGGAGGGTACTCGGCGGCGACCGCCGTCGTCGCCTTGGCCCGGTTGTCCGAGTCGAAACCGAACACGCGTGCCGTGTGGATCACGCGCTCGAAGCGACGCGAGCCTATCGAGCGGATCGACGGCGATGCGCTGCTCGAACGCGATTCGCTGGCGGGTATCGCCAATCGCCTGGCGACGGCAGCAACCGGTCCCGTCGAGTGGCGACCAGGCCGATTGATTGTGCGGATCGAGCGGAGCGTGGCGAATGACGGCTACCGCGTCGAGTTGACGTGCGTGGGCGAGCGACGCGACGCCCCGCATGAGGAATTGTCGGTCGATTGCGTGATCGCCAACGTCGGTTATCGACCAGATCGCAGCTTGTACGAAGAGCTGCAGGTGCACGAGTGCTATGCCTCCGGTGGGCCAATGAAGCTGGCGGCGGCGCTGCTGGGTGAAACGTCGGCCGACTGCCTGTCGCAAGTCAGTCCCGGGCCGCAGGCGCTGGTGAACCCGGAGCCGGGATTCTTTATTCTGGGAGCCAAGAGTTACGGCCGCGATTCGCGATTTCTGATCAACGTCGGCCTGCAACAAATCCGCGACGTGTTTTCGCTCTTGCCCGGCGAGCGGGATGCGTAAGCATCCTGGTTGGTACCGCATGAACCAATCAACCACCTTTTCTGACGTTCCCCGCGTCGAGCTGACGTCGCTTGACGAGTTGTGGTTTCAAGTCTCGGGGACGCTCTGCAATCTGGAGTGCACGCACTGCTTCATCAGTTGCAGCCCGCACAACGACAAGTTCGGCTACCTGTCGTTCGAAACGGTCGAGCGGATGTTGCACGAATCGATCGCCTGGGGCGTTCGCGAATACTACTTCACCGGCGGAGAGCCGTTTTTGAATCGAGACATGGTCCCCATTCTCGTGCGGACGCTCGATTTCGGTCCGGCAACAGTTTTGACGAATGCCACGGTTTTCAAAACCGAATGGCTCGAACGCTTGCGCGACGCGGAAGCGGCGAGCCGCTACTCGCTCGAATTTCGCGTCTCGATCGACGGCCCGACTCCGGAGATCAACGATCCGATCCGCGGGCCGCGCACGTTCGAGCGGGCGATGAGCGGCGTCAGCATGTTAATGCGGCATGGTTTCCTGCCCATTATCACCATGACCCGCACGTGGGACGATTCGCAGGACGAGTCCGTCCTTGAAAAATTTCGCGCGGTCTTGGCCGATGCCGGCTGCACGCGCCCTCGATTGAAAGTTCTGCCGCGGCTGCAGATCGGCGCCGAGGCGCTGAGGACCGCGGGCTACGACTTTCACGACCGCGTCACAGCCGAAATGATGGACGGATTCGATTCCAGCCAACTGATCTGCAGCCACAGTCGCGTGGTGACCGACCGGGGTATTTTTGTTTGCCCCATCCTGCTCGATTCGCCCGACGCCCTTCTCGGGCAGACGCTGGAAGCTGCAGCGGTTAGCTATCCCTTGCGGCACGGGGCGTGTCTCACGTGTTACCAATACGGGGCGATCTGCACGAACCCGTCATCGACGCAGCTTGAAAGGTAACGCAGAAAGAAAGCGATCATTTCATGCGGTTGGCATTCTTCGGCGGCATCTATAACAACCACATCGCGCTGGCGGCGGCCATCGACGATGCGCACCGTCGGGGTGCGGAAAAGCTGTTTTGCTTGGGCGACCTGGGCGCGTTCGGCCCCCATCCCGATCGCGTCTTTCCGCTGCTGCGGGATGCCGGCGTCACGTGCCTGCAGGGAAACTACGACGAAAGCATTGGCAACGATCTGTCCGACTGCCAATGCGGTTACACCGACCCGCGCGACAACTATTTCGCGCAGGCCAGCTACGACTACACGTACGCCAGAACGAGCCACGAGCATCGCCGCTGGCTGCGCGAGCTGCCGAAGCAGATTCGCTTCGAAGCCGACGGATTGCGTTTCCTACTCTGCCATGGCAGCCCTCGCAAGACGAACGAGTTCGTGTGGGAGTCGACGACCAGCGACCACTTCCTCGATAAGCTCTCTTGCGACTATGAAGCCGACGTCATACTCGGCACGCACACCGGCATCCATTGGCAGCGGGGATTGCGCGAAGGGCGACGATTCATCAACGTGGGCGTGTTGGGCCGCCCGGAAAACGACGGCAGAACGAACGTCTGGTACACGTTCGTGCGAACCGGCAGCGACGCGATAAACGTCCGCGAGTCTTCCCTCACGCAGGCTTCGGGAATCCCCTCCCCCCCCGCGGGGGAGGGCCAGGGTGGGGGGGCGGAGGCGACGCGGGGACGCGGAGAAGGGGAGACGCGGCGACAGAATGCATCATTTTCGGCTCGGCGGGAGCCTCGCCCTCCCGGCATTCTGACACACTCGATGGCGAGATTGGACGTCGAAATCATTCCGCTGAACTACGATCACGAACAACTCGCCCACGAGATGCGCGCAGAAAAACTGCCCGAAGAGTTCGTCGCAACCATCCTCACCGGCTGGTGGAGCACGTGCCTCGAAGTGCTGCCGTCGAAGGAGCGCCGCCGCGGCAAGTTTTAAAGGGCACTTTGAAACCCCTCTCCCCTCAGGGGAGAGGTTGGGAGAGGGGTG
>JBBDVZ010000227.1:0-5833 GCA_040903115.1 Planctomycetaceae bacterium
TAGAATGAGCCCCGACCCTCAAAGTCCGCGATTTCCAGCGCGAGGTGAAAACCCATCTTGCCGATCGAGCGCGGGCCGTCTATTGTAAATGTGGCAGCGCGTGGGGGCGTGCTAATACGGTTTCCGCCGGGTTGCAGCCGGTGAAGGAATCGTTCTTGCTTCAGGGGCTAAAAATAATGTCGCGATTGGTGAAAATTGCGCTCGTCGCCCTACTGGCCGGCGGGCTGCTTACAGTCGGATTTGACGGCCAAGCTTCCGCCAAACGCGGCGGGGGCGGGGGCGGGGGCGGAAGAGGTCACGGAGGCGGAGGAGGATTCTCTCGCGGCGGAGGCGGTGGGTCTAGCGCTCGCAGCTTTAGCGGGGGCGGCGGACATAGCTTTAGCGGCGGCAGTCGCAGCTTCAGCAGCGGCTCCGCACGAAGTTTCAGCGGAGGCTCGAAGAGCTTCAGCGGAGGCGGACACAGCTACGGCAACAGTGCTCGCAGCTTCAGCAGGGATTCCATTCGGAGCTTCAGCGGTGGCTCTTCAAGAAGCATTGAAGGTGCGCGCAGCTTTAGCGGCGGAAACTCCGTGCAGAAATTCAACGGCGGAAACGTCGTGCGCGACTTTGGCGGCGGAAAGTCTCCGTCGCGCCGCGACGTCGAATCGTTTGCTCCGAGGTCTTGGTCCAATGGATCGCAGACCAAACAGTGGTCGCAGCCCAAACAGTGGAACTCGGACGGCAAAGCTCGCAAGGGCAACGTGCCAGACTTTGTGAACCGATCGCGAGATTTCCAGAATCGCTCGGGGTCACAGTCGGGGTTGCAAGACTCTTTGAGGCGGCGCATCGATGGCGGCCGCGATTTCGTCCGCTCCGGCTCGAACCGCGGAAACTTCAACGGCGGACTCGGTGGACACAAATGGAACAAGCAGAACAACCATTGGAACGTCGCCGGCTGGAACGGGCACGATCATGACGGCCATCACCATAATGACGGCCATCATCACAACCATCACAACCACTGGGCTCTCTACTGGGCCGGTTTTGGCCACCCATTCGGATATGGATACGGATTTGGCTACCCGTACGACTACTACGGGTACGGCTACCCCTACGGATACGCTTCGTACGGCTACTTCAATCCGTACTGCCCGGTGATCGTCGAAGGTGGCGCGTACTATGGCGACGCATACGACTACTCACAGCCCATTCCAGTCGACCGCAGAGATGAGGTGTCGCAACCAGGCGCCGAGATTCTTGCTCAAGCCCAGGATGCATTCCGTAGCCGCGATTATCAACGGGCGCTCGAGCTTGTAACTCAGGCGGCGCAGCAGATGCCGGGCGACCCCGACGTGCATCAGTTTCGGTCGCTGGTGTTCTTTGCGATGGTTGACTATCAGCGCGCCTCGGCGGCGGCGTATGCCGCTCTGGCTGTCGGCCCAGGCTGGGATTGGCCGACGGTGCGAACGTTTTACGTCGAGAAGGCGGAGTACACCCATCAACTGCGGGCGCTCGAGCAGTTCATCGGCGCCAACCCGAGAGACTCCGGCGCTCAGTTCTTGCTGGGCTATCACTACCTGATGCTCGGTCACACCGATGCCGCCAAAGACCGCTTGAGGAAGGTGGTCGAGCTGGAACCGCGCGACCGCGTTTCGGCCGACTTGCTGCGGAGGCTCTCGCCGGAAGGTGAACAACCGGCAATACCCGTTCCCCAGAAGGCGCAGCCGGCAGTTCCGGCGACGCCGTCGCCCAACAACACGGTGCCGGCATTGCCGCCGGCTCCTGCGCCCGAAGCCAACGTGCCGCACGTTCCCGGCAACTCGGATGCGGCCGCACAGCCCGCGCTCATCGTTCCCGGTGCGACAGTCGAGGGAGCGCCGCAGCAGGCGCCGGTCGATCCGCCGGTCGTTGCCCCCAAAGGCGAAGCTCAAGCGGTTGCTCGTCTGGAGCAGAGTTTGGGGGCCTGGAAGGCCAGTCCCGATGCGAAGGCGACATTTCAGATGGTGCTTAACAAGGACGGCACATTCACATGGACGGTGAACGCAGCCGGCGAGACCCATAGCTTTTCCGGCACGTATGTCGTCGAGGGGAACCAACTGACGATGACCCGCACAAACGACGGCCAGAAACTCGTGGGCACAATGACTTGGAAGGGTGAAAAGGGCTTCCACTTCAAGTTGAAGGACACGCCAGCCGACGATCCCGGGCTGAATTTCAGCAAGGGCTAATCATTTCGCCCGCGGCAAAGCCGCCTGTTGACAGAGTGCGAAATCGCGCCCGCAGCCGTTTGGTTGCGGGCGTTTTTTTTGCGCACGTCGGGTAAACAGGCGTTTCGGTTGGCACAGGTAACGCCCGGCTGCTATTGGACTTACAACTTGTCATCAACAAGCCCGTCCGCGAGCGCCGACTTGGTAGATTTCGACCGATGTAACGAATTCATCGTCCCTCCGCTCAGCACTGTAGGCGGAACAAAACAACCTACAACAAAATTCGAAGGGACAAATCAATGAAACTCTCAACGACTCTTATCGCCGCTTGTGTGGGAACGGGACTGCTGTTGGTCGTAAATTTGGACCAAGCGCAGGCCGGTGGTGGACATGGTGGGCACCATGGCGGCTTCAGCGTCAGCTTTGGCCACGGTCATGTGAGCATCGGGCATGGACATCAAAACCACCACGGTCATCACGGTCACTCCGGGCACCATGGACATCACGGTCATCACGGCCACCATCACAACCACCACTACGATTGGTACTACGGCTTTACATTCGCACCGTCGTGCGTGCACTACTGCAACCCGTACACGGTCGTCGTCCCATCTGAAGGCACGCCCATCGTTGAGGACAGCCCGATTGGTCCCCAGGAAGAGGGCGAAGGAGTTTCGGAGAAGGGGATGGAGTTCCTCAACGCTGCACGCGAGGCGTTCATGGCTCGAAACTACAACGCTGCCATGGCCAACATCGGACATGCTCTTGTTGAAATGCCGAAGAACCCCAACGCACACCAGTTGCGGTCGCTCGTGCTGTTTGCCACCGGAAAGTATCGCGAATCGGCCGGTGCGGCCCACGTCGCCTTGACCTCTGGTCGCGGCTGGAATTGGACGACATTGCGTGGCTTCTACGAATCGGCTGACGAGTACACCGCACAGTTGCGTAAGTTGGAAACCACCGTCGAGACGACTCCGAACGATGCCGCCTCGCGGTTCCTGCTCGGCTACCACTACATGATGATGGGCCATACCCCGCAGGCCATGGTTCAATTGCAAATGGTGGTCGAACTCGAGCCTCGCGACGAGCTTGCAGCCCAGTTGTTGAAGATGGCTGCGGGCAAAACCGGCAACAACGTTGCTCGAAATGGCGGTCAGCCCGGCCGGCCCGTAAAGCCTGCCGAGCCGATCGAGTCCGACGATGTTGATAGCGAATCAGACAGCAAATCAGACGCTCCCGCTTCAATCAGCACCCCATCGGGCCCGTCAACGCCGATGGAATCGGCACCCGCACCCGGCGGACTGGGCGCCCTTGGCCAAGACTTGGAAGAATCGCAACCGACCGAGCCGACCGGCCCGGCGACGATGACCCAAATCGGCACGTTCAAGGCCAGTCCGGTCGAAGGGATCGAGATTCGCCTCGAGCTGCGGCCCGACGGAACGTTCTCCTGGAGTGTCGACGCGAAAGGCGAGAAGAAGGACTTCTCGGGCAAGTACACGATCGAGAACAATACTCTGACCCTCGTGCGCCAAAACGACGGACAGAAGATGATCGGAACGATCACCCCCATCGACCAGAATTCCTTCAACCTCAAGCTCCAGAACGCCAAGGCGAAGGACCAGGGCTTGAGCTTCACTCGCATCAACTAAGGCAAAAGTCACCGCCTCACCGCACCGCCCGGGCCGGATTTCCGACCCGGGCGGTTTTTTTGTTGCGCGAAAAGATCGGAGTCAAGTTTTATCCACAGATTGACGCGACTCGACCGAGCTCGTCGAAGTCAGTCGAGTCGAGCTCGTCGATGGCATTGACGACCGGGTTGGCGCACAATACAGCGGCATGCCAAGCCGGCTGTACCTCATCGACCAGAAGAGGACGGTCGCCTACAAGAGCGGGCGCGGCTCGTTCGGATTCAAACCGGGGTGAATGAGAACAATCCCTCGTCCTCTTGCTCAACGATGGTTGACCGGGACGGCCGCAACCAGCGACGGCAACGCGGATCCAGGGATTGGAGAACTCTCGCGGAGCCGACGTGCAAGGTTGGGTGGTTTATCTGGTGGTTGGGGCCACGCTGATCGCGACCGGCCTGCTGATGATGCGCGCCCACGTCCAAGCCTGGCGTGTTGAAAAGAACGACCCGACCATCGAAGACGACCAGCGCACGTTTTTCTATAAGCGTTATCGTCGTCGCATGCAGACGTCCGCGATGATCGCCGTCATCGGGATTCTGATTCCGTTTGGCGGCCTGGTTCTGCCCGGGCTGTTTGCCGACGAGCAACTCGAAGTGCGGGTGTTCGCGTTCTACTGGGGCAGCGTCTTGCTGCTCACATTGTGGGTCATCCTCTTAGGGTTGGGTGATTTGCTGTCGACGTCGGCACAATCGCGAGTGGCGTTGGCGCGCATCCGCCTCAAGCAGCGCGAGCTCGAGCAGCAGATCGCCGAAATCCGCCGCCGCCATTCGAATGGCCACCAAGGTTAGCAAAGGAAGCACGAAGCACGAATGACTAAGGAAATCCAAAGCACGAAGCAGCGGGCGAAGGATTTTTCTCCGCGTCCCCGCGTCCCCGCGTCCCCGCGTCACATCATTCATGCTTCGTGCTTCGTGCTTCTTTCGTCATTCGTGCTTAGTGCTTCGTCGAAGTCGTTTTGTGCCGAACCTCCCGTCGATCTCTCGCGGCATTTCGGTTTCCGAAAGCTGGAGGTTTTCAAGCTCGAGTTGCGCTCGTCGAATTTGGTCGCGGGCGACTTGAACAAAGACGGCCTGACCGACCTCGTGCTGGTCGACAACAGTCACAGCCGCATCGATTTGTTGCAGCAGCGCGCGCTCAAGCCTCCGGAACAACCGGTGGAACAACGTGCGACGGACGTCAACGCCATCGAACACGACTGGCGATTCGAACATCGCAAGCTGCCGGTCGACAAAGAGGTGTCGGCGATGGTGCTGGGCGACTTCAACGGCGACGGTCGGACGGACATCGCCTGGTTCGGGCTGCCCGATCGGCTGGCAATTCGCCTTCAGCCAGAGACCGGCGACTGGACCGCTCAGACGACCCATCGTCTGCCCGACGTGTTGGCGACCTCCCGAGCCCTCGCCGCCGGCGACCTGAATCACGACGGAAAGGACGATCTCGTGGTGCTCGGCAAGAATGTCACCTATGTTTTGTACCAGCAGGCGGAAGGGGGTCTCGCCGTTGCACAGCAGCTCATGAACACGTCGGCGTCTCTCGCGTCGGCTTGCGTGGCCGACCTCGATGGCGACGGTCGCAACGATCTCAGTTACCTGTCGCAGGAAGACCGCGAGCACCTTTTTTGTGTCAGGCTGCAAGATTCCGCGGGCCGCTTGGGGCCGGAGCTGCGGTTCGATTTGAAGCTGCCTCGTGCAGTCACGCTGGCCGAGGTCGACGGACGGCCGGGGGGAGAAATTCTGGTGATCGAAGCGGCGACCAATCGGCTGCGACTTCTGCAACTTCGCCGACCGGAGGCGAAGCCCGGCGAGCTGGCGGGCCGCCTCATTCAGTACGGATTTGGTCAAGAGGGCGCCGATCGCGACCGCGACCTGGCGACGGGCGATCTCGATGGTGATGGGCTCGCCGACGTCGTGGTCACCGATCCCGAATCCGCACAAATGATCGTTTACCGGCAGCAACGCG
>JBBDVZ010000228.1:0-5825 GCA_040903115.1 Planctomycetaceae bacterium
AAGCGTTCGATGCGTTCCACCCTCCCCCAACCCCTCCCTGGAAGGGAGGGGAGTTATGAAACCGGCTCTAGACACGGTCAGGCCAAAAGAACCACTGCCATGAACAAGGCGTTCGTCAAAGATTCGGAGGATTCGGGCAATCGTTGTCCGAAATGCGGCACGGCCGGCCCGGTTGTCTTTCCAGCAACGCTTGATGCCCACATCCCTGCCGAATTGCGGGATCGCATCTCGAGCACTGCGTTTTTTTGCCCGCAACCGACTTGTCCCGTCGCCTACTTCGATCAGTTCGAACGAACGATAGTCGCCGACGGCCTGTTGCGGCCTGTGTACCCGAAGCATCCCGACGCGCCGATTTGTCCCTGCTTCGGCCTGACGTCGGAAGACATCGAAGCAGACGTCCAAGACGGAGTGGTGACCCGCGTGCGCGAGCATCTGCGCCGCGCGCAGTCGGACGAGGCTCACTGCACAACCGCCTCCCCCAGCGGTCAGTCATGCATCGCCGCCGTGCAGCGATACTTTATGCAATTCCGCACAGGGTGAGACTCGACGCGGCTGCCGCGAATCGTCAACGCTCTCGAATCAGAGCCGAGTGCCGTCGGTGCGAAGTGTGACCACGCGCCCGTGTTCGTGTGCCGGGCCGTGGATCTCATACGTTCCGTCGGGGCCACTTTCGATGCGCGATTCGGCACGCTTCCATCAGAGCGTAGCGGATGCACACTGCGAGCAGCGCCGCAAATGTTCGACCATTAACAGTGCAGGCGGAAAAATAATGCGTTGCCGGTCATCCCGATTGGCTGACGTTGTCAATCTGGTCCACAACCGCGTTTGGTTGCAGGCGGAACTCGAAGAGCAAATGAACCTCAAAGAAGACCAGGTCGTCATCGTTGACCTGGGCGAAGACCAGGAACAAGCCCGTAGCGCCGCCACAATCATCGGCCAATCGCTGCCGGCAATGGAAACGGGCACAGTGGTAGTATAAGCTGGTGACAACCCAGGAATCGGCAGAACTGTGATCGCGGGAGAGATTGCGATGCCTGATGTCGCCGTTACGCAGCGCGCTTACACACTACGACTCGCCAGCAACAACAAGGATAACGGCAGTTGGCGGCAGCCATTATGGGCGACGCACACCACAGTCAATCGTGGCGCGCGGGAATTCGGCGATTGGCTGCTGACACTCCGCGGAGGGCTTTCGCATTCATTGGCCGATGGCCACCCGGAGCGGCGCGTAGTGTTGGCCCTCTCGTGGCTCTCCGTTGAAACGCCGACACTGCTCATACCGAAGGGGCGGATCATAGCCGGCGGAAGCGATGCGATTCCGGACCGACAAACGGCTGTCATGATTCGGTTCGAGAGGATTCTGGAGCGGCATGGCGTGCAGGACCGGGACGAATGGATAACCGCGTGCCAGCCGGCGCTGAAGGCACGAATCCGCGCCGATGCAGTTTGGGTCGATCGTTCCGCTTGTTTCGACGAGTTAGTCCGCAAACTTAGTGGCGGCTTAGATGCTGACGCGGCCGCTGACATTCTGTTTGATCTCATGGGCGGCGCGGAGGAATACTTCTCATTTCCGGCTGAAGATGGAATGGGAAAGACGGATGCGAAGGACTTCGCCATCAAAGCGGGGAACTGGCTGAGCACCAATTTGGGTTCTGGGACGAAGAGTGATGCGTCAGGCATCGCCGAGTCGCTTCGCGTGCTCAGCGACATCGACACGAGCTATGTCGTCGGCGTTTCGGGCACGGCGGCGTTGACCTCCCTATCGAGCCAATTAGGTTCAAACATCGAAGTGGGCACAGATTCCACGGCCGTGCTACGCGTGTTGAAGCAGACCGTCGGATGGAAAGGACGCCCCTCAAAGGGGGCGATGGCATTGGAAAAGCTTGGAAGCGCCGATGTTGTCACTGCCGATCTTTGGCAGGCGGTGAGCGGCAAGCTGCGCGAAGAAGCCGCGGAAAAGGGCGAGCAGCCTGCATCGACGATTCCAGGCTGGATGTCCGAGTTTCGCGCCGAAATAGAGCGGAAGATCGGCATGCCATTTCGCACGTCGAAGGATCACATCTGGGAATACGCAGTCATGTTTGACCATGCGCTGCGGCGCGTGTCTGCTGGGCACACGTGGATCAAGCGAGCCGAAGTGAGCCGGCGCCAATTCGAGGACAACGCCCGCGATATCGACAAGGTCTCCCAGGACGCACAGCGCTGGCTTAACGACTATTGCGAGGGGCGAGGGGAGCGAGCAGGCTCCGAGGGCGAGTATTTGATCCGCCGCCGGGCCGTCGAGGGATGGGATGAGGTCGTGCGACATTGGTCTCGAAAGGATTGCCGGTCCTCTACCGAACGCATCCAGGGCGCACGCGAATTGCAGGATGATCCGGAAATCGAGAAATTCGGCGACATTCAACTCTTCGAGGCGCTCGCTGCCGATGAAGCGCGATGCGTGTGGCAGGACGACAAAGAACGGCCGGCGACACAACTACTCAAGGACTACGTTGCGGCCCGGCTGGCGCAGCGCGATCAACAGCGGTTCAAGGTGCCCGCCTATTGCCACCCTGATCCGCTGAGGCACCCTGTGTTCGTGGACTTCGGCAACTCGCGATGGGGCATCGAGTATACGGCACTCAAAGCGGCACAGGACCGAAACAAGCTGGAGGAGAAGCTCTCGAAGGCCCGCTCGGATAAGGCACGCGAGAAGCTTAAGGCGCAACTGAGCAGTTTGAGCAACCTTCACGGGCTGTCGCTGGGCCTCTGGACCGGCAAGGCGATGGCAGACGTGCCGGTCCGATGGCGTGGGAAACGGCTCCGGCGGGACCTCGATCTCAATCACTTTGGCGAATCCGGCACTGAGGTGGTCCGCGGTGATCGATTCAGCCGGGCTCTCGCGGGGACGCCAAAGGAAGCGGTCAACGTCGGCGGCGTGTTTGAGCAGAAGGAATGGAGCGGGCGTCTGCAAGTGCCTCGCCGCGAACTGGATCGTTTGGCGAATTATCTCGAAAAGCATGGTCTCTCGCTGGATCAACCCAACGCGTGGGACGATCGCGCGAAGCGCCTCCGCGACCACCTGCGTTGGATGATTACCTTCTCCGCGAGGCTTAGGCCGGCCGGCCCGTGGCTGGACTATGCGAAGTGGCTGCCGGAAGGCTGGACCTACAACGCGAAGCGCGATTTTCTAATTTGCGCCGCGAACAAAGACCGCGGAAAACGTGCGCGCCTCGAATTGTGTCGACTCCCCGGACTGCGAGTGCTGGGAGTTGACCTGGGCCAGCGGTATGCGGCAGCGTGTGGTGTCTGGGAGATTGCCACCCGGAAACAGCTCGAACAGGCATGCGCCACCGCTGACGAGGTCGCCCGAGACGAGCACGACCTGTATCGGCATGTGAACAATCGGACGGATAGATACGACCGCCGAGGTCGCCCCATTCTTACGACGACGATCTACCGTCGGATTGGGCCCGACGAACTGCCCGACGGATCACCGCACCCGGCTCCCTGGGCGCGGCTTAATCGGCAGTTCCTTATCAAGTTGTCGGGCGAGGACCATGCCGCCCGACGAGCGACATCAGATGAATTCGATCGGTTCAACGATTTTCTGGAGTGGGTCGGTGTTGAACGCCGGCCAGCCCGAGAAGTCCTTGATCTAACGGGCTCAAAGACGATCTATCCTCGCGTGGATAAATTGATGGCTGATGCCGTTGGTATCGCCCGCCTCGCTCTGCGGCGCCACGGCGACTATGCCCGCATCGCCTACGTACTGACGGCGACGAGCAAGCCGTTCCCAGGCGGTCGCACGGTCGAATTGACACGGGAGGAGCGGATCGACTATCTCCAGGAAGCGCTGCTGCTATGGAAAGAATTGGCGCATCCCGATGAGGAAGCGGGCCGTTTCTTGCAACGGTATCAGGATGCGTGGGCCGCAGCGCAATACGACAGATGGGTGGTCACGGAATTCGGTGGGCCTCAATCATCGGCGGTCGAGGTCGACAAGAACTGGTCGGAGCGCCGCAAGCGGCGCGAGACAGCCAAAGCTCCATTCCGCAGAATCGCTGAATATCTTTTCGACCGCGAGAACTCCGACCTTCATCGGCTTTGGGCTGGGCGATGGAAGGAACGAACCGACGAGTGGCGCCAGCGCCTCCGATGGCTTCGTGCATGGCTGCTGCCACGGAAAAGCAAGTTGGAAACCGCTGAAGCGAAACGGCTAACGCGTAACGTCGGCGGTCTCTCCTTGCAACGCTTGGCGACAATCCGCAGCCTGTACCAAGTGATGAAATCTTTCTACATGCAGCCTGAACCGGAAAGTTTAACCAAGAACATTCCGGAAGCGGGCGACGATTCGCTCACTCATTTCGGTCAACGAATTCTTGATGCACTCGAACAAATGCGTGAGAACAGGGTCAAGCAGTTGTCCAGTCGGATTGTGGAGGCCGCTCTCGGAGTCGGCAGTGAAAACCGCAGGCATTGGGAGCGGGGGAAAAGAAGACCACGACAGAGTGTCCACAAGCCGTGTCATGCGGTCGTAGTTGAGAACCTCGAACACTACCGGCCAGACGAAATACGCACACGGCGTGAAAATCGTCAACTGATGAGCTGGTCGGCGGGAAAGGTTCGCAAGTTTCTCCGGGAAGGCTGCCAACTCCACGGGTTGTACTTCCGCGAAGTCGCCGCGGCTTATACCTCCCGGCAGGATTCCCGCACAGGCGCTCCCGGAATGCGCTGTGTGGACGTTTCTGTGATCGACTTCCTGCACGAGGCCCGATTCTGGACGCGCGAAGTTGAGCGGGCACAAAGAAGACAGCAGGGGGCCAAGGGAGATGCGCGCGATCGCCTGTTAGTGCAGTTGGCCGAGTTTTGGAAGGTCAAGGATGATGCGGAAGGGAGGACCGCGCATCCCGTACGGATTGTTCATCGCGGCGGCGAGGTCTTTGTGTCCGCCGACGCGCGCTCTCCAGCCGCGAAGGGAATTCAGGCGGACTTAAACGCAGCCGCGAATATCGGGTTGAAGGCTCTCATGGACCCGGATTGGCCGGGCGCTTGGTGGTACGTCCCTTGCCGCAGCAGTGACTTCAAGCCCACAGAATCAACGAAAGGTTGTCCGGTAGTCGAAGCGGAACGTTGCTTAAAGGAGGAGCTAGAACAGTCGGCCCCTGCAGGTTCCGGCCGAAAGGGACGCAAAGCATCGATCAAGGTTCACGATGTTGTGAATCTTTGGCGTGACGTTTCGCAGCTACCCTTGAATGACGACGAATGGATTGGAACAGCGGAGTATTGGCCTCGAGTTCAGTCCCGAGTGGTTGAAGGCATTTTGCTGGCCGAGTTCGCGATAGCAAAGAAATGATTGCCGAATGATTCCATACAAAGTATTATAGGCATTCTCTCTAAAGGAGAGACGTATTCTGCGACTGTGTCGTCGCCTTCAACGGCCTAAGGCATCGCAGAGTTGATCGATTTTCCGCCGGTCTTTGACAATTTGACCTGCGAGTGCGCCGGTGGTGCATTAGCCCCCCGGCCGCGCTCGCCCGGCTTCAAAGTCTCAGCCGACATGGCTTTGCGGAGTTCAACATGACCGTCTTGGCCAACCCAATGCTCAGAATTCGCCGGACGCTCGGATTTCAACTGATAACCCATGGCATTTGCAGGGGTTGCGAGCCGGGCGGTCGCTGAAGCCGGCGGGGCGCCGATCAACTGACACCTCGTGTGCGCGGGCCTGTATTTCGGATCTGGAGGCGTCGCTGAAGCCGGCGGGGCGCCGATCAACTGACACGCTGGAGTGCGAGCCCTACGGCGGAAGTGGCGCGTCGCTGAAGCCGGCGGGGCGCCGATCAACT
>JBBDVZ010000229.1:0-5814 GCA_040903115.1 Planctomycetaceae bacterium
GTCTCACTGTGGATGAAACAATTCAGGTAGGCTTTCACCATTTCGACGATCTTGGCGACTTGCCTGCTGTCGCGCGCCTGGCCTTCGATGATGACGTGGTCGCGGATCTGAGCCACCTTCAGGCTGGCATCCGGAAATGTCTGACGAAGCCGGGCGCGCAGGATATCGAGATCGGCAACGACCTGGATCTCGAAGGTGTAGTTATTCCTGTCGCCGGTCACGATCGAAAGATCGGTCGCGCCAATTCGCCGCCCCGTTACGCGAATGTGCCGTGCCCCAATGATCTCAAAGTCGACGACGGTTGGATCCCCCGTCGCGACAATGGGTTCCGGCTTGTCGGGGGCCGCGATGTCCTCTCTGAGCGTGATCAGGCGGCCTTGGCCGACAATGACCTCGAACATCGCGTCGGTAGCGCTCAGGGTATCGATGAACGACTTCAACTCGTCCGCAGACCGAGGATTACGTCCCGGCAACATTGTCATGTGCGGTTCGAAGCCGCTCTGACCTTCGTCAAGCTTGCCTTGCGCCGACAAATGCTGAGGAATGAGCGGGAACAAGATCACGACAATCAGCCACGCAAGGCGGCGATGGCTGCGGATTTGCCCACGAGATACTCCAATCGCCCGACAAAATGGCATTCCTTTACCCCCCCAAAGCGTCCAACACGACAGAATCGTGGAATTCGCTGGAATCGGTATCGGGATTACCCTTTACATTTGTGAGTCAGAGATGGGCCACGGCGAGGGATTCTGGCGGACTCGCTAAAGCCGGCGACCAAGTCTCGGTGCCTGTACAGAGTGGCCAGACGCTTAGCCCGGCTGCCGTTTGCCCTCCGTGCGGAGCATTTCGTTCTCAACCCCAGGAAATCGATCTGACGGATCAGTCGTTCCTGGTGCAGCGGGCAAACAGGAACAACAGTGGCTGGAAAATGCGGCCCATCTCGGTAAGATCTCCTCGGATTCAGCGGCAGGAGAAGGCGATCTTTTTGTACCCCGCTGGAACGCCGAGTTCATCCGCGAGAGATCTCTTTGGTACGTCTCGCGCCGAAGGTCATGCCCGCCAGCCGGCACAGCTTGCCTAATCGAACTCGCACGCGCGCGCTCGGCTGTTAACCTGAGCGACAAAAGTTCGGGCGTTTGGAAAAACAACCCGCCGGTTAACAGCTTGCGCGATGTTTCCTGTTAGCCTGGTTCCCAAAAGTTCGCAGTTGTTGTCTACGGTTTGAGGCCACCGTGTGAGACGCGAACTCTCGGAAGTCTCTCGGCTCGCACAAGAGGCGGACCAACATCCAGGAGATCATGCGACCTGAGGCAAAAGCAAGAAAAAATTGAATGAACTATCAACAGGGCAACAAAAAAGCCCGTCTCAGCTAACGAGCTTTGACGGGCGAGTCTGGAAAATAGGCTCTGTCGGCGCACCTTAAACAAGAACTTGCGTTCTTCCTCCGTCAGGTGGATACTACTACACCTTGGTTTGCCCTGAGTCGTATTCTGAACACAAACAACAACGTAAGCTCGAAGGTCAAGCCAAGTTTGCTTTCCAGACCAGCCAGCGCTTTGCTCCGACGACGTACTCATTGATTGAATTTTGGGGCGACATGGAATTCGATATCGAATCGTTCCCGCAGTGTTCGTCACGAGAGCTTCACGTTTGGCGCGTGGACCTCGACCATCCGGCGGTGGCGATCGGCGTGTTGGGCGAGTTTCTCTCGCCGGAAGAACGCCAGCGGGCCGCGCGGTTTCTGCGCGACACAGACCGCCAACGTTTCATTGTCGGTCATTCGGCTCTTCGAACGATTCTGGGACGGTACCTGGGCGTCTCGCCTGGGCGCGTTGAGATTACGGATCGGCCGGACGGGAAGCCACAACTGCTGCCGTCGCCCACTGTGTCTCCGCTGCGCTTCAATCTTTCGCATTCGGAAGGGTTGGCGCTGGTTGCCGTTGCGCTCGACCGAGAAGTCGGAATCGATGTGGAGCGTGTCCGGCCACTCGCCGATGTGGAGAACATTGTTGAGCGGTACTTCGCCCCCGGCGAGCGGGGCAAATGGCAGGCGCTTCCCGACCACGAGCGACTTGCCGCTTTCTTCCGCTGCTGGACCCGCAAAGAAGCCTATCTTAAGGCTTGCGGCACCGGATTGTCCTTGGGGCTCGACCGGTTCGAAGTCTCTTTTGCCCCCGGCGAACCCGCCCGCTTACTTTGGTGCGGCGATGCGAACGACACGAGTGCGCAGTGGATCGTGTATGACGTGTCCCCGAGTCGAAGTTATATGGCGGCTTGCGTCGTCGAAGTCGGAATCGAAATGGTATCGATCTACGACTGGCCTGCATTTTTCGCTTCTCCGCGCGGCCGAGAACTCGCGCCCAGCAATCTGCCCGCGCCGTGAGTATATTCGGACTGTCCGGTTCTATCGGCAAAAAACAATAATCTTCGCCAACCACCGTGCCGACATTAACTGAATAGGTAGCCGTTGCGGGCTACCTCAATTTCGGATGGCCGGGCGTTCTTCGACGCGTGCGTGGTGCGCCCGGACGGCGACTTTTGGGGGTTTTTCGGTAACAGCGGGGCCATTTCCGGCCGATAAAATTAGCAGGATCCGTGGATCGCACGGACGGCCGTGATGCTCGAACGGGCAATCCGAAGGCTTGAAGCTCGAGGTGACCTTTGCGCCCAACCGGGCAAGCATTGAGGAAGAGGGGCGGAAGGTGCAGCGAGCGACTTGGCGTCATGTCCGACCTTTGATAGTGGCCGCCCTCCTCATCTCGGGCGGTGGCTGCTCCTCCGTGCGCGATTACTTCCACAATGGCTGCAAGGTGGGGCCGAATTCGTGCGTGCCGGCCGGATCGACGGCTAATTCCTGGATCGACGAAGCCGACGTCCGCGTCCGGGAGGACGCTGCGGAGCTGGATTATTGGTGGACCGTCTTTAACGACCCGACGCTTGACGACCTAATTGCCAACGCTTCGGCCCAGAACCTGTCGTTGCGTGAAGCCGGCTACCGCGTGCTGGAAGCCAGGGCACAACTCGCGATTGCCAATGGCAACCTGTTCCCGCAATCCCAGTCGGCTTTCGGAGGCTACCAACGCATTGCGGCCAGCCAGGCGGCCGGCGGCGCACAGGGCTTCCCAACCCAGTTTTTCGACCAGTGGGCGCTGGGCTTCAATCTTTCGTGGGAACTCGATTTTTGGGGCCGCTACCGCCGCGCTGTGACAGCCGCCGAAAACACGTTGGAGGCCTCCTGCGCGAATTACGATCAGGTGATGGTCACGCTCCTGGGCGATGTGGCCTCAAACTACATTCAGTTTCGCACGCTGCAGCAACGCATCAAACACGTCAACGTGAACGTCGAACTGCAAAAAAGAGTCTTGGTAGTCGCCGAGCGGCGCCTGAAGGCGGGCAGCCAGGGTCCTCTCGACGCTCACCAGGCCCAAAGCAATCTCGCTCAAACGAGCGCCCAGATTCCACAATTGCAAATGCAGACGCGACAGGCATGCAACCGCTTGTGCGTGCTACTGGGAATGCCGCCGTCCGATTTGGAAAAGGAACTGGGCCTCGGCCGTATTCCGACGGCGCCGCGCGAGGTGGCCATCGGCATCCCGGCGGAGCTCTTGCGCCGCCGTCCGGACGTTCGACGCGCCGAACGTGAAGCGGCCGCGCAAGGCGAGCAGATCGGTATTGCCGAGGCCGATCTGTACCCAATGTTTGTGATCGACGGCACGATCGGCTGGCAGGGACTGGAGGCTTCGGACATCTTCACCAGTCCGGCGCTCGCCGGCAACGTCGGACCCGGCTTTCAATGGAAGATTCTGAACTACGGACGTCTCCGCAACAACGTGCGCAAACAGGACGCGCGCTTCCAGGCGATGGTGACGGCCTACCAGGAAACGGTGCTGCGAGCCAATGCCGAGGTGGAGGATGGACTGGCGACGTTCCTCCGCGCCCAAGAGCGCGCCAAACTGCTGGACATCAGCGTAGTCAATGCGCGGAAAGCGGCCGACATCGTCGACAAGCAATATCAGCAGGGCGCCATCGATTTTAATCGGGTGGCGACGATCGAGCAGAATCTGGTACAGCAGCAAGACCTGCAAGCTCAGGCGCACGGCGAGATCGCCCAAGGTCTGATCCAGGTTTACCGTGCCGTGGGCGGCGGTTGGGAAACCCCACCGATCATCGAGCAGCAAACGGTGGCTCTCCCCCCATCGCCGGAATCGGTCCCCGTCCCGAGTCCGTCGGGCCCGGCGGAATCGAATCCGCCGATACCGCTCCCGCCAGCGCCGGAGTCGATCCGTGGCTCAGGACCACAGCCGGCGCCACCGGCCAAGAATTGAACTCGAGTTGGGGATGCCGATTCGGGCGCGCCAGCTCGGGCGATCCCGTTCTTCAAGCCCGCCGAGTCGCCGGTCCGAATGAATCGAGACGTTTCGCGATCGAACGATGCGCGCTTGAAATGTCCCGTTGCCGCTGTCACCCGTCTTATGCGATTGCCGGTTCCATTCCATCCCCAACTGACCCCCACGATTGCTTTAAGTAGGCGATTCAGCGCGTATATTTGAGCCGGATGTAAGTCGGCGTCGCTCGGCGGGTCGGTCGAGTTGCCCCGTTGCGGATCCGCTGGACGGTGCGGGTGTTTTGCGTAAAACTCGCAATTTAGCCATTCTTCCTTTTCTTCGCATTCATACCAAATTAAATTGAGCAATCGGATTCGGCGTCATTGCGGACATCTCCACAACGGCCGCGGGACTGCCATTTCCTTACTCACGTCCAAAAAATGGCCGCGGCAGGGGGAGACTTATCAGAGATGACATCATCTATCCAGATTCGCGTGCGCAAAAACCCAGTCAGGCGACTCTTGTCGATCGTCCGCGCCCCATTTCGCGCCTTTTTCCGGCGGATGATCAACCGCAATCGATATGCAGTCGTGATGTGGACGCTTCTCAGCCCTCTTGTGTCAACGAGCCTCTATGCGCTGATTCGACTCGGCGTCATCGAACACTTGAAAGACGGGCCCAAATCAGCGAAGGATTTGGCCGCAGCAGCGATGGCTTTGGAACAGTCTCTGTACCGTGTGCTCCGTGCTCTGGCCAGCATCGGCTTTCTGAAGCAGCGTAAGGACGGGAACTTCGAGCTTACGCCGCTCAGCGAGATCTTGTTAAAGGATCACCCTGCGTCGTTGCAGGGCATGGCCCTGCTATACGGCGATGTCTCTGTGCCTAACTTAACGAGTTTCGTCGATTCCATCAGAACGGGGAGATCCATCATCGATCTCAGCCACGACAAGACCGTCTGGGAGTTTCTCGCCGCACACCCAGCGACAGCGGAAAGCTTCGATCGCCAGATGAACCAGTGGACGGCGCTGCATGCGGCAACAGTCGTGGCAACCTATGATTTTTCCTCGGCAAGAACGATTGTCGACGTCGGTGGCGGTCGCGGCGCGATGATGCGAGAGATTCTGAGTGCTCAGCCGCAGGCACGGGGCGTCATTTTAGATCGTCCCGAGGTCGTCGGTCAGACGCAGCGCCAATTGGAAGAGGCCGGTCTCGGCGACCGATGTACGTGTGTCGGCGGCGACTTTTTCGAATCGGTTCCGGAAGGCGCCGATGTCTACATTATCAAACACGTGCTCCATGACTGGGACGACGAGCATGCAGAAAAGATTCTGCGTAATATTCGCCAAGCGATGGGTCCCCTGTCCCGGTTGCTGATCGTTGAAGGTCTGGTCGAGCACAACTACTCGTCCGGTGAGTTCTTCCGCGCCTGGTGGGACGTGTTGCAACTCTCTCACACCCTCGGGCGCGCGCGCACATTGGACCAAATGCA
>JBBDVZ010000230.1:0-5809 GCA_040903115.1 Planctomycetaceae bacterium
CGCGGGTCGCTTCATCGAATCTGGCGAACAGGTTGAAATCTCGGTCACCGACAATGGCCATGGGATTGAACCGGAGAACCTGCAACGGATCATGGAACCGCTTTACTCGACGAAGGCCCGCGGCATCGGCCTGGGGCTAGCGATGGCACGGGCCATCGTGATCAAGAACCACGGGCATTTGAGCGTCAAGAGCATAGTTGGCAGTGGAAGTACCTTTACCGTGCGGCTGCCAGACGCGGATCGTTCGAAATAGGCGATTGCGGCGCGAACAGTTGAGTTACGGTTACGGCGCACTGCGATGGAACTGCAACCTGCGCGCATTCTGGTTGTCGATGACGACGTTGATACCTGTCGTAACCTGGCTGATATTCTGAGCGACATTGGTTACCAGGTCGACGTCGCGCACGACGGCAGGGTGGCCCTGCGGATGGTTCGTGACAAGCCATACGATATCGCCCTGCTCGATCTCAAGATGCCCGGCATGGACGGTGTCACGCTGTACCGCGAGATCCGCAAGCTCCGGGCCGACACCGTGGCAATGATTGTGACGGCGTATGCCACAAACGAGGCGGCTACCGAGGCACTCGAAGCCGGCGCCTGGCAGGTTCTACCTAAACCGATCGATCTCTCACGGCTGCTGCCGCTGGTCGAGGAAGCCAGCGGCCAGCCGCTGGTATTGGTCGTCGACGACGACCACGATTTGTGCGAGAACCTGTGGAACATACTTCGGGAACGAGGGTTCCGCGTTTGTGTGGCGCACGACCGGACGGAAGCGGCCGAACGACTTCAGGATCAGACGTTTGAGGTCGTGCTGATCGACATGAAGCTGCCCGGTGGCGACGGCGGCGAAATCTATCGATTAATTCGGCAGCACGCTCCTGACACGCGAGCCGTCGTCATTACGGGGCACCAGAAAGAGCTGGGCGATATGGTACAACAGATCCTCGACGAAGGCGCCGATGCGGTGTGCTACAAACCCTTCGACGTTCCCGAACTGCTTGAGGTAGTCGGTCGTCTCTCGCAACATCGCGGATAAGCGGCTATGACGGAACCGCATTCGCTGTCGATCCTCGTTGTGGAAGACGATCCCGATGCTTGCTCCAACCTGCGAGACATTCTCGAACTGGACGGTCACCGGGTTTCTGCCGCCGGATCGGCCGAGGAAGCCCTCAGGCTTCTCGATGAGACACAACCCGAGGTGGTTCTGCTCGACCGCAAGCTGCCCGACTCGAGCGCAGAGGACCTGCTTCCGCGCCTGAAGTCGCGCCTGCCGACCGCCGACATCATCATTGTCACCGGGCACGGCGATTTCGAGAGTTCCGTCCTGGCGTTGCGGCTGGGCGCGATGGATTACCTGTTGAAGCCCGTCAACGTCGACGCGCTGCGTGCCAGTGTCGGCCGCATTGCAGAAAACCGTCGACTAAGACGCGAGGTGGAGCGCCGCGAATCGGCGTTCCACAATCTTGTGGAGGCCGCTCCGTCGATGATCGTAATTCTCCGGTCCGACGGCAGGATCGCCTATTTCAGCCCGTTCGCGGAAGGGTTGACCGGTTACGCGACCGGCGATGTGGTCGGCAAGGACGGTTTCGAGATTTTTCTCCCGGAGACCGAACGGTCGGGATGGGATGCCGAACTCGAGCGGATCGTGGACGGCACACCGACCAGGGGGTATGAGTCGTCAATCCTACTCAAAGATGGCAGCCAGCGGTGGATGCTCTGGAACGCACAACGCATCGAAGACTTCGATGGTGAGCCGGCCATTCTGGCCGCAGGCCTCGACGTGACCGATCAAAAACGCGTCCTCGAGCGGCTTGTGCAGTCTGAGCGATTGGCGGCCCTCGGCGAAGCAATGGCCAGTCTGGCCCATGAGAGCCGCAACGCTCTGCAGCGCGGCCAGGCCAGCCTCGAACTGCTGGAACGTCAGATCCGCGATCGTCCCGCGGCCATAGGGCTGTTGCAGCGGATCCAGGATGCACAGGACGACTTACATCAACTCTACGAAGAGGTTCGCGAATACGCGGCCCCGCTGCGATTGAGAATCGAGCCGTGTCGGCCGAGCTCTGTCCTGCAAGAAGCGTGGGAACACTTGGCCGTGCAGCGGCGCGGGCGGATAGTGACCCTTTCGTTGGACGACCAGACTGCAGGCTCCCAATGCGAGGCCGACAGTCTTGCTCTCCGGCGCGTGTTTCGCAACATTCTCGAGAACTCGCTGGCGGCCTGCAAGGATCCCGTCGAAATCGCCGTTTCACTTCGACGGGCCCCTTTCAACGGGTCTTCCGCACTGGTGGTCAACCTCCGCGACAACGGCCCAGGCCTGACGGTCGAACAACGGCAACGCATCTTCGAAGCGTTCTTTACCACCAAAACACATGGCACGGGCCTGGGCATGGCCATCTGCAAACGCCTGATCGATGCCCACGGGGGAGGCGTCTCCGTCGGGCCTGGTCCGGGCGCTGAGATCATCGTCACCGTGCCTTGGAAATCGACGCAGACGAACCGCTATTGATCGCTCGAACAGTGCGGCCGCCGGTCTCCAAACCCGTGGTGTCCCGTCCATCCGGATTAGGAACTCTCGTTCCCAAGCTCCGCTTGGGAACGTCCTTTCGCGAAGCTCGGCTCGACTGACTTCGGCGAGCTCAGTCGAGTCGAGCTCGCCGAAGTCCGCTTCGCGTCACGTGCCCTGGAAGCAGAGCTTCCAAGGAGTGGGTTCCCAATTGGAGCTTGGGAACCAGGGCATCATCTCGGTTTTGTCCAAACTCGTATTGACGCCGTTCCCAGGTTCGTTACCGTATGCGCGTCACTGCTGCCTACGAACGGCGGCACATTATCGGCCATGAAGGCCTCTCCCAGTCGCAAACCGACCGGGCGAGGCCTTTTTTATTGGCTTGCATTGCGATCGACCCGCGACATGGATGAGACCGGGGCGGTACTTCTCGCCTCTGTCGCAAAAACCTGTTTGACCCAGAAAGAGAGGCGAGAGATGCTTGTTCTGACCCGCAAAACGGATGAGGAGATTGTCATCGACGGCGATGTGCGAATTTCGATCGTCGAAATCCGCGGAAACCGCGTGAAACTCGGCGTGACGGCGCCCAAGTCGGTGTCTGTTCAGCGACAAGAAATCATTTTCTCGGAACACGGGTTGAAAGCGCCGGCTCGCGTGTCGCTTGGTTCGGGTATTTGACGTGGGCTTCGAGGTCGACCCTTGATCTCGTTGATCTCGTTCCCAAGCGGAGCTTGGGAACGCACTGTCGCGAAGCTTGGCTTCGCGTCACTGTTTGACTGGAAGCAGACATCGGCGAGCTTCCAGAGGATGGTTCCCAAGCGGAGCTTGGGAACCAGAGCGCCAATCACAATTGACCGGGGTACGTACGGCCGGGTACAGTAAAATTGTACCCGCTAAGTGCGCGGGCTCGAAATCGGCAATGATCGCCCCTGGGTGTCGGCATCGGCATCACAGGGGTTTTTTATTTGCCGTGGATTGCGTCGATTTGTACACATGGGAAACAATTGAATATCGAAAGGACCGCGTCATGATCAAGCTGAACAGGATTCTGGTGCCGACCGATTTCAGTGACAACAGCCGTCTTGCGTTGGAGTATGCGGCAGCACTCGGCGAACGGTTCGAGTCCGAACTGCACCTGCTCCACGTGCTGCAGGACGTGCTTTCCAGCGTGGCGCCCGAGCCGGGGCTTGTCCTCGCGTCGGCCGGCGACTATGTAAGGGAGTTGCGGGAAAGCGCCGAAGGAACGATGCAAAAGCTCGTCGAGTCGAAGCCCCTGGCGGGAAAGAAAGTCATTCGTCGCGTTCGCGAAGGCCAGCCGTTTGTGGAAATCATCCGCTATGCTCGTGACCAGTCCATCGATCTGATCGTCATGGGAACACACGGGCGAACGGGACTGGCCCACGTGTTGATGGGCAGCGTGGCTGAAAGAGTCGTCCGCAAGGCCGGGTGCCCTGTGTTGACCGTCCGGCCCGCCGGCCATCAATTTGTCATGCCTTGATGTGAGCGGATTCGCGGAAGGAGAGCAGCGATCATGCCAGGTGCCTCTCATACGTCTGGGCGCATCGTAATTGTCGGCGGGGGAGTGGCCGGGCTGTCGATTGCAGCCAGGCTGGCACAGTCCGGGTTGCCGATCACGCTGTTGGAGGCGGCAACATTGGGGTTCGCCGCCAGCACGCGCAATCAAGGTTGGCTGCACAGCGGCGCTTGGTTTGCCCCCGAGCATCCGGAATTGGCAAAACTCTGTCACCAATCCCTGATACAGACGCTGCAGTTTTGTCCCGACTGCATCGAACCGCAATCCAAGCCGATGGCATTCCTGTTCGCGCGACCAGACAGCGAGCGGGCATCGTGGAAAAAGGCGTGGAGCGACGCGGGCATTCCATTTGACGAACTCCCGCTCAACGCATTCTTCCACGACGTTAGGCACCTGGACCATTCGACGGTTTTGCAGGCTTTTCAACTGCCGGATCGCGCGATTCGTTGGGACGTGCTGTTGGAGCGTCTCGCCGCGATGGCCACGAACGCCGGCGCGGAAGTTCGCACCGAAACACCCGTCGTCCGTTTGCTGACGGATGATGGTTGCGTGCAAGGGGTCGCGACAGGCACGGGCGAAGAGATTGCAGCACGCTTGGTGATTCTTGCCGCCAATGCGGGCGGTACTCCGTTGTGGCCGGGTTCCGGTGAGCCTCGGGTTGGGGAACAATCGAATTACAAAAACGTCGTGTTGAAGGGGCATTTGATCGCTCTCAAGCCCGAAGTGAGCCTCCGGCCGTTCTGCGTGGTCGACGCCGACGGCTTCAGTCACTTGCCGCATCTTCAGACGTCAGTTTTCGGCATCGACGATTGGCAAGTCGTTGGGCTTGCCGCTGATCAGCAACCGGAACCCGAGCGCGTCACAGCAATTTGGCAGCGTTTCGAGCGGTTCTTTCCCGGCTTGAACCGTGCGGACTATGAAACGCTGGAATGGGCCGGCACGACCGTTCAATCGCTGCATGTCGACCAGATCGAACCAGGATTGGAGCCGCGGCCCACCGTTATCAACCACGCGCAGGAATCCCCGCGCTTGGAAAACCTCATCAGTGTCTTCACCGGACGCGCGACGTTGTGGACCCACGTCGCCGAGGAAACCCGCAAGCTTGTGCTCGATAAAATACAGACTGCCGTACCGAAAACGGCAAGCCCGCCCTGGGACCTGGCCCGATAATTGGTTGTTTAACATGATTCGCGGCAGGTATGAAATGGAATGGACGGAGTCGTACAACAGCTTGACAGTGCCGTAGTGGACACCTACTTTGGTCTGATCTGACAGATCATGGCCAAAGCAGTCCGATGACGTGGTGTACAACAACAACACCAAACGCACCCTCTCATGTTCGTGCTTACAGAGTTCTTCGCGCGCTGGGATGAGGGAAGGCTGAGCAAATGGAAAAACACGATACCGAAATGGTGAGGACGAGCTTCGGGCGATGCACGCTAACGGACGAGTTTCTTGTCACGTTCTATAACATCCTGACGCATTCTTCAGCAGACGTCGCGCGCATGTTCGCCCATACCGACATGCCTCGCCAGCGACGCCTGCTCAAGGAGGCATTGATCTATTTGATTTCCTATCCGGCCGGCAACGAATTTTCGCAGCAACGTGTGACGGAACTGGGGAATAGTCATAGCCGAGCAGGCCTCAATGTGCGCCCGGAGCTATACGAGATTTGGGTCGACTCGCTGATTAAGTCGATTCGACGACACGACGAGCAGTTTTCTCCAGCTTTGGAGGCCGCCTGGCGACGAGTTCTGGCGCCCGGCATCGCC
>JBBDVZ010000231.1:0-5778 GCA_040903115.1 Planctomycetaceae bacterium
GTACTGATCGAGCAGCACGTAGCCCTCTTTGTAGCGAGCGGTATCGCGCGCGGTGGCAATCGCTCCTTCCGGCGCGCCCGGGGCAGGGCAGAGCATGTCGCTCAGCTCGATGACTTCGGTGCCGAAGAACCGCAGCACCGTCCGCTTCTCCAGAGGAATGGCCGACGACAGCGGCGTCTGCAACGCGTATCCCTTGGCGTTGCCCATCATCGCCAACCCCAAGCCGGTGTTGCCGGACGTCGCCTCGACGAGCCGCTTTCCCGGCCCGAGCGCCCCCCGCTCCTCGGCATCGCGGATCATGTTGGCGGCAATGCGGTCCTTCACCGCTCCGAACGGGTTGTACCACTCGAGCTTGGCAAAGACCTGCGCATGCTGGAACGGCACGACCTTGTTGAGCCGCACCAGCGGGGTGGGGTTCTCCTCATTACATAGGAGGCCGATGATGGAGTCGTAAACGCGTCGCGTGTGATCGTTAGCCATGATGCGCCGACTATAGCAAAACCCGAAAAACCGTGCCAATCGGCGCCCGGAAGCGCGGAATGCGGAGCGCGGAATGCGGAATGAAGGCGAGCGGCCGGCGTGAGCCGGCTGGTGCGGTCGATTGCGGAGCTCGGAATGCGGAGCGAAAACCAAAGCCCGCCGACCGCGCCCGGCGGGAACCTACGCTGCGCCACCTGCTCCAGAATATTTCTGCGCCGTGTTGACATCCTCGAACATGCAGTATAATCTGCACGTGCAGACGGTTCTACATTCAGCCTCCCATCATCCAGGTGAGCGATGCCCAAATTCACGCCGGGTGAATTGAACGTCATGCGGCTGTTGTGGACGCACGGCGAAATGAAGCCGAGTGAGATTCAGCGCAAGTTTCCCACGCGCATCAAAAACCCGGCTCTGCGGTCGTACCTCTCGATTCTGCTTGAGAAGGGGCACGTTTCACGGCGGCTTGTCGGGAAGGCGTACCATTACCGGGCCGTCACGAAACGCCAATCCGCGTTCCGCTCGATGCTGCGCGAGATGGTCGAGACCTGCTTCGACGGCTCGACGCAGGCGCTGATGATGACCCTCATCAAGTCCGAAAAGCTTTCCGAGAAGGAACTGCTGGAGCTAAAGCGAATGGCGGAGTCAGAACCCGCGGACCCGTCCCCCAAGAAAGAGAGCAAGCCATGAGCCGCCTCGTCCAAGCGTTCGCCGATTTGTCGCTGCAACTGCAGGCATGGCCGTTGGCGTGGTGGCTCGCGAAAATCACGGCGCTGCTTGGCGTCGCATGGGGAGCCAATCTCGCCTTCGCTGGCACCAATCCCCGCCTGCGAGTTTTGCTTTGGCGTGTCTGTGCGGTTGGAGTTGTCGCAGTCAGCGTGCTCATGTGGCTGCCCCCTGTCCTCACGCTGAAGGTGACTTTGTCACGTCCAAAGGCGAACGACAATGGCTTATCGCAACCGGAGGTCGCGGCCGCACCGATTGAAACCGTGCGACCGTCGCATTCGCTTGGGAAGGGAACAACAGTCGCCGGCGCGCGTCCTGATCATGCTGCATCGATCGACGCGACGAAAGCCTCGCAGCCGACGACGTCCAGCAATTCTGCGGCTCCTCGTGTATCGCAGCAAAGCCCAAGCCATGCGAACGAAGCGCCTGCGGAAGTCGTTCGTCCAGTGGTAGCATGGAATTCTCCGGCCGGCGGCATGTCGCTGCACGGGGCTGCGATCATTGCCTGGCTGATCGTGGCCGCGGCGTTCGCGTCGCGCCTGCTGATGGGGTCCATTCGTATTCGAAACATCGTCCGCAATTCCACCGCTGTGCCCGATTGGATCCGCCGCGAACACGAGCGGCTTCTGAAACGGTTGCAGCTTTCCTCGTCGATCGCCGTGCTGCAGTCGAACGCGGTAGCGGCCCCATGCCTTGCCGGCGTCCGGCGCCCCGTCGTATTGTTGCCCTCTCGCATGTGCGTCGACTCGCGACGTCCTGATGTGACGGCCGCATTGGCTCATGAGCTTTGCCACGCGGCGGCGAACGACATTCTGTGGAATCAGGTGCTGCAGGCCGTGTCGCTCGGTTTGTGGTTCCATCCGCTGGCTGCGGTGATGCGCGTGGCACACGTGCGCGCCTGCGAAGACGCCTGCGACGTGGCTGCCGCCGAGCTGACGGGCGGACAGGCTGTCTACAGCCGATCGCTGGCGCGAATCGCCCTGGAAATTGCCGCCCCGCAAACCGCCAACACGCTGGCCATGGCACGCAGCGCGGACGTTTCGCGGCGGCTGCGATTGCTCGAGCGAACAGTTTCCAGCAGCACGATCGGCCGGCCGACGCGCGTTGTGTTCGTCGCGCTCGCCGTGTTGATGACCGCGTTCCTGGGCGGTTTCGCGGTATCGTCGGCCGAAACCACAGAGACATCGGCGGAAGCCGCAGCCGCACAGTCCGACGTGCCCGCGGCGGTGCCCACTGATGCAGTCATCACGCCGGAGGTGCTCAAGGATTCGCAGCGCCGCACAATTCGCGAACTCGGCGATCGACGTTTCCGCCATGCCAATCAAATTCGCAAGCTTGCGTTTTCGCCCGACGGCAAATTGCTGGCGACGTTGGACCTGAATCAGCCGCACGCGGTCCGGTTGTGGAACGTGGCAACCGGCGACCAGGTCCGTTCACTCGCGCCCACGGATGCCGTCTGGCGAGGAACGCAGGCCTTTGCGTTCACACCCGATGGGACCAGCTTGGTCGCCGGCGAAGCCACCGGGCAAATCGGTGTTTTTGACATGGCAACGGGCGAACAACGTTCCCGCTTCAAGGCGCATGGAAAAGGAGTTCAATCGATTGCCGTTTCCGCCGACGGAAGGGTCGTGGTGACCGGCGGCCAGGACGGCCGGATTCGAGCGTGTCAAATCGACGCTCCGGACAAAGACCTGTGGTTGTATGAGATCGGCAAAGGCACGCCCGACGGAGGAAGCATGACCGTCGTGGGTGCATATGGCGCGATCGGACTCGCGTTCACGCCCGACGGTCAACAGGTCGTCGCGGCGGCTGCATATGAGGCGGCCGTAGCGGTGATTGACGCGGCGACGGGAAAGGTGATTCGCGAAATAAAGAACGTGCACGGCGGAGGCACCGGCAAAGGGCCCGGCGGCGCACTGCAAACGCTCGCGGTTACGCAAGACAGTGCTCTCATCGTGACGGGTGGAAACCGCATGATGCGCCGCGCCGACGTTCCGAAGGAGTTGATCAACAACTCCCGGAACGTACGCCTGGCGGAGGCCAAGGTGTGGGACCTTGCCACCGGCAAATTGACGCGAGACTTGATGAAAGACCGGCTCGAGCTCGGATCGGGATATGTCGCCATCTCCGCCGACGGAAAAACGGTCGCGTTGCGGCAAGAAGGCAAGCTTCAGTTCATCGACTTGATGAGCGGCAGCGTCAATCGCTCCATTCCGCTGAACGGGTGGTCTATGGGATCGCCCGCCTTTTCTCCCGATGGCAAGCTGCTTGCCACCGTGGTCGACAATACCGTTGCGCTCATCGATGTCGAGTCCAGAAAAAGATTGTTTGCCGACAAGCCGCAGCACCAAGGCGGGGTGCGAGCCGTCGCCTGCTCGCGCGGCGCGGAGTGGGGAGAAGAGCAGCTCCGGCGCGACGGCTCGCTCGGCAAACTGTATCGCTATACCAAGCCGATCGTCGCGACGACTGGTTCCGACGGTACAGTTCATTTCTGGGATGCCCAGAGCGGCGAACATCTGCTCGAAGAAGGGTTAGGAACCGATTCCGGCGCCTGGGATGCCACATTCTCCGACGACGGAACCCGATTCGCTGCATCCGGATATTCCCATGATGCTGCCGGAGCGCAAATCGGCACGGTCGCGGTTTGGTCGCTCGACGTCGGCGCCTCCCGGATGCCATTACCGGCTCGCGGCGAGGCGGTTGCACTCGCGCCGGACGGCGGCCGAGCCGTCGTCGCCTATAGCAACGGCGGCATCGGCGACACGCGGCTCGAGTTATGGGACATGCGCCGACGCCGGCGCGTGGCAGAATTTCCACGCAATGCCGACGAGGGTTTGTCTCAATACAAGACGATGCGATTCTCGCCCGACGGTCGTTACGTGCTCATCGCCGAGTACGACGGCAAGGTCACCAAGTGGGACACGTCCGCCGAGGCACAAGACGTGACGTTCGTGGCCGACTGGCGCAAGCACGTCGATGTCGAAGGCAGAGTTCCCAGGGACCCGTGGCTGGGCGACGCGAAGTTCACCTCCGACGGGAAGACGCTGGTGACGTCGACGAACGAGAACATGCTGATTTGGGACGTCGACACGGGCCGCCCGACAGGCAAGATTGTCGTACCCAGCGCGAAGCACGGGTTTCACATCGCCATCGCGCCGGACAACCGAACGCTTGTTACCTCGGAATCGAATTACGCGAACGAGCCTGGCACCGACCTAATCCGCCTGTTCGACATCAAATCCCGCGAGCTCGTGCTCAGCCTGCAACCCGACGGCGACCGCGCGACCTCGTTCGCGTTTTCGCCCGACAGCACCCAGCTAACCACCGGCTTCGGCCGCGGCACAGCCACCGTGTGGGACATCAAACGCTGACTGACGGTGCTTCGTGCTTCGGATTTCCTTCGTCATTAGTGCTTAGTGCTTTGCCCCTGCGCGCCCCGTGCTTGTCCCTGAGGGGACACAAAGTCAGATGTCCCTGACGGGACGCAAAACAATCGACTCGAAAGCCCGCACGTCAGCGAACCTTCCGTCCATCACCACCCTCTAACGGACGCAACCCGCGAATCTGTCGGGCCTTTTAATCCAATTGCTTTGCAAACGGCCTCCTGCTACAGTTCAACTGGCATGCCCATCTTCACCTATTGCACGTAAAGATCGCCCGAAATGAAGGCCAGCAACGCACTTTGGAAGGATCGACTCGCCGGGAAGCTCCCCGCGCAGCTTGCGGAGGAAGTCGATACCTTCGAGGTTGAAATCGAACTGCGACGTCAGGGCAAAATGGACGAAAAAATCTTCGCCGAAACGCGATTGCGGCGAGGCGTTTACGGTCAGCGTTACGACAACGGCCAGCGATACGACGGCACGCAGACGCGACAATTGGCCTACGATCCGGACCGGAATACCAAGGGGCCCAATACCCTGTGGGATGCCCCCGGCATGCAGCGGATCAAGATCCCCTTCGGCGGCATGAACTCGCAGCAGCTTGAAGTGATGGCCGACCTCGCGGAGGAATATTCCGACGGCATCGCCCACATCACCACGCGGCAAGACTTTCAACTGCACTTCATCCACATCGAAGATACCCCGGCGCTCATGCGGCGACTGGCCGCGGTCGGCATCACCACGCGCGAGGCGTGCGGCAACTCGGTCCGCAACGTCACGGGCTGCCCGTTCGCCGGCATCTGCCGCGACGAACCATTCGACGTCACGCCCTATGCCGACGCGCTGATGAAGTTTCTGCTCGGCCATCCCGACACGCAGAACTTCGGCCGCAAATTCAAGCCGGCCTTCAGCGGCTGCGCGCAGCACTCGTGCGGCCTGACGGCGATGCACGACCTGGGCTTCACCGCGGCGACTCGAGTTGTCGATGGGAAGGAGCAGCGCGGTTTCCAGCTCGTTGTCGGCGGCGGACTCGGCGCGGTTCCGCATCAGGCGAAGGTGTTCGACGAGTTCGTGCCGGTCGAGGAAATCCTGCCGATTTCGCAGGCGATCGCGCGCGTCTTCGCGCGTCATGGCGAGAAGAAAACCCGCAGCCGCGCGCGGATGAAGTTCCTCGTCGACAACTGGGGCATCGAAA
>JBBDVZ010000232.1:0-5778 GCA_040903115.1 Planctomycetaceae bacterium
CTCGACTCGACTGAGCTCGCCGAAGTCAGTCGAGTCGAGGGTCGAGACGCTCGAACGTTTCACCCCTCTCCCAACCTCTCCCCTCAAAGTTCCCCAAGCAGCGCGTGGGCACGAGAGCGCCGCAGTGCGCGAGGATGATCGCTACAATCAGGCCAGTAGTTTGACGGACGACCTTCCCTGTTGCGAAATCGTGCAATGGTCGAATCCCCTCGTTGCTCGCGCGAATCCGCGATATCTGCGCGCCCCGACTACCTCCCCACGGCCTCACTGGAGGCATTGCAGCAGCGAGCCGCGCTGTTGGCGGAGCTCCGCCAGTTCTTCGATTCGCACGGCTATTGGGAAGTTGAAACGCCGATACTCTCGCGCGAAGTCGTCGTCGACGCGCATCTCGAACCGTTTGTCGCCCAAGCCGATGGTTGTGAGCTGTTTCTGCAAACATCGCCGGAATTCGGGATGAAGCGGCTTCTGGCGGCGGGCGCTGGAGCCATCTACCAGGTGACGCGCGCCTTTCGTCGCGGCGAATGCGGGCGGTATCACAACCCCGAGTTCACGATGGTCGAGTGGTATCGCGTGGGCAGCACTCTCATCGACCAGATGGATTTCGTCGAGAAGCTGGTGAGCCACCTGTTTGCGCGGGGCACGGCGCTGCGGAACCAGCCCTTCGCGCGAGTCACTTACGATGAGGCGTTCGAGAGGCACGCGAAATCGCGCGTGCTGTCGCTCGAGACATCGACGCTGATCGAACTCGCCAAGAATCATCACGTCCCGATTCCCGAAAGCCTGAGCCCGGACGACCGCGACGGCTGGCTGAACTTGCTTCTTGCCGAAATAGTCGAGCCTCAACTGGGACAGGATGTCCCAACCTTCGTGTACGATTACCCTGCCTCACAAGCGGCGTTGGCGCGCATTCGGCCGCCAGCGGTGAGCGTCGCCGAGCGTTTCGAACTGTACATCTCGGGCATTGAACTCTGCAACGGGTATCACGAGTTGACCGATGCGGACGAACTTCGCAGGCGGATGAAAGTTCAGGCGCAAAGCCGCGCCGCGCAGGGCCTCAAAGAACTGCCCGCTGACAACCAGTTGCTCGCCGCGATGGACGCCGGCCTGCCGGCGTCTGCCGGGGTCGCGCTGGGCTTCGACCGACTCGCGATGCTCGTCCTGGGAAAGGAGTCGCTTGCCGAAGTGCTCGCGTTTCCCTTCGATCGCGCATAAACAAGCCCACGGACGGCTGTCCGTGGGCTTTAACCGACGAACCGTTGCCAGCAGGCGTACTTCTGGCTGGTAAGTTGATGCGCGAGCACGGGGTTTCGCTTGGGCTGCGCGGGTTGGCGGCACAGTTTCATGCCGGCTTCCTGCGGCGTGCGACCCCCTTTGCGAACGTTGCACTTGAGACACGCCGAGACGATGTTTTCCCACGATGTCTGGCCGCCGCGGCTGCGGGGTATGACGTGGTCGAGGCTCAGGTCGTGCGCACCGAACTTGCGGGTGCAGTACTGGCAACGGTTTTCATCGCGCAAAAACACGTTTCTGCGGTTGAATTTGACGACGTTGCGCGGCACCCGGTCGTAATTGAGCAGGCGGATGACCCGGGGCACCTGGATGCGGAAGTTGACCGCGAGAATCCACTCATCGAGTTCGGCGGATTCGTTGAAGGCCACCTTCAACTCGCTGATTTCCCGCCAACTATCGAAGTCGTACGACATGTACGATTCGTCCTCGACGTTGACAACCTCCGCCATTCCCGTCCACAGCAAGCAAAATGCCCGTCGAACCGAAACGACGTGTATGGCCAGATAGAGACGATTTAACGCCAACACGTTTGACTGCATCGCCGAACTCGACCTGAGGACCATGCACACACCTGCCTTACTGCAAATGCAACTCCCTGGCTTTCTTCCGGAAGACTTCCCTTGGCCGGCATCGCCGATGAATTGTCATGTTTCGGCCGTCCGCTGACGGCATTTCGAGCGACGCCGGGTGTCTCCGCCCCGCCCAAGTGACCGCAAATTATTCTAGTAGCACCTCGAAGCGGTCTCAAGCTCGCAAAATGTGTCCACAGCGCCGCGGGGCTAACGGCCGACCAACCAGGGCAGCGGCGCGCCGGCGGGCGGCAGGCGCACCAGCTCGACGCCCGTCACTTCCGGATGGTTCCCCACTTCGGCCAATGCCGCCGCCGATGGCTCGTTGTCGAGGTGCAGCACGGCGATCGATGCGCCGCCGGGGACGTTTCGCTCGCGGCCCAAGGCCATGTCGGCAATGTTCACCTGATGCTTGCCGAACACGGTGCCCACGTATCCGATCACTCCCGGCACGTCCCGATGGCGATAAATCAAAAGCCAGCCGTCGAGAAACGCTTCGAGATGAAAGTTTCCCAACCGCACGAGTCGCAAGAACTCGTTGCCGAACATCGTGCCGGCGGCGTTCAACTCTCCCGTGTCGGTATCGACACTGGCGGCCACCATCGTCGAGAAGTTGCCCGGCTCGGTCGACGTCGACTCGGTGATGTCGATGCCGCGTTCACGAGCGATCAGCTCCGCATTAACGATATTTACGTCCTGATCGAGGGCCGCCTCGAGCAAACCGGCCGCAAAGCTCGACGTGATCAGTTTCGTCTTTTTCGACGCTGCCTCGCCCCGGTACAAAATGCGAGCCGCCCGAATCCCGTGTCCGTGGCTCAACTGGGCCAGCAGCAGCCCCAGCCGATGCCCGAGCTGCAGGTACTGTTTGATGTCGGCCATCTCGGCAGCCGAAATGGGGGCCATGTTCACCGCGTGGCGAATTTCGTTTCGTAGCAGGTAGCCGGCGATGATCTCAGCCGCCTCGACCGACACAAGCTCCTGCGCTTCATCGGTCGAGGCGCCCAGATGCGGCGTACACAACACCCCGGGGAGTCTGACAAGACGGGAGGCGCCCGGAGGTTCATTTTCGAAAACGTCGAGAGCCGCTCCGGCCACGTGCCCCGACTCGATGGCATCGGCGAGCGCGTCCTCGTCAATGATGCCGCCCCGCGCGCAGTTAATGATCCGCACGCCCCGTTTCATCTTCGCGATCCGCGCGGCGCTGATGAGCCCGCGCGTCTCGTTGGAAAGCGGCGTGTGCACGCTAAGATAGTCGCACTGCGAGATCATCTCGTCGATGTCGCGATACAGCTCGATGCCCTGCTCGGCGGCCCGCTCGCTGGAAAGAAACGGGTCGTAGCCGATCACTTTCATCTCCAGCCCGCGCGCCCGCCTGGCCACCGACTGGCCGACGCGGCCCAGTCCGACGACCGCCAATGTCTTGCCGGCCAACTGGGTCCCGGTGAATTTTTTGCGGTCCCATTTTCCCTCGCGCATGGCGGCCGACGCGGGACCGATGTTGCGCGACAGGGCCATCATCATCGCGATGGTGTGCTCGGCCGTGCTGACGGTGTTGCCCGCCGGGGTGTTCATCACCACGATGCCTTCGCGCGTGGCGACGTTGAGATCGATGTTGTCGACCCCTACTCCGGCGCGCACGATGGCCTTCAGCCGCGGCTGTCCGTCGAGCAACTCGGCGGTCAGCGTGGTGCCGCTGCGAATGATGATGCCGTCGGCCTCTTTGAGCGCTTCGCGCACTTCGGCCGGCAAGAGCCCGGAGCGCATGTCGATTTCAAGGCCTGGGCTTTGTTCGAGAACTTTCAGCCCGGCGGGCGAAAGGCTATCGGTGATTAAGACGCGGTACATGGTCGTAAACTAACTCGATTCGTCGATCGAAAGTGCTTGTCCGGCGAGCGGCCCGCCGCGGCGGGCTGGTTCATGCCGGAACGCTCTAAGCATAAGCGTCGCGCCGGGCGCGCCAAGTCTGGGCGAACCTAGCCGATCAAGTTTGCCAAAACGCTAAAAGCAGTTTCAAAACCGGGAGGGGGGACGCTACCGCCGAGCCGATACGTTCGAAAATCGCTTGGTGATGGCGGCTCAGCAGGAACTTCGCCCTCCCAAACTGCGTTCGACTCTGGTTTTGAAACGGGCTCGAGCATTTTCCCTTGCTTCATCCGACAGCAGCTCGAACGCATCAAAGTTTGCCTACGGAAGGATGCGGAACCCAAAACCTGAAACTTTTGAAAAAAGGATCCAACCGGGAAATGGCTGTGGGCCGCGGTTTCTCACGTCCGCTCCCGCGTCTCGCCTTTTTCGGTCGTTTCGCGCATGGAAATGCTTCAGCCGCAAGTGGTTCGGGAGGGGCCGCTTCGGCGACGATCATGTCGCTGGAAGCGGGCGATTCGGAAAACGCGAAGCTCTTGCATCGCCGCAATGGAAGGCTGACGGCTTCAGGAGAGATGAGGTATTGGAATCACCAACTCATTCCCCATCTGCGCGACCTCAGCCTTCGGAAGAAGCGTGCGTCATAGCAGATTTATCGAGGCGTGTCAAAATTCTCAATTCGGAAAAAGTCGACAACCTGTGCTCAATGGAAATCGCACTTGTCCGCCGATCTAGAAATGACAGGTGAGGGGTGCCCGTCTTCTTAGGATCGATGCACGATTACCAGGCTATTTCAAGGCACCTTGACCCAATCGAGCAATGCAGTTAAGACTTTCCCGACGATCGACTCGTTTTGATTGCTGCAAGGCTCTGCAAGGAAGTGCCGATGGACACTAAGCGACGGTTCGCGCTGTTTGCCGCCATGGCTCTGACGTTTGCTGCGGCGGCTCGCGCCGATGACGATGAAGGGTGGGGCGATTCGGACGATCCGCAGCGCAATGTGGGGATCGCCTGCTTCTTTGCACTGCAAACCGATCTCGTCCAGAACGATCTCAAATTGACCGCCGAGCAAAGTCGCCAGCTCAAGGGGTTGAAGGCGTCGTTCGAGAACGTGTACCGAGATGTGGGAAGGCAACACATCAAGCTGTCGCCACAAGACCGAGGCACGGATACCCGCAAGCTGTACGGCCAAATTCAAGATGCCGCGACCCGACACGTCTTTCCGGCACTCGAAAAAATCCTCACTGCGAAACAACTGAATCGGCTAAAGCAGATCATGCGGCAGTCCGAGGGCATCGCTGCGTTCTGGTCCCCCGAAATGGTCCAGGAGCTAGAACTCTCCCAAGCGCAGCAGGAATCCGTTCAAGACATTTTCCAACAGTCCGCCAAGGTGAGCGCGTTTGCCCCCATTGAACCCGTTGGCGGCTTGTTGTTGACCTCGTCGGAGCGGGAGACGATCACCAACAAGCACGCGGACACCTATTGGGCGGCACAAAATCGCGCCGTCGACCAAGCGGCCAAGATGTTGAATTCCACCCAGCGCCGGCAGCTCGAACGGCTTTTCGGTAGTCGGATCGATCGCAGAAAATTGGCCGAGCAGCAGGATAAATTATCAATCGAAGCCGTGGTCTACCGCCCGGTGAGCGCCGAGAAGACGGAATGGATGACTCTTTGGCTTTCCGCGAAGAACGAAAATTTTTCGGTGGGCTCAGTAATCACGAACGCGCGTCCGGAACCTGCATTGCTGCTCGACGAACCCAACGCGACGACTCCCGCTCCAGAGCAAAACGCCAATCCCTGACCGCCGGAAGCCCATCGGGGGCCATCGCAAACGGCAGCCCACCGGCTGCTGCTCACCCGTCATTTTTGGACGGACCAAATACTACTCGGCAATTTGCGGCTTTTTGCGGGTGAGCAGCGATACGACAACCAGCGTGGCAAAACCCAGGGGAATCGTGACGAGACCCGGCTGGCTGAACGGGACGACGGCCGCTTCGGCGGCTTGGGCGGCAGGCAAACCATAAACTTTTTCAAACGTGTCGGCACTGAGAAGAAT
>JBBDVZ010000233.1:0-5774 GCA_040903115.1 Planctomycetaceae bacterium
TTTGTGCGCTCGTCGAAATAAGCTGATCTTTGCTTTGTTAAATCCGAAGCACGAATGTCGAAAGAAGCACTAAGCACGAAGCCCAAATGGGAATGGCGGATCGCGGTCCGTTTAGTGCTTCGTGCTTGGGATTTCCTTCGTCATTAGTGCTTCGGATTTCGTGCTTCCTTCGTCATTCGTGCTTCGTGCTTCGGATTTCGTTCAGTCCGTGCCCGGACGTGCCATACACGCGCACGACTTCTTCGGGGCTGGTCGAACCGTTTTCGACGGCCTGACAAGCCCGCTGATATTGCGAGACCATTCCGCTGTCGATTGCAAGTTTTTCCAAATGTCCGGAGTCGCTTCGCGAAAGGATGGCCCGCCCCAGTTCGCTCCGCCCGGGCTCGATCATCTCTGTGACGACCATCCGCCCGTGGTAACCGGTGCCGGCACATTCCTGGCATCCCGCCGGAACGAACGCGCGTGCGACGGGCAAACCGAGTTTTGCTTCGGGGTCGGCCGCCTCGCGACGGCACGCGCACAGTCGCCGCAGCAGGCGCTGGCAAACAATGGCGAGGATTCCGCTGCGCAGCAGATACGGTTCGATGCCCATATCGGAAAGGCGGCTGATGGCAGTCGCGGCGCTGCCGGCATGAAAAGTTGTGAGCACCAGATGTCCGGTCAAAGAGGCCTGAAAGACAATTTCCGCCGTCGTGTGATCGCGAATCTCGCCGACCATCATCACTTCGGGATCCTGCCGCACGAGCGACCGCAGGCCGGTCTGCATGTCGAAGCCGGCCGCCGGGTTGAGCTGCGACTGATCGACGCCGTCGACGACGACTTCAATCGGATCCTCCAGAGAGACAAGACTGCGACGGCCCCGCGATTTGTCTAGAATTTCGCGCAGGCAGGCGTAGATTGTGGTCGTCTTGCCGCTGCCGGCCGGCCCGGTGAACAAGATGACCCCTCCGGTCTGGTCCAGCAGCCGGTCCAGTGCATCGCGTGTTTCCGCCGGCAAATTCAGGTCGTCGAGCCGGTGATACCGGCCGGTTTCGGCAAACAAACGCACGACCGCCTTCTCGCCGAACATGGTCGGAAAGGTGCTCAAGCGAGTTTCGATTTCGGCGGCGTTTTCCCGCAGGCGGCCCTCTTGCGGAACTTCGGTGCGGTATGTCAACAGGTTGGCGAGGACCTTCAGCCGCGCGATGACCTTGGGCGCCAGCTCGGCAGGAAGATCGGTCACCGGCTGTAAGACGCCGTCGACGCGCCAGACCATTTGCAGCGAATCAGCCGTCGGCCGCAGGTGGATGTCGCTGGCTCCCACCTCGCGGGCGGACGCCAACAAGGCGTCGACAACGCGCGGAACATACTGCGGATCGGTCGGCGGACATTCCGCCAAGCGGGCCAGGAAGCGATGTTCGAGGGTCTCGTGCATGCGGTTAGAAGGAACCGTGGATGACCCCCGCCTGTTCGGCTCGCTCGCGCTTGACGGCGTCAACGATATCCCAGTCCGGTTGGGGCGCGTTATTTGCCCCGGGTGAATCACCCGGGGCTAAATGGGCCGCGCTGCGATTTGCGGCGGTATCGGCGTTCGGGGCCGGCGTTATTACGACGTTGATCCAGGCGGCAACGGCAATCGCCAACGCACTGCCGCACAGCGACCATTGCACGCGACGGCGGACCGTGCGGCGACGTTCGGCGCGTCGAGCCGATCTCATGACCCGCTTGCGAAGCGTGACGGAAGTCGACGGCATCTCTGCCGCCGATGCGACCCAATCTTCGATGAGCACTTCTCGCTCGTTACACATGCTGCACCTCGTGGGAAAGTCGCCGCAGCAGGTGCGACAACTTCGCCATCGCGTATCGGTATCGGCTGGCGGCGGTGTTCGACGATTCGCCCAGAATTTCGCCGATCTCGATAAACGTCATGTCTTCCCAAATTTTCAATACGACCACTTCGGCCTGTGCCGGAGGCAATTTTTGCATGGCCGACTGGACGCACTGCTTGATCTCGGCGTCGTGAAACGCCGCGTCCGGTCCGCTGCAAGCTTCAACCAGCGATGAAAGCACATGGATGGCCTTGCGACGCCGTGCAATGCCGAGGGCCTCGTTACGCACCACTTTGAGGAAATAGGCCCAAGGAAAGCGGGCCGCGGACAGCGCCCGCGGCTTGAGCGCGATTTTCACCATCGCCGCCTGCACGGCGTCTTCCGCGTCGGCGTGGTTGCGTGTGAGCATGTATGCATATCGAACCAGCCTGGGGGCCGTGAGATCGTACAGCGGACCAAGCGCAGCAACCCCCTGCTGCCCCAATTGCCTGGCGCAGTTTCTAATACGACCCGAGAACTGAGCCTTTTCCCGTGCGTCCACCACCCTATTGATGCCCGCCGCGGGCGCGTTTGTCTACATAAATCCGGGAAATTCGTGAAAGCGCCGTCCACGCACAATTAGCCCCAGGTGAATTCACCCGGGGCGAAATGTGCGTCCCGCGCGGGTCAAATCGTGCATCACGGGGACATAAATGATCGACGCGGCGGCTTGAGTCGCGGGCAGCAAGCCTTCATAATCCCCCCATGGCCACGAATCTCGAAGCCCCGCTGCCAAAGCTCACGTTCGTCCAGTGGACGGTCTGCGTCATCGCGGCCATTGGTTTTGCCTTCGATATCTACGAGCTGCTGATGCTGCCGCTGATTCTGGGGCCGGCGCTCAAGGAACTGCTGGGCGTCGATCCGGGGAGCGAACAGTTCCTGCTGTGGCGGGGCCTGATGTTCTTCATCCCCGCCTTTGTGGGAGGCATTTTCGGTCTCGTGGGCGGCTATCTGACGGACCGACTCGGGCGGCGACGCGTGCTCACGGGAAGCATTCTGCTCTACGCGGTATCGGCCTTTGCCGCCGGCTACTCGACGTCCATCTGGATGCTGCTGATATTGCGTTGCACCACGTTCATCGGCGTGTGCGTCGAGTTTGTCGCCGCGGTCGCCTGGCTGGCCGAACTGTTTCCGCATCCCGTGCGGCGGGAAAAAGTCCTCGGTTATACGCAGGCGTTTTCATCCATCGGCGGGCTGCTTGTCGCGTTCGTCAACACGGCGGTTTTGACTTTGGTGTCCAAAAACATGTTGCCGGCAATCTTGTTGCCCGACTGGTTGCCCGCGGGGACCGGAAGCGTGCTCGACCCGCATGCGGCTTGGCGGTACACGTTGATGTCCGGCATCATTCCCGCGATACCGCTGATTATCATTCGCCCGTTCCTGCCGGAATCGCCGACCTGGCAAGCCAAGAAAGACGCCGGCACGCTCAAGCGGCCGAGCATTGCCGAACTGTTCGCGCCATCGCTGCGTCGCACAACGCTCGTGACGACAATCATGTTTGCCTGCAGCTACGGGGCCGCGTTCGGCGCGATCCAGCAAATTCCTCAAATCGTGCCCGGCCTGCCCGAAGTCAAAGAGATGGGCCGCAAGGAAATCGAAAAAATCGGCCCGGACGCCCCGCCCCCTGTGCAAAAGAAAACTCAAGGCGTGGTCAACCAGAAGGTTGCCGCCGATGTGACAAAGGTGCAAGAGTACGGCGGACTGCTGGGCCGTGTTTTGTTGGCCATGCTTGCCGTACGCATTGTCAGCCGCAGAAAGCTGCTGCGAACCTTTCAACTCCCCGGCCTGGTTCTGATGCCGATTGTCTTTGGAATCTTCGCGGTGCAAAGCTTGACGCTGTTGTACTGGGGCATTTTCTTCGCCGGCCTGCTGACGGTCGCGCAATTCAGCTTTTGGGGAAACTATTTGCCGCGCGTCTATCCCACCCACTTGCGCGGGACGGGAGAGAGCTTTGCCGCGAACATCGGCGGACGGATGATCGGCACGTCGTTCGCCCTTGTCACCAGCCAACTGTCGGCCGTCATGCCCGGCGACAGCGACCCCACCAGGATGGCCTACGCGGCGGCCGCTGTGGGATGCTTCGTGTATTTGGTTGGTACCATTGCCTGCACATGGCTTCCCGAGCCCAAGAGCGATGAGCTGCTCGAATAGCCCCGCCCGACTATTTCTCGCCTCTGCCAGCGGCCCCTTCAAACTGGCCTTTTGCCAAACCTCGACTTGCTGCACAATTCCTGTATGTCGAAACCTTTACCGCAATTGCATCAACTGCAGTTGAACATGCTGGCGCAGCCCGACGACCTGACGTGCGGGCCAACCTGCCTGCACGCCGTCTATCGCTACTTCAACGACGACATGCCGCTCGAGCAGGTCATCCGCGAGGCGTCGAGGCTCGACGACGGGGGCACGCTGGCCGTGCTCTTGGGTTGCCACGCATTACGCAGAGGGTATGAGGCGACCATCTACTCCTACCATCTCGACGTTTTCGATCCGACGTGGTTCAGCTCGCCGAACGACAGCAGCGGCGATCCCACCACAAGCGGACAGGCGTGCGTCGATCTCGTCGAACGTTTGCACGCCCAGATGGCGGCAAAGGATTTGCTCAAGCTGCATGCCGTGAGCGATGCGTATATCGATTTCTTGAATCTCGGCGGCAAGATCCGCATGCAGGATCTCAATGCCGACGTGATTCGCCGTTATCTCGAGCAGTCGATCCCGATACTTACCGGACTGAGCGCCACGTACCTCTATCATTGCCGGCGGGAGTTTGGACCCACTGCCGTGGCCGACGACGTGAACGGGCTGCCCATGGGTCATTTCGTCGTGTTGTGCGGCTACGACCAACAGCAGCGGACGGTGAGCGTTGCCGATCCGTATCTCCCCAATCCATTGGCCGAGCAACATCACTACGAAGTCGACATCGACCGCCTCGTGTGCGCGATCCTGCTCGGCGTGCTGACTTACGATGCCAATTTACTGATCATCAAGCCGCAAAACTTTCAAGGCGGCTCGGGCGCGTGAGGGCTGATGCGCGCTCATCCTTTCGAGGAACCACATGACCATTTTGCTGGTCGCCAATAGTTCGAAGGACTGGCCTGCTCAAATCGAAAACGTTCAGGTCGTCGACGCGCGTTCGTATCTCGCCGATTCCCAATACAGCGAACTGCGCGGCGTCAAGGTCTTCAACCTCTGCCGATCGTACCGGTACCAAAGCACGGGCTATTACGTGTCGCTGCTGGCGGAGGCGCGCGGGCATAAGCCTTTGCCGAGCATCACGACGGTGCAGGACCTCAAGTCGCGCGCCATTGCCAAGCTCGTCTCCGAAGAGCTCGATGACCTGATTCAAACCAGCCTGACTCAAATCAAGTCCGACAAGTTCACGTTGAGCATCTATTTCGGGCGAAACCTGGCGCGGCGTTATGACCGGCTGGCTCTGAACCTGTTCAACCAGTTTCCGCTGCCCCTGCTGCGGGCGCAATTTGCCCGCTCGGAGAACGGATGGCAGCTTCGGCGCATTGCCAGCATCTCGGCCAACGAGGTGCCCGAGTCGCATTGGCCGTTTGTCATCAAGGTGGCCGGAGAGCACTTCGCCGGACGGCGCGGCGGGGCGAAGAAGCGCAGCCGCACGCGGTTCGACCTGGCCATATTGCACAACCCCGCCGACCCCGAACCCCCCTCCGATGCAAAGGCCTTGCGAAAATTCGGCAAAGCCGCCGCCTCGTTGGGCATCAGCACCGAGCTGATCACCCGCGACGACTACGGCCGACTGGCCGAGTTCGATGCCCTGTTCATTCGCGACACCACGTACGTCAATCGATATACGTACCGTTTTTCGAGGCGTGCCGCGGGCGAAGGTCTCGTGGTGATCGATGATCCCGTATCGATCGTGCGCTGCACCAATAAGGTGTAGCTTTCGGAGTTGCTGACCAG
>JBBDVZ010000234.1:0-5759 GCA_040903115.1 Planctomycetaceae bacterium
GACGGCATTGGAAACTGTCGTCTGCCAACGCGGCCGATGAGTTCTCGGTGCTATTGGAAACCGGCGAGGGCGAGCCGTTGGCCGCCGAGCACTTCCTGGGCGATGGACGAATCATACTTCAGTCCGTGGCTTGCAACACCGATTGGAGCAACTTGCCGGTTTGCCAGGCGTTTGTCCCGATGGTGCACGAATGGATCTGGTACCTCACGCAGCCCACGGCAACCGCCTATAACCTCGATGCCGGCTCGCCCATTGTTGTCGATGCGGAAGCCGCCCGCGAAGTGAAAGCGGCAACCCTACGCGCCCCGACGGGCGAGACGGTGACGTTGCTCGAGGCCGGATCGTCATCCGCGGGCCCGCTGCGTTACCGCGGCACCGCCTTTCCGGGAATTTATCAAGCCACGCTCGTGCCAACAAAAGGCGACGAGCGCAAAGTGCCCTACTGCGTTCGCCGCGACGCCGACGAGTCGCGCGTCGCGCCGCTGACGGATGCCGAAATTGCGTCATTGACCACGTCGGGCGGCGTGCGGTTCGGCTCCGATCCGCTGAGCCTGCCGGAAACAACGACCGAAGTCGTCGGGTATGAACCGTTCTGGACGTATTTGCTGGGTCTGGTGGTTTTGCTCTTTTTTGCAGAAATCACGTTCGCCTATTTGATGACCAGGAATCGCTACGCCGACGCCTGGCAACCGGCGGCGCCCGCCGTGACGGCCGCCAAGGCGTATCCCGAGGCAACGCGGCAAATCGCCTGAAGAAAACGTTGTAACCGACAATAGAGAATCGCGTCCCAATGCCTACCGAACAAACCGAGAGCTTCGAACGCCTAACCTTCGAGGGGCCGCTGACCCTCACGCAGGCGGTGTTGATCGGTTGCATTCTGGCCGTTTTGGCGTACTGGACGTTGTTCCGCGTGCCGAAACAGGCTCGTCGCAAGTGGGCGCCGCTGCTGCTGCTGTTGCGACTGTCGGCGATTGCCATTGTCGTTTGGATGCTCGCGGGCCCCGTGCACGTGACCACTTATCGGCACCTGACTCCGAAATCACTCGCCGTTATCAACGACGTCAGCGAAAGCATGTCGGTCTTCGACCCACCCGATCAACTCGCCGACATGCGTTGGAAAGCACTCGATGCCACCAACGGCGACGGTGCTATCTTGGCTGCTTGTGACGGCGCCTTGGCGGCCACCGCCACCGCTCGCGACAGCCTCGAATGGATCTTGCGCAGCGTCGAGCAACTGTTCCCCCCGGAACGGAGACACGGCAAACTCGCTACGGCCGGCCGGGCTGCCGCCAGCGCGGCTGACTCGAGCGACGCTCTTTGCCGCCTGCTCGAGCAAAACTCGCAATCCGGCGCAGAGCTGCTCGACCGCGCCAAAGAAATCGCCGCCGGCTTAAAGGGCGCCGGTCTGAGCGGTCTCGATGCCATCGTTAAGCGGTCGCAAGCCGCTTCGTTCGCGCTCGAGCCGGACGAGATCAATCAGCTCGAGGGCTGGCAGCAGCAATTGGCCCAAAGCGCGCGGTCGCTGGGCCGGCTTTCCGACGACCTCGCCCGGCAAGTCGCGGCCAATGCCACCGCAACGCCCGCTGGCAAGGTCGGCAATGAGTCGCTGTCGCGTCGCGACAAGGTCAAACGGCTGCTCGCTGCCGGCGAGAAAAGTTGGCTCTCCAATCACGATTCCACCGCGCGCATCCGGCACTACACGTTCGACAGCGAGACGACCTCGGTTGGCCCGGATGCAACATCGCATCCCGAAGAGCCCAGCGGGGCCGATAAAACCTCCGCACAAGCGAACGACAAGAAAGACCGTGTCGCGTTGACCAATCTTTCTTCGGCCCTGGAGCGCATCAATCGCGACTCGGGGCAGGAAGACATCGAGGAAGTGTTGCTCATCACCGACGGCCGCCACAACGATCCGAAGGCCCGCGACCCGCGCGACGTCGCGAAACTGCTCGGCGGAATTCCGGTCAACGTGCTCCCGGTGGGCAGCAGCGAAATGCGGCGTGACCTGGTGTTGCATCACGTCGACGTTCCGACGACCGTCGTCCAGGGCGACCAGGTTGTCGTCGAGGCGATTATCAGCGCGTTTGGCTGCGAGGGCGAAACGGTCGCCATCGACCTCACGGAGAAAGGCGCAGCGATCGACCACCAAGAGATTGACGTCGCGTCGATGCACCGCGACTATCACATCCGGCTTGTCAGCACTCCAAAGGACATCGGCAGACACGAATACGCGCTTACAATTGCCCCGCTCGATGGCGAGGTGGCCCCCGATAACAACGCGGCGGAGTTCGGCGTCGACGTCGTCGACGCGACGCTGAAAATTCTGCTCGCCGACGATTTCCCGCGGTGGGAGTATCGCTATCTCGTCAACCTGTTCGAGCGGGATGAGCGCATCGAGTATGACCAGATCCTCTTCCATCCGACGGTGAAAGCCTCCGGGGAGCTCAAGACAACCGGTCAGTTGCCGCGCGACGTCGACGGCTGGGCGCGTTACCGGTTGGCGATTCTCGGCGACTTGACGCCGGCGCTCCTCGATGATGCAAGTCAACGCGCGCTGAAAGAGTTCGTTTCGGCCCGCGGGGGCACGGTCATTGTTATCGCGGGCGCACAGTCGATGCCCCAGGCTTTCCGCGGCGCGCCTTTGGGCGATCTGATCCCCGTGTCGCCGGTTGAGGGCGTCGATCCGTCGCAGGGTTACCGGCTCGAGCTCTCCGCCGAGGGCAAGTTAACCCCCTCGATGCAGTTGGCCGACGAGGCGGGTTCGACCCAAGCCGTTTGGGACGAGATGTCGAGGCAATGTCCCGTGTACTCGCTTTCGAACTATTGTGCTCCCAAGCCGACGGCCAGAACGCTCATTCATGCCGTCAACATGGCGGGCGGCGAGGCCGGTGGCGACGCGAAGGCCTTTCTCTGCTGGCAAACGGTTGGACGCGGACGGATCGTTTACATGGCGGCTCCCGCCGTGTATCAACTGCGCCTGAAGCACGGCGACCGATATCATCACCGCTTCTGGGGGCAACTCATCCGCTGGGCGGTCGCGCGCGATTTGGCCCAGGGCTCGAAAACCGTCAAGCTCGCGACCGACCGCACCCGCGTTGCCGTCGGCGACACCGTGCAGATTGTCGCGAGCTTGAGCGACATGGAAGGTCGCCCGCTTCCCGAGGCCCAGGTGCGCATCGAAGCCGCGGTCGACGAGCGGCCTGTGTCGCTGCTGGAATTGGCTGCCGATCCGAAGATTCCCGGCCGCTTCCTGGGCGAGTACGCGCCCGCCGACGCCGGCACGCTCACGCTGCAGGCCTACGGCAACGACGTGACGCAGCTTTTGCAGAGCGAAGGGTTCTCCGACCCGGTACGGACTTCGCTCGTCGTCGACCCGATGCAATCGACCGAAACCGAAGACACGCGGACGAATACGCCCTTGCTGCGCCAGATCGCCAAATTGACCGGCGGACAGCTTGTCTCGCCGACCGCCGTCGAGCAGCTCATTCGACTCACGAACTTGGACCCGGCCGTCCACGAAGAAATCATCCGCGCGCCGGTGTGGAACCGCTGGAGCTACTTGTGGCTGGTTGTCGGCGTGCTCACACTCGAATGGACCATTAGAAAAAAAACAGGGTTACCCTGACAGTCGTACCCTCAAACGGAGAGACTTAGCCATGGCAACACTCGGCACCACTCGGCAGCTTGTCGCCCTTCCGCCGGTCATTCATCGCCGGCTTCAACAGGTTCGCCGTCGAGAGTCTCGACTGCGCCTGCTCACGGGGCTTGTCGACGCGCTGGCGTTGTTTTTGGTGCTGCTGCTGGCGGCATTGCTGCTCGATTGGGCGCTCACCCTGTTCAGCACGTCGCAGCGGCAGGTTGTGACGTACGCGACGATCGCGGCGGGCGGGCTGGGCCTGGTTGTGCTCGCTGCCATTCCGCTGCTCAATCGACGCAGTCTGGCCGACGTGGCCGCCGACGTCGACCGGTCGGTCGCCTCGCTCGAGGAGCGCTGGCAAACCGTCACCGAACTCTCCGCATCGGATGACGCCCCGCGCGTCATCGGCTCGCAGGCGATGATCGATCAGGTGATGGCCGAGGCCGTCGCCCGCACCGGCCTTGTCGATGCGCACGCCGTCGTCCCCGCCGACAGGCTCAAGAAGCATCAGTGGTTTCTGGTCGCTGCGATTGCCGGGCATCTCGTGTTTTTCCTGGTCGACGCGCCGCTGGCGTGGGGACTGATGCAGCGTTTCTGGTCGCCGACCGTCCCGCACAGCCTCACGCAAATCACCGCGACGAGCGGCGATATGCTGGTGGCGCGCGGCGAGCCGATTCGACTCGAAGCGGAAGCGACCCGTCGACCGCGCGACAAGGCCCAACTGCTCATCACCGATTCCGCGTCGGATGTCACAAATGTTTCCACGCTCTCTCCGACGGCTGCCGACCCGAAACGTTTTGCATATCTCATCGATGCCGCCCAGAACTCGTTCAGTTACCAGTTCCGCTCGGGCGACGGCCAGACCGAGTTGCATAACGTGTCGGTCCACGATCGCCCGAAACTGGCCGGCGTTGACTTCCGGATCACGCCCCCGGAATACACGCGGATGGCAGCGGTCCAGAAAGACGAGCTGCCGATGAAAGTTCGCGCCATCGAGGGCAGCGTGCTCGAGATTGTTTTCACCGCCGACCAGCCGCTCGAAGCCTTTCGCCTGGATTTCGGCAAAGGCCAATTGCTGATCCTCCCTTCGGCGCCCGGCTCCGATCCCAATCGGTATGTCTTTCAAACGACGCTGACGGAGACGGTTCGTTTCGTGCCGCGCCTCATCTCGCAGCACGGCCTTGAGAACGAGCGGCCGCCGGCGTGCACGATCACCGTGTTTCGCGACCAGGCGCCGCAAGTGCGTATCATTTCGCCCGACGACGACATGGCCGTGCGTCCCGACGATCAGGTGATCATCGAGTGGACCGGCCGCGATGATTTGGGCATCTCGCGCGCCGAGTTGATCGTCTTCACGGGTGAGGCTCCCGACTTGGAAAACGCGCAAGTGTTGCCATTCGAATCCGGTGAAACACCGCCGAAAGCGGAGAATCAGGAAGGCGCCACCGACGGAGCAAAACCCACCGACGATGCCGCCGCCGCCGCAGTGGCCGAAAAGCCAACCGAACCCGCTGCTGCTGCCGCCGACCCGCAGGCAGCGTCGGCTCCACCAGCCGAGAAGACAGAAGCCGGGACCAGCGACGTCAAAGCTGATCCCAAAGAACAATCGCCCGACTCGAAGACCGCGCCTGCCGGCAGCGAGTCGAAGCCGTCGCCCGCCGATGCGAGTAAGCAGCCAACACCTGCGAAAGACCCCAAAGTGAATCAACCGGGCTCGGCTCAGCCCACTTCGAAGACCAATCCGGCTGCAAACACTCAGGGCGAAAACAAGGACCCCAACACCACAAAAAGCAACGAAAACAACGGCGACAACAATCAGGCCGCCCCGGAGTCGAAAAGAACCTTCCGGATGCCGCTCGAGCTGGCCGATCGAAATGGAAGCAAAGTCGTCGAAGCCAAGGCCAAGCTCGACTTGCGCAAGCTCAACCTGAAAAGCGGCGAACAAGTGCAGTACATGATTCGCATCTACGATTCCCGCAACACTCAGTCGCAGGGACAGACGCACGCGAATCGTGCAACGTCGAAACAATCCGCCGGAGCCATGGCGCAGGCGAAACCGACCGACAACGCGGAAACGAACCCCGCCAACCCTGCCGAAAAGACGCAGCAGGCCAATCGCAAC